>JAEWCW010000167.1 GCA_023390415.1 Pseudomonadota bacterium | reverse complement strand
GGAGCGTGCGCGACGAGAGCCTTCACTGCGAGGGCATCATCCGCCTCTTCCACGCCTTCGTGAAGGAGCGCGATTGCCTGACCAAGTCGGTCAAGGAGGAGATTCTCGACGTCTGCCAGAAGACGGTGCGATTGGAGGACGCCTTCATCGATCTCGCGTTCGAGATGGGTCCGGTGCCGGGCATGACGCCCAAGGAGATCAAGAAGTATATCCGCTACATCGCCGACTGGCGCCTCGGCCAATTGGGCTTCCAGCCGATCTACATGATCGACGAGCACCCCCTCCCCTGGCTCGCCCCGCTTCTCAACGGAGTCGAGCACGCCAACTTCTTCGAGCAGCGCGCCACGGAGTACAGCAAGGCCGCGACCCGCGGAAACTGGAACGAGGTCTGGGACAGCTTCGACAAGCGCCAGAAGGCCAAGGCCGCGAACGACGGCGGCGCGGGCGAGGCTGAAGTGGCCGCGAAGCCGGAAGGGGATATGTTCTCGCAGGCGGGGGTTGCGGCGGAGTAGGGACACCCCGTGGCGAGTTTACCTTCAGCCTCCGAAGTCACGAGCTTGGTAGCCGTCCTTGCGCCCGGCCTCGTCATATTGGGAATTCGAACGCGTTTCCGTGAGGGCCCACCAGTTGATCTCAAGGATCGTCTGATTGCCTATGCGGTTGCGTCTAGTGCTTATTATGCGCTCGCGCACCCCCTCTTTCATGCTGAAAACGGCATCCAGTTGCCACTTTGGCTATGGCAGCTACTACTATACTTTATTGTGCCCGCTGTCGTTGGCTTGGCTGTGGTGGCAATTGATCGAAGCGAATATTTTTATTGGGCTGCTCGTAAACTTAAGCTAAGGACGACGCACCATATCCCGGCAGCGTGGGATTATGCTTTTTCTAAGATAGTTAAAGGAACGTTTGTGCTCGTTCGGCTGAACGACCGCACACGATATGCCGGCGTCATGGGCAAGGAATCATTCGCTTCCTCCGCCACAGCAGAGAGAGATTTGTATATTGAGGAAGTTTGGTCGGTTCCCAAGCAGGGAAATTGGGAGCGAATAGAGCCGGTACGTGCCGTGCTTCTGTGTGGTAAGGATATTAAGTGGGTGGAAATTTTCCGTAGGAGTTGACCATGAGTGATCGCGATAGGGATGTCGACTGGGAAGACATTCGCAAAGGGTACATACCTCATGAGGGTGGCGTCCGCGGAGGCTACCAGCCAGAGACGAGCGAAACCGACACCCCTCCCCGCGGCGGCGGTGGCGGAAGCGACTCTTCCGAGGACGACGAGTAGCCGCAACCGGGCTCGCGCGCCTGCTTACGTAGTCAAGCACGCCAACTCCTTCGAGACCCCGCGGCACCAACTCCCGCGACCCGCGGAAACTGGAACAGGTGTGCCATGGGTTCGGCGAGAGGCGAAGACCACCAGTACCGGCCGCACGGGCGAGGCTGCCGAAGCCTCGGCGAAGACGGAAGGGGATATATTCTCGCGGCGCGCATAGCAGCGGAGTAAGCCATGTCGGCTGAAAAGAAACGGAAGTCTTGTTTCGTCATAGCTCCTATCGGCAAGGAGGGAAGTTCTACGCGGAAGCGATCCGATAAGCTACTGAAGCACGTCGTAAAGCCGATGATGGAAAGTCTTGGTTACACAGTCGAACGAGCCGATCAGCTTTCCGAACCTGGAATTATAACCAATCAGATAGTCAGAAAAATAGTCGACTGCGACGTACTCATCGCTGACTTGTCTGAGAGCAACCCCAATGTCTTTTATGAACTTGCTATTCGGCACGGCCTTAAGAAAGCGTTTGTGCACATGATCGACGCCTCCGAGGCAATTCCCTTCGATAACGCACAGGTACGTACCATCCCGGTTGATCTTACAGACCTCGATAGTGTGGAAAAGGCGAAAGCCGAACTTACGTCTCAAGTGCAGGCGATTGAGGCTGGAACTATCACGGTGGAGAGCCCAATCAGCGTGGCATTCGACCTTGAGGCTCTTAAGTCTAGCGGAAAGACCGACGAATCACTGCTAGCGGCGCTGTTCCAAGAGGTGTCTTCAATGCGGTTGGAGATGAGGGAAATGAGGCGCCAGACTCCAAGGCGCCCCTTCCGCGCTGAGGCGCCCAAGAGTGAAGCGGAACTATTTACAATGTTAGCGGCGGCCGGCCGCAGCTCACTTGCGCAGAAGCTTATAGAGAGCGCTAGCATTCATAAGATTGAACCTTACACGCTTCATCTGAGCACTACTCTTACGACCGATGAAGATACTGCTCTCGAGGAGGAGCTGAGAGAGTTCTTGAATGAACGCACAGGCCGCGGGTGGGACGTTGAGGTGTACCCGTTCTGATGTCCTCTCCGGGGGGAGGGGGAGCGCGCCTCTTAAGTCATCCCTTAAAGACAAATGACACCCCTGACCCTCATCCAGCGCTAGGTTCGCTGCGAAGCGAACTCAGTCCAGTGGCGGTCTCCCTGGTCCACGCGCCCGTGATTGGTAGCCGCGCCGTTCCTTCCCCTGCCCCGCTGCAACCCTAACCGGCCCCCGCGCCGTGCGTAAGCCGAGCGGGCGTCGCCGCCGCCTCGAGAGGACGATGCTCCTTGCGCTGCGAACCAGGCCGAGCAATCCATCCCAGGGGAGTTAGAATTCACACCATGGCCACACTCGTCTTCGCGATGAACCAGTCCCTGGACGGCTATGTCGGCCATGAGGAGCTGCCGCCGCCGAGCCCCGCGCTGTTCCGCCACTGGATCGAGCATGTTCGCACCCTCGCAGGCAGCGTCTACGGGCGCCTCATGTACGAGACCATGGCCTATTGGGACGAGGACCGGCCCGACTGGAGCGCGGCGGAGCGGGAGTTCGCTTCCGCCTGGCGGGCCATGCCGAAATGGGTCGTCTCGCGCACGCTGGAGGCGGTCGGCCCCAACGCCACCCTGATCTCAGACGATGTCGAGGCGGCGATCGCCGCTCTGAAGGTCCGGCTCCCCGGCGAGATCTCCGTCTCCGGCCCGGCGCTCGCCGGCAGCCTCGCCGGCCTGGTCGACGAATATCGCCTCTATCTCCACCCGGTCGTGCTCGGCGCCGGCAAGCCCTTCTTCGCCGGCCCCCGCCCCCCGCTCCGCCTCGCCGCCACCGACCGCATCGACGACGACGTGATCCGCCTCACCTACGTCCCCGCCTGATCTGCCCTGCCGGCCTTGCGCACATATCGAAACCTCCTGTATTATGTTCGTAACACAGCAGGAGCCGAGCCATGCCGCCTCCCTTCCTCCTCGCCGCCGCCGCAGCGCTCCAGCCAAGCCCGCCGCTGCCGCCCATTCCCCCGCAGCCCGCGCTGACGGAAGCGATCGCCGCGCGTGACGCGGAGCTGTTCGAGCTTCTCTTCACCGGCCCCTGCGATGCCGCCCGCTTCCGCGCGCTGCTCGCCGACGATCTGGAATTCTACCATGACCGCGACGGCGCGGTCCGCGGCGCCGATGCCTTCACCGCCGGCTATGCCCGCTATTGCGCGGACCGGCAGGACCCCGCCGCCTGGCGCAGCCGCCGCGAGCTGGTGCGCGGCTCCCTGCGCGTCGATCCGGTCCCCGGCGTCGGCGCGATCGAGGCGGGCGAGCATCTCTTCTACGAGCGGCACGGCGCCGCCGGCACCGAGCGCCTCGCCGGCCGCGCCCGCTTCGCCCAGCTCTGGGTGCTCGCCCCCGACGGCAGCTGGCGCCTCTCCCGGGTCTTCAGCTACGCCCACGGCCCGGCCGACGAACCGCCGCCGCCGCCCGCGGCCGTCATGCCGTCAGAATCGACGAACCGAGGAACCCCCGGGTCCTGATCCAGGTTATGTCGCGCAGGGGTCAGGGTGAGATGGATACCGAGGATTCAAGTGAGCCGAAGCACGCGGAGGAGGCGCAGGCGGCCATCCGCGAAGGGATCGAACGTGCCCGCGAACTGGTCTGCGAAGCCAAGCTGGCCATGCGCCAGAATGAGGGCCTGAACGCCGACCACGCCGCCTAGTCCGGGCGCTCCCCCGCTATGCCTCGAGCGCGGCATGAGCCGCGACGAAAAGCGCTTTCCTACAATGTACCATATGGGATAAATGATGGCAATTATATACTTTACTTAGCAACCCGATCATGCCATAAGGGAGTGGTAGGAAGGGCTTGAACCATGCACGTGAACATCACCGATCCGATCTTTCACGATGAAGCCAAGGCGCTGGCGCACATCGAGGCGTCGCGCTGGCCCGATGGTGAGCCGTCCTGCCCGCACTGTGGATCGACCAAGGTTCGCCGCATGGGTGGAAAGACCCAGGCCGGCATGTTCCTCTGCAATGACTGTCGCGACAAGTTCACGGTGCGAACCGGAACGGTTATGGAGCGCAGCCACGTTCCGCTTCACAAGTGGCTTCTGGCAACGCACCTCATGGCCGCTTCCAAGAAGGGCATGAGCGCGAAGCAGATCGAGCGCATGCTCGGCGTGACCTACAAGACCGCGTGGTTCCTCATGCACCGTATCCGCGAAGCCATGGACGGCGCCCTTGGCGATGGTCCGCTTGGCGGCCCTGGCTCGGTTGTCGAGTCCGACGAGGCTTTCGTTGGCGGCAAGAAGCGCAACCGCCTGTCGGGCAAGACCGCTCCCAAGAAGAAGGTCGTCACGCTGGTCGAGCGCGGCGGTCGCGCCCGTTCCTTCCACGTTGCCAACCTTCATGCGAACAACATCCGCGCCGCGATCGTCACGCACGTTGACCGCGCTTCCACCCTCATGACCGACGAGAGCCATATCTACATGGCAGTCGGCCGTGAGTTCGCCGCCCATGAGCATACGCTCCACGCCAGCCGCAAGTTCGGCAAGGGCGAGAAGCACAGCAACACCGCGGAAAACTTCTTCTCGATCCTCAAGCGCGGCGTGATCGGCACCTACCACCATTGGAGCGCCGCCCACATGCACCGCTACTTGGCCGAGTTCGATATGCGCTACAGCACCAAGGATCACACGGACGGTGAGCGTGCCGCCCTGATCCTGAATGGCATGGAAGGCCGCCGCCTTACCTATCGGCGGATTGGCGCACTCGCCGCCTAAGTATTTCGAGGCCCCCCGCCAGATAGGGGAACCCCGCAAACGGTGGACTCGTTAAGGGGCTTGTAAACCATGGTTGACAACCGCCCATTGTTAACTGTAGGATACACCCATGATCGAGGTTAGGCAGACTACCCGATTTGCCACCTGGCTTGCCGGTCTGCGAGACGAACGGGCTCGGGCGCGAATCCTGAAGAGGCTCGATCGGGCGCGGGATGGCAACCTAGGAGACGTTGCCCCGGTGGGTGAGGGCGTCTCTGAGATGAGGATTTTTTATGGGCCTGGGTATCGCGTCTATTTCGTTCAGCGGGGGAGTGAGTTGATCGTTCTGCTATGCGGCGGCGAGAAATCGACCCAGCAAGCGGACATTGAAGAGGCCAAGGCTTTGGCACAGGAGATTGAGTGATGGCTAAGATCGAAACAACGGCTTTCGACTCCGCGGATTACCTCAACACTGCCGAGGCTATCGCCGCGTACCTCGACGCCTACCTTGAAGACTCTTCGCCCGAAGAGCTTCGTCGGGCGCTGGCAACCGTTGCGCGCTCTCATGGCGTTTCGGACCTCGCGCGCCGGAGTGGCGTGTCGCGCCCCGGTATCTACAAAGCGCTTGGTGAAGACGGGAATCCGTCATTTGAGACCATACGGGCCATCCTATCGGCCATGGGACTGCGGCTGACAGTAGAGCCGGCGGAACCTGCCGAACTGGAATGCGAGCTCGCCTGAATAGGGCCATCGCAAGCGCTGGACTCGTTGAACCCATTCGAGCAACTTCACCTAGAGGGGGGAGTCGCCATGGATTCACCGGGCTATCGAAATCTTGTCGCGGCCGTTGGCGCACAAGAATTCATTCTAAGCCTTTTGCTTAAGCAAATGTTTAGTCGCCTCACGCGGGATCAACGGCAGGAATTGGCCGAGATGATGATAGCGGCGGCTCGGAAAACGGACCAGTTCCACAACCTCACCAAGGGCGACGACATAGCCGCAGAGCGGCTCTCAGATACCGTGATATTAACGCAGGAACGCGTCGAGAAACTGGTTCGGGAGGCCGTGGCGGCATGTGCCACAGTGGTAGGCGACCAGTAGCCGCAAGGGCGATCAGCTGGCGGGCTTCTCTATCGCTTGTCATCCGCCCTCTGCTTGTGCGGCTTGTGCGGCGTCGCCAGCAGCCGCTTCAGCGTCGCCTCGCGGCGCGCTTCCGTCTCCGCTTCGGAGTAGGTGTCACTCTCTTTGTGATCGGTGTCCGGCATGACCAAAGATCCTAAACGAGATTGGTACTGGCCGCTAGGCGAGCTGAGCCGGGGGAGCGAAGTGCGAGACTTCTTCCCCGACGAGGCGGCTGCATTAGGCGTGCTGACCATCCTCTGGAACCGCCAGGAACTCGCCCTCCGCAGACTCTTTCTCCAGATCCTCGCCTCTCAAAGACGCGCCTTCGCAGAGGCCATCTGGGAACGGCAACCGACGCACCAGGCCCGACGCGATCTTCTCGCACTGGCGCTTCACACGGTGAAGATGACGAAGCGCCAGAGGGCCTTCCTTAGGCACGTAGTGGACAAGACCAAGGACATCGCCGACCGGCGCAACGAACTAATGCACGCGGAATATGTGGTGCATGGCCGCACTGACACGCTCCACGCACGGGTTAAGGCTCCGCGGTCAACCAAGCCGCCCAAGCATCAGCGCGCCGGCGTGAAGGATCTCGAGATCGTAATCGCGAACTTGGAGGAGCTTCTGGATGCGACCGAGGCCGCTTGGCTAGAATTCGTCCCGAGGAGGATGAAGCGCCTCCTCAAGGGGCTAAAGGCAGCCGCAGAATCTCTGCAACCGTCTCACGGAAATCGACAAACCTATTCTGACCTTCCGTCTCTCCGCCGAATTCACGACGCAGAATTTTGACCCCCGCGTCCAGCATGGCAGGTGTAACCTCAATGGCACCTTTGGCTTCCGGCCTTTCAGCGCACTGCGTTGACATCGCTCACCTTCTTTGCCGAATCGGCGTTGCTAAGTAAAGTATATAATTGCCTAAATGATTCGGCTCCTGAGAACCGAAGGAGCCGGATCATGCACTACACGCAGCGCGATATGACGCTCGAGGAATTCGACGCCTGGGTGAAGGCGAGCGACAAGATCGAGGCGGTCGCCGAGGCGGCGGACGAGGAGGGCGGGCCGCGACTGTCGCTGGTGCGGCTGGCGGAGCGCGGGGAGCCCGCCCCGACCGATCTGCTCCCGCCCGCCGCTGCGGACTCGCCCGGTGAGGCCGCGCAATCGGCCCCCGACCCGAATACCCTCACGCCACCGATCGAGCCGGAGCCGTTCGACGGAATCCCGCTCCAGGACAGCCGCAAGCGCATGGCCGGCTGGTCCGCCGAGCGCCAGCGCCTGTTCCTCTGCCACCTCGCCGAGACCGGCTCGGTCCATCTCGCCTGCGCCTCGGCGCGGATCAGCGCGCGCTCGGTCTATCGGCTGCGCGCCCGCTCGCCGGCCTTCGCCCAGGGCTTCGACGTCGCCCAGCAGATCGCCGTCGGCCGGCTCTCGACGCTGGCCTTCGATCGCGCGATCCACGGCCGCACCGAGCAGGTCTGGCACGAGGGAAACCTGGTCACCGAGAAGAGGACGCCGAGCGACAAGCTTCTGATGTGGCTCCTCGCCCGCCTCGATCCCCGCCGCTTCGCCGCGCCCTGGGAGCTACGCAAGGACGAGGGCGCCGATCCCCAGGCGGCGGCGCGCCAGGCTTTCCCGGCCCTGCTCGACGGGATCGAGGACCAGGTCTCGTGATAAGGTCCCTCTCCCCTGGGGGGTGCGGCGCTGGACCGTCCCCAGGACGGTCCTTAGGCGCGCCGCACGGTTGGGCAGCCTTAGCGAGCACCTTCGCGAGCTTAGGCGATGATCAGGTCGCCATGTCCCCCCGGACATGGCTACAAACTGCCGGGGGCAGTTTGTACCTGATCATGGAGAGGGGGCGGCGCTCGCAGAGCGCCCGGCTCGGCCCATCGACGCCGCCTGCGGCGTCTCTCAGGACAGGCGCTGAGCCGGCCCGGACGCCACCCCTCTCCCTGCCCTCTCCCCAAGGGGCGAGGGATTTGTTGCGAGATGCCCATGGCCAGTGCGACCATTGGTGACCATTCGCGGCCCCACAAATCCCCTCTCCCCTGGGGGAGAGGGTTGCGCAGCCTTAGCGAGCCTGTTGGCGAGCTTAGGCGAAGCTGGGAGAGGGGGTCGGCGCTTGAAGAGCGCCCGGCTCGGCATCGAGCCGATCCCTGCGCTGACCCCTCTCCCTGCCCTCTCCCCGAGGGGAGAGGGGGATGTGGTCAGACACCCATGGTCAGTGCGACCTTTGGTGACCATTCGCGGCCCCGGGCGCCCGTAAACGCCCGCCGGAGACAAGCGGGCGGAAGCCTTCGCCTCCGCCCCCTCCACTTACGCCACCTCCGCCGTCGCTTCCTTGGCCGCCAGCACCTCGGCATGCTCGATGCTCGGCATGCCGTCGAGAAGGGTCGGCGTGTTGGCGATCAGCGCACGGCCGACCTTGCCGGCGAGGTGGGCGAGCCGGTCCTTCTCGCTTCCGAACGTGTCGAAGATCGCGAAGTCGCGGCTGCCGAACTTCAGCGCATACCAGTCGATCGTCCCCTCCTCCTCGCGGACGGCGTCGAGCGCGCCCTTCAGGAACCCCTCGACCTCATCTTCCCTGCCTTCCTTGGCTGTAATCCGGACGAACAATGCGCGGTCGATCATCGCCTCTCTCCTTCGCTGGTGCGGGCGCCTGCTACGCCTCGGCCGTCTCCTTCTCCTCCGGCTCCATGCCGGGCCGGTAGCGGGGCTTGGGCTGGGGCAGCAGGTAATAGAGCAGAACCAGGAGCGAGAGCGCCACGCCCAGCTGCGGCGCGACCAGGGCGAGAGCGACGGCTGCGACATAGAGCCCGGTGCTGATCGCGTAGCGGCGGGTCATCTGGCGGACGAAGTCGGGCGCCAGCCTGTGGTCCATGAGCGAGCGCGGCCGCGCGTAGAGCCACTTGGCCATCCAGAACAGGGCTGGGAGCGCCAGCCCGATCGTCAGGACCAGGCTCGCGCTCGCCTCGTGCACCGTGCCGACGTGGAAGCTCCACACGCGGATCGGATAGGGCATCACCGTCACCGCCAGCAGGAAGCCGAGGTTGATCGCGCTGAACCCGTGGTCGCTCTTGGCGTAGATCCGGCCGGTATAATGGTGCTGGAGCCAGTAGACGCCGATCGCGACGAAGCTCACCAGCAGCGCGAGCTCCTCGTGCCACTGCTCGGCGATCGTGTGCCAGAGGCTCGCGCCGACTGTCGGCCCTTCGGGCGACCCGGGCGGCTTGATCTCGACGATCAGCAAAGTCAGCGCGATCGCGAAGACCGCGTCGGTGAAGCCTTCGAACCGCTTCAGGCCGCGCTCGGCGCCCCAGGTGTCGGCCATGTCGGTCTCCGCTGCTTCCTCCCCAACCGCCCAGCAGCGCGCAAGTTGCCCGGAAGTTGGGCCACATGGATCAAGTTCGCCGCTGATCGGCCTCGGGACTTCTCGCCCGCGCGGGGCGCCGCTATCCATTGGCCATGCGGCGTCTGCTTCCCCTGGCCCTCCTCGCCCTCGCGGCATGCCAGGCGCGGGCGCCGGAAGGGCCGCCGCCCCCCGTCTCCGCACCGGTCACTGCGGGCATGGCCTATGCCTGGGCGAGATTCGATGCGCGGGGCGTGCGCGCCGCCGATGCGTCCGGCATCGCCGATCGCCGAAGCGGCCGCGCGATCACGGTCGAGGATCCGGCGCGCTGGGCTTCGGTGTCCAAGCTCGTCGTCGCGCTCGGCGTCATGCGGCTGGTCGAGGCCGGCCGGGTCGATCTCGACGCCGACGTCTCGGCAGCGCTCGGCTGGCAGCTGCGCAATCCGGCCTTCCCCGATGTCCCGATCACGTTGCGGATGATGCTCTCGCACACGTCCGGGCTCCAGGATGCCGGCGAGGCCTATGTCATCCCGCTCGGCAGCACTGTGCGCGGCGCGGTCGCCAATCCCGACGTGTTCGACCGCGCGCATCGTCCGGGCACCTATTTTCGCTACGCCAACCTCAACTTCCCGGTCGTCGCCTCGGCGCTGGAGCGGATCACCGGCGAGCGCTTCGATCGGCTGATGCACCGGCTGGTCGCCGCGCCGCTCGGCCTCGATGCCTGCTTCAACTGGACGATGTGCAGCGATGCCAAGATCGCCCGCGCCGTCACCCTCTACCGGGCCGACGGCAGCGTCGCGCTCGATGACCTCCAGGGCCGCCGCCCGTCCTGCCCGGTTTTCCGCCGCGGCGAGGGCTGCGACCTCACCTCCTACCGGCTCGGCGACAATGGCGCGCTCTTCTCGCCCCAGGGCGGCTTCCGCGCCTCGGTGAGCGACATGGCGGTGATCGGCCGCATGCTCCTCAACGGCGGCCGCCACGGGTCCACGCGCTTCCTCCGCGAGGCCAGCGTCGACGCCATCCTCCGACCGGCCTGGACCTATGACGGATCGAACGGCGAGACCGACGGCGGCTTCTATTGCGCCTACGGCCTCGCCGCGCAGATCCTGCCGACCGCGACGCCCGGCTGCCGCGACGACCTGTTCGGCGACGGGCGCCGCGCATTCGGCCATGCCGGGGAAGCCTACAACCTCCGCTCCGGCCTGTGGATCGACCGCGCGCGCGGGATCGGGATCGCGTTCTTCGCCGCAGGCAATCCGGCGCCGCAGCCGCCAGGCCGCTCCGCCTTCACCCGGATCGAGGAATGGCTCGCCGCGCGGATCCTCGCTCAGCCGCCGCGCGCGAGCCAGTCGGGCAGCGTCTCGTCCCCGATCAGCGCCTCGACGTCGCGGCGTGGGCGCACCACCGCCCAGCGGTCGCCGTCGACCAGCACCTCCGGCGCGAGCGGGCGCGAATTGTAGGTGCTGCCCATCGTCGCCGCATAGGCGCCGGCGGTGCGGATGATCATCAGGTCCCCTGCCTCGACCGCATCGGTCTCGCGGGCCGTCGCGAACGTGTCGCCGGTCTCGCAGACCGGACCGACCAGGTCGGCGACGAAGCGCCGGCCGCTCGGCGCCACCGCCTCGATCCCGTGCCAGGCGTCGTAGAGGCTCGGCCGAAGCAGGTCGTTCATCGCCGCGTCGAGCACGACGAACGGGCAGATCGGCCCCGGCTTCACCCGGATCACCTCGCTCAGCAGAACGCCCGCATCGCCGACGATCAGCCGTCCCGGCTCGAAGATCAGCCGAACGTCCCAGCCCGCGGTCGCGCGCTCCACCATCGCGCCATAGTCCGCGATCTCGGGCGGCGCCGGCTGCGACGGATCGTATCTGATGCCGAGCCCGCCGCCGAGGTCCGCGGTCCGGATCTCATGGCCTTCGGCGCGAAGCCGCGCGATCATCGCGCCGACCTTGGCGAAGGCGAGCTCGAGCGGCGCGAGGCTGGAAATCTGGCTGCCGATATGGACTGCGAGGCCCTGGAGCGCGAGCCCGGGCAGGTCCCGCGCCCTCGCGAAGGCGGCCGGCGCGTCGCCGATCGGGATCCCGAACTTGTTGTGCGCGGCGCCGGTCGAGATCTTCGCGTGGCCGCCGGCCTCGACGTCGGGATTGACCCGGAAGGCCGCCGGCGCCTTGCGGCCCATCGCCGCCGCGACCTCCGACAGCATCTCGGCTTCCTCGAGCGATTCGAGGTTGAACTGGCAGAGGCCGCCCTCGAGCGCCGCGCGCATCTCGGCCGCGGTCTTGCCGACTCCCGAGAAGACGATCCGCTCCGCCGCGATCCCCGCCGCGCGCGCCCGGCGATATTCGCCGATCGAGACGACGTCGGCGCCGAGCCCTTCCGCCGCCAGCGTGGCGAGCACCGCGCCGTTGGGATTGGCCTTGACCGCATAGGCGATGAGCGGGTCGCCGAGCGGCGCGAGCGCTGCTGCGAGCGCCCGCGCCTGGCTGCGCATCGCGCCGGCGGAATAGACGAAGACCGGGGTCCCGACCGCGGCGGCGATCTCCGGCAGGGCGACGCCCTCGCAGTGGATCACGCCCTCATGGAGCCGGAAGTGATCCACTGCGCGTCGGCTTAGAACCGCACGTCGGCGGAGAAGGTGAACGAACGTCCGCGCGGATCGGCGACGCGCGGCTCCCAGGAGCCGCCGGCGCCGGTGTTGCCGTCATAGGTGATCGCGAAGGGCGGATCGCGGTCGAACAGATTGCGGATGCCCGCGGTGAGCCGGAGGCCCGGCGCGAGGCCGGTATAGCTCATCGACAGATTGTAGGCGGTGTAGCTGCTCACCCGCTCATTATAGTCCGGCCGCGTGACCGTTCCATTGGCGATGCCCGGAAGCGCGAAGTTGCGATAGCCGTTGCGGAAGATCTGGGTCAGCGTGATGTCGAAATCGTCCGTCTGGAAGCTGACGAAGGCATTGTGCTTCCAGCGCAGGCCGAGGTCGCCGGTGAAGGTGAAGACGCCGAGCTGGTTCTCCCACGGCGCCGCATCGGTCAGACGCTCGCGCTTGCGGATGAGGTAGGTGCCGTCGAGCCCGGTGCGGATGCGCGAGGTGCCCATGTCGAAGCCGCCGCGGAAGGCGACCTCGATGCCTTGGGTGCGGCGGGCGCCGGCGTTGATCCAGCGGCGATCGAGCAGTGTGACGTTGCCGGCAGCGTCCCGCTGGATGCGGTCCGGGAACAGGAAGCCCTGCTGGATCAGCTGGCGCTCGGTGAGCAGGGTGATCGTGTCGTCGACGCTGATGCTCCACCAGTCGACCGAGAGGCTGAACAGCGGCGCCGGCGTGATCACGATGCCGACGTTGAACTGCTCAGCGGTCTCCGGCCCGAGCAGCAGGTTGCCGCCGGTGCCGATATCCGGGCGGATCTGGGCGCAGGGCTGGCCGCTGCCGAAGGCGCTGGTCGGGACTCCGCCCGGGCAGGCCACCGGATCGGCGATGTCGCTGCCCGCATAAGGCGAGACGGTGAGGCCGTTGAAGATCTGGTTGAAGCTCGGCACCCGGAAGCCCGTATTGTACGAGCCGCGGAACATCACCGGCTCGACCGGGCGGAAGCGCACCGAGACCTTCGGGTTCGTCGTCGTGCCGAAGCCCGTATAATCGTCGAGGCGACCGGCGAGGGTCACGTCGAGGCTCGGCAGGATCGGGAACAGCACCTCGGCATAGGCCGCGAGCACGTTGCGGCGCTTGGGCGTCAGCGCGTTCACGTTGTCGAACGCGGCGAGGAAGATCACCGGCGCCGTCGCAGCAGCCGCGTCCGATCCGTTGAACTCATAGGTCTCGCGCCGATAGTCGAAGCCGATCGCCGCCTGGATCGCGCCGCCCGGAAGATCGAAGAGCGGGCCGGAGAAGGAGGCGTCGAACTGGCGCACCTCGTAACGGCCGCCATAGAGGGTCGTGCCCTCGGCCGAGACCGCGTCGAGCGCGGCAAGGCCGGCCGCGGTCTGCTCCAATGCGAAGGGATTGATCAGGCCCGCATTCATCACGCCGACGAGACCCGGCGTGGTCGCGCCCGGCGCGGTCGGCGCCAGCGGGTCCGGCGCGCCGTTGGCCAGCGTTCCGCGGAAATAATAGCCCGAGCCGAGCACCGAGGCGGATTCACTTCGAGCGTAGGAGGCGCCGGCGCGATAATCCCAGCCGGCGAAGAGCGCGCCTTCGAGGCCGAGCGCAGCGCGGAAGGTCTGGGTGTCGGTCACATATTCGCGCGGACCGCAGGCCATACAGCGCCAGCGATAGGAGATCGGCCGGCCGTAGCGCGCATCGAGCGCGGCGCGCTGCGCCGGATCGGTGAAGGCGCCGCGAATCGCATTGAACACCTGATTGTAGGTCACCGCCGTCGAAGCGTTGAGCGGATAGGCGATCGGCAGGTTGGTCGTGTTGGCCGAAAGCTGGGCGTGCGAGAAGCTCTTGGCCGAAGTGGCGTCGGAGCCGGTGACCTCGAGCGAGACCTGGTGCTCGCCGCCGAGCCGAAGCACGCCGCGGCCGAAATAGGTCAAGGTGTCGATCGGCTGCTGGATTACGGCGGCGCGGCCGGTGTCCCAGGCGCAGGCATAGAAGGCGGTCGGCGTGTTCCAGAGCGCATGGTCATAGGCCATGCCCCCGTCCATCGACTCGCAGCCCGCGCCGCCCGGCAGATCCAGGAAGTTGATACCGCCCGCGGCCGCATTGGCGCCGTT
>JAEWCW010000117.1 GCA_023390415.1 Pseudomonadota bacterium | reverse complement strand
TCGAACGGATCGTCACCGCCGGTGCCGATGGTGGCGCCGACGCGGGCGCCCTGGAACGGGCCGGTGGCAACGTCCTGCGCAATGGCAGGGGTCGCGAGGAAAGAAACGGCCGCCACGGTGGCGACGAGAAGCTTGCGCATTTATTTAGTCCCTTCAATAAGTTGGTGCTCGGGAGATCGGATGGTCCCGGGCTATTGTCAACCACACTTGTCGAGAATGCGCAGCGTGTTGCCCAAGCGCCACAGCTGGCGAAGCTGCGCTTGGGCCGAGCGGCAATCAGTCGTCGTCCGTCGAGCAGATCTCTCCGGCGCCGCAAAGGGCGTAAAGGGCGAACAGGGTTGCTGCGACGGCGCCGACGCCGATCGCGACCCACCCGACCGTCGAGACGTTGTTTCGGCCGCCCTCAGGGGTCCCGCCGCTCTCGGCAAGCCGGGCCACTGGACGACCGGCAAGGTCGAAGCGCAGGTCGGCGCCCTGGAGCCCGAGTTCCAATCCGTGGCCGATACGGAGCCGATGCTCGCCGGATACGCTGGCCGAATGGACAGTCGGCGCCGCGGTCAGCGTCGCTCGCGCCTCGCGCCGCACTCCATCGAGCGGCACGCGCAGTCGCGCCCCGACGAAGGTACCGAATTGCTGGCTTCGCTGGGGCTCTGCACCCACAATCTCGGCCGCCTGCGCGGGCATTGTCGTCGCCGTGATCTGCGCCGCGACCAGGGCGACCGCCGTCAATGTTTTGAGCATTTTCTCCCCCCTCGATTGCGGCCGCGAAAGACTCGGCCGCAGGCCGCTCGTTTCGCTTGTAATCTGAACGACGTAAAGCCGGTTTCGGAGCGAGCGGCCGAATGCGCGGCAATGCTTGCCCTCGAAGCCCGGCGGGTTTACATGGCAATCCAGCTTCGGCCGCTCCGTGCAGGGGCGGCCCTTATTTTATCCGGAGACTCCCGTGGCCCAGCCGCTCATGCCCCATGCGACCGCCAGCTGGCTGGTGGACAATAGCTCCCTCACCTTCGAGCAGATCGCCGAATTCTGCGGCCTCCACATCCTCGAAGTCCAGGCGATCGCCGACGATACCGCAGCGACCAAGCTAACCGGCCGTGATCCGCTTCGCGCGGGCGAGCTCACCCAGGAAGAGATCGAGCGCGGCCAGGCGGATCCCGAATATCGCCTGAAGATGCAGAAGGAGCCGGACAAGGTCACCCGCACCAAGGGCCCGCGCTACACCCCCGTCTCCAAGCGCCAGGACAAGCCGGACGGCATCGCTTGGATCATCCGTAACCATCCGGAGGTGACGGACGGCCAGATCTCGAAGCTGATCGGCACCACCCGCACCACGATCGCGGCGATCCGCGACCGCACCCATTGGAACATTGCAAACATCCAGCCGAAGGACCCGGTGACTCTCGGCCTCTGCTCGCAGCGCGAACTCGATGCGGTCGTTGCCAAGGCGGCCAAGGCGGCCGGCGCCGAGGTCCAGCGCGACTCGCGCATCGACCAGGACCGCGAGGCGCTGATCGAGGAGCTTCGCGCCGAGCGCGAGGCCCATGTCCGCTTGGCCGAGGCTGCGCACGCGGCAGAGGCTGCCGACTCCGAGGCTGCTCCGGCCGAGCCCGCGGCGGACGACACGGATCTCGATCCCTTCCGGAGCTGAGCCCGGAAAGCGGATCGGGCGGCAGCCCATTCGGAGATTGGGCCGATGGCGAAGACCGATCCCGTAGCGCCCGACGCCTCGCTTGCGGGCGGGGCCTATAGTCATCGCGGCTTGACCTATCCGCTCGGCCGGCGCGGCCCCGAGCCGGGAGAGCTGATCGCGCTCGCCGACGGCATCGGCTGGGCGCGCCTGCCGGTGCCGGGCTCGCTCAAGCATATCAACGTCTGGGCGCTGGACGATGGCGACGGCGTCGCCCTGGTCGACACCGGGCTCGACATTCCGCCCTCTCGGGAGGCCTGGGAGGCGTTGTTCGCCGGGCCGCTTGCGGGCCGTCCCGTCACCCGGGTCATCGTCACCCATTTCCACCCCGATCATATCGGCCTTGCCGGCTGGCTGACCGAGCGCTTCGAGGTGCCGCTCGTCATGACGCGCGAGGAATGGCTGTTCGCCCGCATGCTGATGGCCGACGTCCGCGACACGCCGCCCGAAGCCGCGCTCGCTTATTGGCGCGCAGCCGGCTGGCCTGAGGAGCGGATCGAGGCCGAGCGCGCCAAGGGCTGGGGCCGTTTCGCCTCGGTTGTGAGCCCCGTTCCCGTCAGCTTCCGGCGCATCCGCGAGGGCGATGTCCTGGAGATCGGCGCGCGGCGCTGGCGCGTCCTGATCGGCAGCGGCCACTGCCCGGAACATGCCTGCCTGGTCGATGAGGCGGGCAAGGTGATGATCGCCGGCGATCAGGTGCTTCCGCGCATCACGTCAAACGTGTCTCTGAGTCTCAGCGAGCCTTTGGCCGACCCGCTCGGCGACTGGCTTCACTCGATCGATCGCCTCGCCGAGCTGCCGGACGATCTGCTCGTCCTCCCGTCGCACGGAGAGCCGTTCACCGGCCTTCACGCCCGGCTGGAGGCGCTCCGTGACGGGCATCACGGCCGCCTGGATGCGCTCGCCGCCCATCTCGCCGAGCCGCGTCGGGCCGTCGATTGCTTCTCGATCCTGTTCGGTCGCGCGATCGACGATTCCGTTCTCGGCCTCGCCACCGGCGAGGCGCTCGCCCATCTGCGCTGGCTCGAGGCGCGGGAGCGGGCCGTGCGCGAGCGGCTGGACGGCGTCGATCATTGGCGGGCCGCCGGCGCTTGACCCCTGCCGTCGCCGCGACCAAAGCTGGCCCCATGTCCGACCAACCCATCGCAGAGCTGAGCTTCGAGGACGCGCTGAAGCGGCTCGAGGAGATCGTGCGCAAGCTGGAGAGCGGGGATGCCGCGCTCGACGATGCGATCGCGCTCTATGCCGAGGGCGACCGGCTGCGCCAGCAATGCGAGGCGCGGCTGCAGTCCGCCCAGGCGAAGATCGAGAAGATCCAGCTCGGCCGCGGCGGCGAGCCCACGGGCACCGCGCCTTTCGACGCCGCCTGAGCGGTGGACGGGGGCGCCGCCAGCCTGGCCGTCGCGCGCGACGAGGTCTGCGCGGAGATTGACGGCGCATTTGATCGCTTGCTCGCCGTTCCGGACGATGCGCGCGCGGGCCTTTACGAGGCGATGCGCTATGCCGCGATCGGCGGCGGCAAGCGCATCCGCCCGATGCTGGTCGTCGCCGGCTGCAACCTTTTCCATGTCGACCGCGCGCGCGCGATCCGGGCCGCGCTCGCGGTCGAGTGCGTCCATGTCTACTCGCTGATCCACGACGATCTGCCCAGCATGGACGACGACGATCTCCGCCGCGGCAAGCCAACGCTCCACCGCGCCTTCGACGAATCGACCGCGATCCTTGCCGGCGATTCCCTCCATGCGCTCGCCTTCCAAATTCTCGCCGAGGAGGCGACGCACGAGGATCCGTTCGTCCGGGCCGAGCTGATCCTGGAGCTCGCTCGCGCCGCCGGCCCGGCCGGCATGGCGGGCGGCCAGATGATGGACCTCAAGGCGGGCGAGATGAGCCTCGATCTCGCAGCCGTCACCCGCCTCCAGCAGCTCAAGACCGGGGCCCTCATCGGCTGGTGCCTGGAAGCGGCCGCGATCATGGCCCGGGTGCCGCCGGAGGGGCGCACCGGGCTTCGCGGCTTCGCGCGCGATCTCGGCCTTGCCTTCCAGATCGCCGACGACTTGCTCGATCACGAAGGTGTCGAGGAGAAGGCCGGAAAGCGGGTCGGCAAGGACGAGGAGGCGGGCAAGGAGACCTTCGTCTCGCTGCTCGGCCCGGAGCGGGCGCGCCAGCAGGCGAGCTTGCTCGTCGATCAGGCGATCGAACATCTCCACCCTTATGGCGAGGAGGCGGACCTGCTCCGCGCCATCGCCCGGTTCACCGCCGAGCGCGACCACTGAGCGCTTTTACAGGCGGCCTTGGAGCCTGTAGGAGGGCGGCGGGAGGGCCGCGATGAAGATTGGCGTTTACCCGGGCACGTTCGATCCGATCACGCTCGGCCACATGGACATCATCCGGCGCGGCTCGCACCTCGTCGACCGGCTCGTGATCGG
>JAEWCW010000186.1 GCA_023390415.1 Pseudomonadota bacterium | reverse complement strand
GCTTTTGCGAGCAACGGGGTTGCGCGCCCGAAACTTGCCCCTTATGTGCCGCCCTACCGCGCGCCCGTAGCTCAGCTGGATAGAGCACCAGACTACGAATCTGGGGGTCAGAGGTTCGAATCCTTTCGGGCGCGCCATTTCCCTAAATCGTTGAAATGTCAGGCATTGCCCCTCTGGGCACGGCGGGCCTGGCGAGCGATCATGGTCAACGGGACGCAGACTGCGACCGCGATGGCCATGTAGAGCGCCTGGCCGGGATCGCCGACGAAGACCGCGACGAGCACGCCCAGATCGAGCAGCAGGGCAAGCGCCGGGAGCAAGGGATAGAGCCGGGCGCGATAGGGGCGCGGAAGCTCCGGCTCGCGCCAGCGCAGGACGAAGAAGGCGATGTCGATCAGCGCGTAGATGAACAGAGCGAGCGCGCCGAGGAACAGGAACACCGTTTCGAACGTGCCGGTGAGGATCAGGACGACCGCGAGCGCCGCCGACAGCAGGAGCGCGACGTCGGGCGTCCCGCCGCGATTCACATGTGCGGTCATGGCCGGGAGGAAAAGGTCGCGGCCGAGGCCGTGGAGGATCCGGGTCGCGATCATCAGGCTGGCGTTGATCGTGCCGATCACAGTGACGACCGCGACGATGGCGACCGCGGCAATCGCTGCAGGTCCGAAAATGCCCTCCGCGGCCAAGGCGAGCGGCAGATCGGCGCCGCTCAGCCGATCGACCGGCAGCGCGTAGATGAGCGCGGCGTTCATCACGAGGTAGATGGCGGCGACCGCAGCGATCGAGCCGAACAGCGAGCGCGGAATGTTGCGCTCGGGCGCCCGGTCCTCCTCGGCGAAATAGCCGGTATAGGACCAGCCATTATAGGCGCCGATGATCAACTGGTAGGCGACGATCGCCGCGGCGAAGCCGATCGCCCCCGACGGCCTCGCCGCCGCAGCTCCAGCGCCCGGGCTCAGCAGGAAGACGAGAATGACGATTCCCACGAGCATCGCCGCCTTTGCCGCGCTGGTGACGATCTGCGTCCGGCTGCCCTCGCGGACTCCGATCCAGTTGATCGCGGTGAAGGCGAGGCATGCGGCGACCGCGACCGGCGTCGAATAAGGCGCAGCTCCAGGCAGTGCGAGCGCCAGGAACTCGGCCAGCGCGATCGAGAGGGCGGCCAGCGCCGCGACGTTGAGCAGCCAATCCGTCCAGCCGACCAAGACCGCGCCGAAGGCGCCGAACGCGCGCTCGGCGACGTTGAACAGGCCGCCCGAGCGCGGGACTGCGGTCATCACCTCGGCGACGATGTTGCCGGTGAGCGCGGAATGAAGCGCCGCCGCCGCCCACAGGCCGAGGACGAGCCAGGGCGAGGGAACGTGCGCAAAGACCTCGCCGGGCGTGCGCAGAATTCCGCCGCCGATCATTCCGCCGAGGCCGAGCGCCAGGCCGAAGGCGAGGCCGAGCACTCGCAGCAAATGCCCCTGTCGCTGGTCGGTCATGGGCGCCCCCCTGTCGGTCCGAGGCTAACAGGATGCGTGCGCGCGGCAACCCGCCGGCGGTGAACCGAATGGGGAGCGAAACGTTCGGTGCGGATGCATTTTCCTGTCAGAACCCTGTGCCTGCCTCTACTCGCGGCGCTCTCCGCCTGCGGTTCGGGCGCCGACGAGCCGGATCCGGCAGTGCTCGACCAGACCTTCAACAACATCATCGCCGCCGACGAGGCCGCGCGCGCCCGCCTGGTCGAGGAGGCGAGGCAGCGCGAGGAGCAGCGCGTCCGGGAGATGGAAGAGCGCCGCGCGGCGGCGATCACCAACGGCGCCGCCAACGCCGTCGACAAGGCTCAATAGCTCAATCCAGCTGAGCTAGGTCCAAGGCCCGGGTCAGGGCGCACCGCGCGGCTTCGAGGCGCGGCGGGAGGGTCGGGTCGGTGAGGTCTTCGGGGGTGATCTGGTCGGGCCAGTGGGCCTCGATCACATCGCTGATCCGGTCGAGCCGGGCTTCGTCGAGCAGGAAGCGCGGATCGATTGTAGCGGGATCGGCGATGACTCGCAGGCGGAGGCAGGCGGGGCCGCCGCCATTGGCCATGGACTGGCGGACGTCGACGACGAACAGGCGGCGAATCGGGCCGTTGCCGGCGGCCATCTCCTCGAGCCATGCCCAGACGTTCGGTGTCTCGCGCGCTTCCTCGGGGAGGATCAGGCCCATCCCGCCCTCCGGCAGAGTCACGAGCTGGGCGTTGAACAAATAGGAGCGGATCGCGTCGTCGAGGCTCACCCCGCTCTCGGGCACCTCGACGAGCTCGACCTCGGGCACGAGCCGCTTCAGCTCGGCGTAGAAGGCCGGGCGATCGGCGAACGCCTTTTCGTGGGCGAAGAGGAGATTCTCGTTGGCGACGGCGACCACGTCGTTGTGGAAGGCGCCGGCGGCGATCGCCTCCTCGGACTGGGCGACGAAGAGGGTGCGCTCTGGATCGAGGCCGTGGAATCGGGCGACCGCACGGCACGCCTCGACATGCTGGCGCGCCGGATAGGCGCCGCCCCGCAGGCCGTAGACGAAGATCTCGACTCCCGGCGTGTCGTGGGTGGGCGCGATCCGCATATGGTTGGCGGCGCCCTCGTCGCCGAAGGTGGCGGGGACGGGGGCGTGGACCGCGAAATGACGCTCGTCGGCGAAGGCCAAACGGAGCTGGGTGAGTGTGGCCGGCCATTCGTGGCTGCGGTGGGGCATCGTCGTCAGGTTCGCGACGGTGAGGTGCGTGCGGCCGTCCGCCGTGTCCGGTGCCGGCGAGACGGTCGCCGCGTTGGCGGCCCACATCGCCGAGGCGGAGAAGGCGGCGGGACGGAGCGAGGCGGGGGCGTCGGCGACAGTCGTTCCGAGCGCGGCGAGCCAGTCCTCGTCCGGCCTCTTGTGGGGGAGGAGGATACCCTGCGGAAGGCCGAGGCGAAGATTGTGGCGCATCTTGGCGATGCCCTGGAGCGCCGCCGCCTTGGGATGCGAGACCAGGCCCTTGTTGGTCGCCGAGGCGATGTTGCCGAAGCTCAGGCCCGCATAATTGTGGCTCGGCCCGATGATCCCGTCGAAATTAATCTCGCGAAGCATCGGGTCAGCGGGAGGCGGCGACGAAGGCGTCGCCGACGGTCAGCCCGAGCATCTCGGCGCTTTTCGGATCGATGATTGCGCCGCCGTCCGGATGAGCGCCGACGCGGCCCTGGCAGGCGGCGAAGCCGGTGAGGCGGCCGGCGGCGAGGAGCATCGGCTGGCCAGCGTCCGGATCCCTGATCTCGGCGACGACCTCGTCCCGCGCCTCGCGGACGGTGCGGATCTGGTCGGTGGCAACGGTCATGGTCGGGCCGCCGTCGAAAATGTCGATATAGCCGTCATTGGTGAAGCCCTCGCGCTCCAGCATCTTCATCGCGGCGCGGCCGGACGGGTGGGGCTCGGCCATCACCGCGCGCGCGCTTTCGGGGAGGAGGGCGGTGTAGATCGGGGTCTTCGGCATCAGATCGGCGATGAACTGGGTACCGTGGGTGGCGTTGAACTCGTCCGCCTCGCGGAAGTCCATGCCGAAGAAGCGGCCCGCGATGGCGTCCCAGAAGGGCGAGTGACCGGCTTCGTCGATGACGCCGCGAAGCTCGGCGAGAAGCTTGTCGGCGAAGCGCGCCCGGTGGAGCTTGATGAAGAGGTAGCGGCTGCGCGCGAGCAGGAGGCCGAGGCCGCCGGCGCGGGCCTCGGGGTGGAGGAAGAGCCCGCCGACCTCCGAGCAGCCGTCGAAATCAGTGACCAGGTTGAGGCTCTCGGCCCGGAAGGTCTTGCCAAGCTGCGGCGACGTCTGGGTCAGCGTCGTGATGCGGTAGGAGTAGAAGGGATTCTCCATCCCGACCTGGCCGAAAGCCTGGCAGGTGCCGCAGATCCGCCCATCGTCGACATTTTCGAGCACGAACATGAACATGTCCGGGGCAGGCTCGTCGGCCTCGCGGGCAAAGGCATGCTCGGACCGGATCAGCTTCTCGACCAGAGTGCCACGGTCCGGCGGCAGGTTGGTAAAGCCGCCCCCGGTCAGCTTCGCCATTTCGTAGACCGATTCGAAATCCTCGCCCCGCGCGGGACGCACCCGGTAACTCACTTCAAACCCCCTTCGATCAGCCTCAGGATGGCAAGCGCGCTGAGCTGCGCCCGCTCCGCAAGGCTGTCCACGATCAGATATTCGTCGGCCGAGTGGATGGCGCCCCCGCGCACCCCCATCGTGTCGATCACCGGCACGCCGCAGGCGGCGATGTTGTTGCCGTCGCAGACGCCGCCGCTGTCCCGCCAGCCGATCGCCTGGCCGAGATCGGCGCCCGCTGCAGCGACCAGCTCGAACAACTTGCGCGCCTCTGCCGTCAACGGCTTCGGCGGACGGCCCCATCCGCCGTGGATGGCGATGCTGACGTCGCGCGCCGCCGCGATCTCGCCGACCGCTTCCTCGAGCGCGCGCTGCGCCGCCTCCTGGCCCTCGGGCGTGCGCGGGCGCATATTGACCCGCAGGATGGCGTGATCCGGAACGACGTTGTTCGGGCTGCCCCCGTCGATCCGCGCCGGATTGACGCTGAGGCCGGGCATCCGCGCCTGCTCGAGCCGGAGTGCGAGGGCGGCGGCGGCGAGAAGCGCGTTGCGACCGTCCTCGGGATTGCGGCCGGCATGGGCGCTCCTGCCGGTGACGACCAGCGAGAAATTGCCGCTCCCCGGCCGGGCGCCGGCGAGGGTGCCGTCGGGCAGCGCGGAGGGCTCGTAGGTGAAGGCCGCGGCCTTTCCGCGCGCAGCGTCCGCGATGAGCGCGGCGGAGCCGGGCGAGCCCACTTCCTCGTCTGAGTTGATCACGACCTCGTAGCCGAAGCGGTCCCGCGCCGGTGACGCCTCGAGCGCCTTGAGCGCCGCCAGCATCACCGCAAGCCCGCCCTTCATGTCGGCGACCCCGGGGCCGCCGAGCACCGAGTCCGGCTCGCGCCAGAAGACTTGCTGGAACGGGTGATCGGGGCCGAACACGGTGTCCATGTGGCCGGTGAACAGCAATTGCGCCGGCGCCTCGGGCCGGACGCGCAGATGGAGGTTGCGGCCGTGGGCGATCTCGCGCGCGCGCCCGTTGGGATCGATCGCCTCGACCGGGGCCGGATCGACCAAGGTGAGCGCGCCCGGAAGCACCGAGAAGGCGTCGGCGAGGAGGCCAGCAACCTCGCCCAATCCGTCGAGGTTGCGCGAGCCGCTGTTGACCGCGGACCAGGCCTCGACCTGGCCCAGCATCGGCTCGGCCGCGGCGGCCTCGACGACTCCATTTTCGGTTTCGGTCAGGGCCCGCATCGACCCGCTCTAGCTTGCGATAAGGCTCAAAGCCAATCCCGGAAGGCGGCGAGGACGCGCTCGTAGAGCTCCCGCTTGAACGGCACGATCAGGTGCGGGAGCTCCTCGGGATCGGCCCATTTCCAGGCGCGGAACTCGGGATGCTCGGTCTCCAGGTTCACGTCCTCGTCGCTGCCGAGGAAGCGGAGCAGGAACCAGTGCTGGCGCTGGCCGCGCCACTTCCCCTCCCACATCTTGCCAACCAGCTCGTCGGGAAGGTCGTAGTCGAGCGTCGTGGGACAGCGCGCGATCAGCTCGACCTTGTCGCGGCCGATGCCGGTCTCCTCCTCGAGCTCGCGGAGCGCCCCGTCCTCGGGATCCTCGCCCTCGTCGAGGCCGCCCTGCGGCATCTGCCAGGCCTCCAGCGTCGAATCGAGCCGCTGGGCGACGAATACCTTGCCCTCGCGATTGAGCAGCATGACGCCAGCGCCGGGGCGATAAGGGAGGGTGGTCTTGTCGACGGTCATCGTTTCGCGCCTTCGATCAGCAGCTTCAGCGCGGCGACGCCGCGGGCGATGTCGCGGTTCGAGGAGGGGATGGCTTTGCGCAGGTTGATGAAGCCGTGGATATTGCCCTCGGCCTCGTGGAAGAAGGTCTCGACGCCCGCCTCGGCGCAGGCGGCGGCGTAGGCGCGGCCCTGGTCGCGGATCGGATCGAGGCTTGCGGTGGTGACGAGCGTCGACGGTAGGCCGGCCTGCGATTTCAGGAGCGGCGAATAGCGCCAGTCGGCCGCGTCGGGCCCGTACTGGACGTCGAACCAGCGCATCGAATCGCGAGTGAGCAGGTATTTCTCACCGAAATCCTCGAAGCTCGGATAGCCGTTGGCGGGATCGGCGGCGGGATAGATCGGCCATTGCGCAATGGCCGGAACAGCGGCGGGCTCGTCGCGAAGGGACAGGCTGACGACGATCGCGAAATTGCCGCCGGCGCTGTCGCCGCAGGGGATGAGGCTCGTGACCCGCCTCCCGAGCGCCTCCGGGCTCTCGGCCAGCCAGCGCGCGGCGGCGATGCAATCCTCAGCGCCGGCGGGGAAGGGGTGCTCCGGCGCGAGGCGGTAATCGACGGCAACGACGGGAAGATCGAGCAATCGCGCAAGCTCGGCGCAGAAGGGCTCGTGGGTGTCGAGGTCGCCGAGGACGAAGCCGCCGCCGTGGAAGAAGGCGACCAGGGGACCGGGCGAACGCTCCTCCCGCGCATCGTAGAGGCGGAGCGGGATGTCGCCGGCCGGTCCGGGACAGGAAAGGTCCCGGATCACTGCCAGCTCGCCGACTTCGGCATCCGCGACCTGACGCGAGCGCGCCATCATCGCCCGCGCCTCGGCAGGCGAGACCTCGTGGGTGCGCGGGCCGGGCAAAGCGTTCAGGAAATCGAGGAAGGTGCGGACGTCGGGACGGACGAAAGGATCGGCCAAAATGAACTCCCTGGCAGTTTTGCACTTTCCTAAGCGGGGCTGCTTCGCCCGTCCATCGGCGCCTTTCGCGGCGCCGCGCGTTGAGACTGTGCAAGCGAAGAACTACCTTGGGGCGAGCGGCCCATCTGGCTAAGAGGGGTCAAATACACCCCTCGCAGGATTAGATGTTCGATGGCGACAGCCACTCATATCGTGACACCGGAAGAGGCCCGGGCCGACACCGCGCCGGAAAGCGTCGTCGTCCGCTTCGCAGGCGACAGCGGCGACGGCATGCAGCTGACCGGCGGTCAGTTCACGCTCTCGACCGCGCTCGCCGGCAACGACCTCGCCACCTTCCCGGACTTCCCGGCCGAGATCCGCGCGCCGCAGGGCACGACCTTCGGAGTCTCCGCCTTCCAGATCAATTTCGGCTCGGCCGCGATCGAGACCGCCGGCGACCAGCCCGACGTGCTGATCGCGATGAACCCGGCGGCGCTGAAGGTGAATGTCGACGATCTGAAGCCCGGCGGCCTGATCATCGCCGACGAGGGCGAGTTCGGCGCGCGCAACCTCGCCAAGGCGGGCTATGAGGCCAATCCGCTCGAGGACGACAGCCTGTCCCGCTGGCAGGTGATCCGCTTCAACATCTCGCAGCTCACCCTCGAGGCCGTGAAACCGTTCGGCCTCGGCAACAAGGAAGCGCTCCGCTGCAAGAACATGTGGACGCTCGGCCTGGCGCTCTGGATGTTCGACCGCGAGCGCGAACCGATCGTCGACTGGCTGAAGTCCAAATTCGCCAAGGCGCCCGAGCTCGCCGAGGCGAACATCGCTGCGCTCAACGCCGGCCATGCCTATGGCGAGACGATCGAGATCGGCGGCCAGATCCACCGCCAGCATCTCGATCCCGCGCCGGCCGAGCCCGGCCTCTACCGCACCGTCACCGGCGCCGAGGCGATCTCGATCGGCCTGGTCGCGGGCGCGCAGCTCGCCAGCCTGCCGATGTTCTTCGGCGGCTATCCGATCACCCCGGCCTCGGCGATCCTCCACCATCTCTCGCGCCTCAAGGAATATGGCGTCACGACCTTCCAGGCGGAGGACGAGATCGCGGCGATCGGCGCGGCGATCGGCGCGAGCTTTGCCGGAAGCCTCGGAGTCACCTCCTCGTCGGGCCCCGGAATCGCGCTCAAGGGCGAGGCGATGGGCCTTGCGATCATGACCGAGCTTCCGCTCGTCATCGTCAATTCCCAGCGCGGCGGCCCCTCGACCGGTCTTCCGACCAAGACCGAGCAGTCCGACCTTTATCAAGCCGTCTACGGCCGCAACGGCGACGCGCCGATGCCGGTGATCGCCGCGCGCTCGCCGGCCGACGCCTTCGACTGCGCGATCGAGGCCTGCCGGATTGCCGTCCAGTATATGACCCCGGTGATGCTTCTGACTGACGGTTACATCGCCAATGCGGCCGAGCCCTGGAAGGTGCCGGACATGTCCGGCTACGCGCCCTTCCCGGTCCGCTTCCACGACACGCCGCCGGGCGAGGGCGAGAAGATCAACCCTTACGCGCGAGACGAGAAGCTCGCCCGGGTCTGGATCAAGCCGGGGACTCCGGGGCTTCGCCACCGGATCGGCGGGATCGAGAAGAATGTCGGCACCGGCCATATCGACTACGCGCCTGCCAACCATCAGGCGATGACCGACATCCGCGCCGACAAGGTGCTCGGGGTCGCGGACTCGATCCCGGACCAGGACGTGTGCCTGGGCGAGGCGGGCGGGCGGCTCGCCGTCGTCGGCTGGGGCTCGACCTTCGGCCCGATCCACCAGGCGGTGCGCCGGGCCCGCAAGCGCGGCCTCGACGTCGCCCATATCCACCTCCGCCACATCTGGCCGACGCCGAAGAATTTGGGCGATCTGCTAAGGTCTTACGACCGGATCATCGTACCCGAAATGAACAAGGGCCAGCTCAAGACGCTGCTCCGCGACCAGTATCTGGTCGATGCGCAGCCGGTCACCAAGGTCTCCGGCCAACCCTTCAAGATCGCCGAGATCGAAGCGGCGATCGAGGAGGCGCTGGGATGAACAGCGGAGCGCTCATCCGCCTTCTCCTCCTCCTGGTCATCGTGATCGGGCTGATCTGGTATTTGCTCTACGGAATGTCCTCATGAACGAGATGACCAAGCTCACCGCCAAGGATTTCGCCACCGACCAGGAGGTGCGCTGGTGCCCCGGCTGCGGCGATTATGCGGTGCTGAAGGCGGTGCAGCGGACGATGCCGGAGCTGGGCGTCAGCCCGGAGAAGACGGTGTTCGTCTCCGGCATCGGCTGCTCGAGCCGGTTCCCCTACTATATGGAGACCTACGGCTTCCATACGATCCACGGGCGCGCGCCGACCTTCGCGACCGGGATCAAGCTCGCCAATCCGGAGCTCGACGTGTGGATCATCACCGGCGATGGCGATGCGCTGTCGATCGGCGGCAACCACACGATGCACGTGCTGCGGCGCAATCTCGATTGCCAGATCCTGTTGTTCAACAACGAGATCTATGGCCTGACCAAGGGCCAGTACTCGCCGACCTCGCGGGTCGGGACGCGCTCGCCGTCGACGCCCTATGGCTCGGTCGACCGGTCGGTCAGCCCCTGCGCCTTCGCGCTGGGCTCGGGCGCGCGCTTCGTCGCGCGCGGCATCGACGTCCACAAGAATCTGCCCGACGTGCTGAAGGCGGCGCACGGCCATAGGGGCGCGGCCTTCGTCGAGATCTTCCAGAATTGCATCGTCTACAATGACGACGTCTTCGCGCCCTTCACCGCCAAGGAGAATGCCGGAAGCCAGATGTGGCTGAAGGCGGGCGAGCCGATGCTGTTCGACGGCGGCACCAAGGGCATCATCCTCGACCGCGAGGCGCTGACCCTCCGGGTGGTCGACGTGGTGGACGGCGACTGGCAGTCGGCCGGCGTGATCGTCCACGATCCGCGCAACAAGGCGGTCGCGCACATGCTGGTCGACATGCCGTTCGGCGCCTTCCCGATGGCGCTGGGCGTCATCTACGACGACCCCGCGCCGACCTTCGAGGGCGCGGTGCGCGAGCAGAACGCGCAGGCTGCTGCGGGCAAGAGCCCCGACCTCCAGGCGCTGGTCGCCAAGGGCCAGAGCTGGATGGTGACGAAAGAGCCGCACGCGATCTGACCGGGACCGTCGTCCCAGCGGAGGCTGGGACCTCAGCGGGTGAAGAGCGCGGGCGTCGATGGAGCGCTGCACTTCCTCCCGCGCCTACTCACGCTGAGATGCCAGCCTTCGCTGGCATGACGGGATTGCACATGGGGCTGATCCGCGCCACCTAGCCGGCATGACCGACCAGCCGCGCGGCCGCCATCTTGTCTCCGCAGACCGGGCATTCGCGACCGGGGGCGGGTGGCTGGCGCACGCCGCGGCGCGGATCGTGGGGGGTGGCTTTCATCGCCTGCTCGACCGGATCGACGCGGGGCTCGCGGAGGGCGGGATTGAGGCGACCCTGCCGGACGGGAGCTTCCGGCTGCTGGGCGGCCGGGCGCCGGGGCGGGTGCCGGTGGTGCGCCTGCACAGCTGGCGGGCTCTGGTCCGGCTCGCGACTTCGGGCTCGGTGGGCTGGTACAAGGCCTGGGCCCTCGGCGAATGGTCGAGCCCGGATCCGGTGCCGCTCTTCGACCTGTTCATGCGCAACGGCGAGAGCCTGGGCGATGCCGCTCGCGCCAAGGGCCTGTTCCGCCTCGTCAATCGGTTCGCCCATGCCTTTCGCGCCAACGACAAGGGCAGGGCGCGGCGCAACATCGAGGCGCATTACGATCTCGGCAACGATTTCTACCGCGCCTGGCTCGACGAGAGCATGACCTATTCGAGCGCGGTGTTCGAAAGCGCCGACGAGGCGCTCGAGGCGGCGCAAGCGCGCAAGATCCGGCTGCTGCTCGATCGGCTCGAGCTGAAGCCCGGCGAACATCTACTCGAGATCGGCTGCGGCTGGGGCGGCCTCGCCGAGATCGCGGCGCGGGATTACGGCGTGCGGGTCACCGGGCTCACGCTCTCGCGCGAGCAGAAGGTATTCGCCGATGCTCGGCTCGCGGCGGCGGGGCTGAGCGATCGGGTCTCGATCGAGCTCACCGACTATCGCGACGCCGGCGGGAGCTACGACGCCATCGCCAGCGTGGAGATGGTCGAGGCGGTCGGCGAGGAATATTGGCCGGCCTACCTTCAGAGCATCGCGCGCCTGCTCAAGCCCGGCCGGGCCGCGCTGCAGCTCATCTCGATCCGCGAGCCTCTGTTCGAGGCCTATCGTTCGAGCGCGGACTTCATCCAGACCTACATCTTTCCCGGCGGAATGCTGGTCAGCGAGGACCGCTTCCGCCGGATTGCCGAGGCGGCGGGGCTCAGCTGGGAAGACCGCAAGGGCTACGGCCTCGATTATGCCGAGACGCTCCGGCGCTGGCGCGACAATTACGACGGGGCGGTGAGGGAAGGGCGGCTTCCAGCCGGCTTCGACGAACCCTTCCACCAGCTCTGGCGCTATTATCTCATGTATTGCGAAGGCGGCTTCCGCGGCGGCGGAATCGACGTCGCGCAGGTGACCCTCGTCAAGCGCTAAAAAGCCTCCGCCGGGAGCGCCATCAGGGTTTCCGCGCCGGCCTCCAGCTTCCGCCGAAGCGCGCCGGTGTCGGGCATGATGCGCTCGGCGTAGAAGCGGGCGGTGACGAGCTTGGCCTGGTGGAAGGCGGCGTCGTCGCCGGCGGCGAGGGCGGCGGCGCTGGCGCGGGCCATGCGCAGCCACATCAGGCCGAGGGTCACGATGCCCATCA
>JAEWCW010000024.1 GCA_023390415.1 Pseudomonadota bacterium | reverse complement strand
GCCGATCGCCGCGGCCGAGCCCGTTTCCGCGATGGAGGCCGCCCCGATCGCGCCGCCACCCGAGGGCCGGACGTCGCGGCGCCCGCGGCGTTGGCAGCTAGGGCTGGCCGCGGCGGCCGGGGCGATCGGCCTCGCCGGCCTCGGCTACGCGTCCTATCCCCGCGCCGCCATCCTCCCGAAGGTCGAGCGGATCTTCCCGATCGCAAGCGACCTTGTCGTGAGCGGCCGCCCGGCTTTGTCGCCGGATGGGAGCCGGGTCGCCTTCACCGCCCGCGCGCCCGATTCCACCAACGTCGATCTCTACCTCTACACGATCGGCGATGCCCGCCCGGTCCGGCTCACGCGAGACGCCGGCGTGGACGACAATGCAGCCTGGTCGCCGGACGGAACGCGTATCGCCTTCACGCGCGGCCTTGCCGACGGAAGCGCGCCCTGCCGGATCTTCGCGATGACCGTTCCCGGCGGCGCCGAACAGCCGCTCGGCCGATGCCGGTCGGCGAGCTCGACCCGGCTCGCCTGGAGCCCCGACGGAGCCGACCTAGTCTATAGCGACCGCGCCCAGGACGGGGCGCCGCTGGCGCTGTACCGGCTCGCGCTCGCCGATGGCCGCACCGAGCGGCTGACCGATCCGTCCGGTGACCTCGGTGGCGATCTCGAGCCGGCAATCTCCGGCGACGGGCGCACGATCGCCTTCCTTCGCTACAGCTCGACCGAGTCGGCCGAGATATTCCTGCTCGATCTCGCCACGCGCGCCGCCACGCCCGTCACCGCCGACAGCGCCAGCATCTGGGGGCTCGGGTGGAGCGAGGGCGACGGCGGCCTGTTCTTCTCGTCGAGCCGCGGCGGCGATGCCGGCCTGTGGTGGGTGAAGCGGGGAGGGGGGACGCCGGAGCGCGTGTCCGAGGGCCTGCTCCGCTACCAGCGGTTCGCCCGCGGGCTCGGCGGCCGCCGGATCGTGTTCGAGGGGGTCCGCGACCGCTCCGGCTTCATCGAGCTCGGGGCCGAGGACCAGGTCACGCCCGAAAGCTCCGACTTCCGCGAATGGTCGCCGGACGTCGCCGCGGACGGCAGCCTGGCCTATGTCTCGACCCGCGCCGGCGGCGAGCAGATCTGGGTCCGCGCCGGCGGCGCCGCGCCGCGCCAGGTGACCCAGCTTGCCGGCTGGCGGGTGCTCCAGCCCCGCTGGTCGCCGGACGGCCGGCAGATCGCCTTCATCGGCGTCCATGACGGCCGCGCCGACCTCTATCGGATCGCGCGCGAGGGCGGACAGCCGGTCCGCCTCACCGACGACGCTGCCGAGGATTTCTCGCCGGACTGGTCAGCTGACGGCCGCTTCCTCTATTTCGGTTCGCGCCGCGAGGGTGCGCCGGCCGTCTGGCGGGTCGCCGCCTTCGAGCAGGGCGCTGCGGCCGCGCGGGTGACGCCGCCGGGCCACGGCCACTTCCGAGTCGATCGCGCGGGCCGCTACATCTATTTCGTCCATCCCGGCCGGCCGGGCCTGTGGCGGCGGCGCTTGGCCGCGGGCGGCGCCGAGACCGCGGGGGCGGAGGAGAACGTGCTCCAGAGGCTGGCTGCGGTCGACGGGGGCAATTGGGCGCTCGGCGCGGACTCTCTCTTCTTCATCGAGCGCCCCGGCGGCGTGAATCGGGGGGCGCGGCTGAAGCGGCTCGATCTCGCCTCGCGCCGGATCGAGGATCTTGCCGACGCTTCGGCGCTTCACCGGGAGTCGGGTTTCGCGCTGACCCCGGCGGGGCGGCCATTGCTCAACGTCCAGTCGCTCCGGATCGAGCTTTACGGCATGGATTTCCGCTGATCCCTATTGGACGACGATCCGCCCGTTCATCCCGAAAGTGGAATGGAAGGTGTGGGTGCAGCGCAGGCGATAGCTTCCGCGCGCCGGTATGAGGTGCACGTCGACGGCGCCGTGCGAGGGCACGTCGATCTTTCCGTCATGGACAGGCCCGGAAACCCCGCGCGCTGCGGCGAAGAAGCTCGGCGCCGAGAAATCGTGGCCGCCGCCGCTCGTGTTGACGAGGTGAAGGACCACCGGCTCGCCGGCGCGAAGAACGATCCGCTCCGGCGCAAAATCGAAGTTCGAAAGGCGCACCTCGACGGTTCGGGGGTGCTGGGCGGCGGCTGACGCTGGGATCGCAAGGGCGAGGGGCAGCAGAAACAGGGCGCGCATAACGCCTCCTTTTCTCCCCCGCTCGCGGCCAGATTATCAGAAATCGGTGCGGTCCAGGCACAAAAAAGCGCCCCGGAAGCCTCGTAGGGAAGGCTTCCGGGGCGCGACGTTCGCTCAGCTTGTACTAGAAACGCAGCTGGGCGCCCGCATAGAAGCGGCGGCCGAACGGATCATAGACGTCCGCAGCGGTCTCCGTTCCGGTCGGAGACGCCGTGAACGGCGTGCCCGGAAGGAATGGGGGCTGGCGGTCGAACAGATTGTCGACGCCGACGTAGAACGAATAGTTGCGCTGTTCGCCCAGATCCCAGCGCAGCTGGAGATCGTGGTAGAAGGCGTCACCGATCCGGTTCATCTCATCGAGGGTCAGCGAGTCGCCGTAGACGGTCGTGTCGCCGACGAAGTCGATGTCGCCTACGGCCTTCCCGATATAGTTCACCTGCCAGGACAGGGTGAACTGATCGAGCGCGTAGCTCGTCCGGACGCTGGCGCGATGCTCGGAAAGGCCGACCTGACCCGCCAGATCGCGCACAGTCGCAGTCGGGTTCGCCTGCGTCTTATAGTCGATCAGGTAGGTGTAGTTGCCGGTGACGTCGATGCGGTCGTTGCCGAACAGGTTCAGGCTGCGGCCGTAGCGCAGTCCGACGTCGATGCCGCGGGTCGAGATTCCGCCGATGTTGAGCAGCTGGTCGTCGACCCGGGTCACGAAACCGGTGTTCGCATCGCGGTAGACGTTGTTGCAGAACACCGGATCGCCGGTCAGCAGGCACTCTTCGATCGAGAGATCCTGGCCGATCGTGGCGATCGCGTCTTCGACGTCGATGTCGAAATAGTCGACCGT
>JAEWCW010000007.1 GCA_023390415.1 Pseudomonadota bacterium | reverse complement strand
ATGCAGCCGGTCGATCGCCTGCGCGAAGATGCGGTTATAGTCCAAGCCCAATGCTCCCGGGATCGCCCGACCTGTATAGCGGAACGGCCCAATAGAATGCTAGCCGCCGTTGGTCCACTACGGGCTTCTCCCTATGCGGGCAGCGCGACCGTCACCGGCTCTCCTCCAGTCTGCCGGGTCAGTGCGATCGCGACCGTGCCGGGCGGGGGCTGTGTCGCGGTGGGTCCGCCAGCGAGGCTGCCCAAGGCGTGCATCAGCGCCGTGGTTCGTGGATGGACCTCGTCGTCGATCCAGAAGACGAACTCGGTCTTCACCGTCAGCCATTGGCGAGTCTGGCTCGCAATCTTGCGCTGGGTTTCGGCATATGTCTTCCGGTCCCAGCTTCCCGGCGGGTTGGCGCCGCCCGGCGTGGCGGGAGCGGCGAGGTAGAGCTTTCCCATCAGGTCGACGAGAGTGAAGAGATGCTCGATCCGCTCGCGGAGCCGGGTCACGGCCTTGGCGCGCTGGGGATTTCGAAGGTCGCCTTCCTCGGTCGGCGTGGGCTGCGGCCGGGTCCGGTCGCGCTGCTCGAGCAATACGTGAAGCTGGTGCCATTTCGCGGGAATGTGGCGAAGGAGGTGGGGCGGGGGTCCGTCCCGCAGCGGCTTCGGCAGCATCGGCCGGAACGTGTCCTTCAGCTCGTCTTCGATCTTGTCGAGATCCTCGCCGGCCGCGAGCAGGCCCGCCCAGGCCTTCTCATACACTTCCTGGCGGATCGCCTCCGTCAGGCCCCGGTCGGGCCCGCTGCGCTGGTTGAGCCGCAACAGGGTCTCGATCTGGGCGGGCGTCAGCCGGAACTTGATGGCCGCGTCGGCCTTGACGCCGTCCTTGCCCGGCTCGGCAGCGCGCCACTCCGCGAGCGTGGCGCCGGCCCGGGCGTCGGTCCCCGCAGGGACAAGACCGGCGCGGCCGAGGCTCTTCACCATGCCCTCGATTTCCCGGACCTTCAGCGATTTGTCGGTGTGGGTGACGTTGAGGCCGAGGTCCATCACCCGGATGAGCTCGCCCGTCCCCGCTTTGCGGACCAGAACGAAGCTCTCGAGGAAGGAGATTTGCTGGCTCTCGCGCGGCTTGTTGGTGTTGGTATTGAACTCGGCGCTCGATTCGACCCGGACGTTGCCGCCGCCGTCCACCCGGACCCGGGCGTCGCCGCTGACGATCTGGTCGCCCGAGACTCCGATCCCGAACACCACGAAATCAAAGCTCGTCGTGCGGGTACGCTTGGCGTAGCGCTCGAGCGCTGAGGACGGGTCGATCTCGAAGCCTGGGACCCCGCCGCGCTCGAATGCCGCCATCAGCCGGCCGAGATCGCCGCGGACGAGATCGTCGAACACCTCCTCAGAAGGCTCGCCGGGTCCGGTGAGACGGCCGACGATCAGGTCCTTCGCCTCGTCGATCCGTTCGCCGCCCAGCCGCACGTTCAGCGCGACCTTCATCTTCGAGGCGTCGGACGTCCGCTCCAGCACCTCCTTGAAGAACTTCTCATAGCGGTCGATCAGATCGCGAACCGGTTTCAGCGCCTTGTCGACCGAATCGAGGGGCCGGCTCACCGCCGAGTTCGCTTTTTGGAGAGCGTCCTCCAGTGCTTTTCGCCGCTCGTCGATGGCGATCGCGTCTTCGACCCGCTTGCGAAGCTTGCCGCGGGCGTCTTGGATCAGCTTGTTCAGCGTCTTGGTGAGTTCGGCGAGTGCCTTGTCGCGCAGCGGCGCCGGGATTCGATCGCCGATTATGGCGAGCGCCCTGTCGCGTCCGGCATTGCCGGTGTCGGTGAGGACGCCCTCGGCCCGGTCGAGCGCACCGGCAATGCGCTCCTCCAACCAGTCGGCGAGTGCGGACCCGGTGCCTTCGCCGAGGCCGAGGATTAGATCGGTGTCCGCGAGGAAGGCGGCGCGAACATCCTCGTCGTCGATCAGCCTGCCGACCTCCTCCTTGAGCAAGTCCGAGGCTTCCTTGCGGATCAGCGTGCCGGGAGAAAGGAAGGGCGTGATCTCCTTTAGGATGGTCTGGCCCTCGTCGAATGCCTCCTTGAGGACGCCGTGGACTTCCTGCGCGAGCTTGGAGAGATCGACTTCGGCGGAAAGCCCGACGGAGATGCTGCGCGTGCTCGAGAATTCGCGGCGCAGGGCGACATCGAGCGCCTCGAGCGTGCCGGTGCCGCCGCGGCGCGGCCGAAGCGTGAGCGCGAAGGTATCGGACAGTTTGGCCGCCGCCGATATCTTGGCGCCGAGTTCGGCCACCGCCTTCGGGCCCAGCCCCACCGAAGTGGCGAGCGCCACGTCCACCCTGAGCCCGATCTCGCCACCGACCCGAAAGACCAGGGCATCGAGATCGGTCGAGGCGAAACCGTTCCACACCGCGCCGTAATCGAACGGATTGGGGAGCTTCGGCAGCCGCTCGGCCAAGGCGAGGCCGTAGAGCGCCGCGGAGTCGCCGGCGTCAAAATAGAAGCTGAGCTCCGCGTCCGCCTTGCCCGATCCGTCCACCGCCGCGGATCCGATCTTGAACGGCAATTTGGCGCCAGCCTTGCCGGTCACGCCGAGAGCCGCGCTCACCCGAAGCAGCGGTTTCGCGCTCTCGACCTCGTTGATCTTGGGCTTGTCGCCCGCCTCGAATTCGATCCCGACCTTTGCACCGAGTTCGACGCTGAGGCTCTTCGGGCCGCTGAACTTGCGGTTCGCGTCGACGATGTTCCAGCCGACCTTGCCCGAATCCGCCGGACCAGCGGCAAAGCTCGTCAGCGGCTTCAGCAGCAATTTGTACTTGGCCGGGATCTTGTCGTCGATCGCCTTCGCCTTGGCGACCAGGGCGGTGAGGCGGCCATGGGTTCCGGCGAGTCCCACTTTCGAGAAGGCGGTCTTGACCTCCTCCGAACCGAGATCGTCGACGATGGTCTCGAAGAGTTCGTCGGGACCAGTCGCGCCGCTTCCGAGCTCCCGCGCCAGGTCACGCCATTTATCCGCCGTCTCGATGAGGCCACGGATCAGGTCGAGATCGTCCTTCAGACCTGCGGCGCCCGCGCCCAGATCGAGCAAATTGGCATGGTTCGGCATGATTGTTCTCCCCCCGGAGGAAGAACGATCCGCTTATTCACGCCGAGTCGCAAGCGATTCAACTCAGCTCTTATTTTCTATTCACCCACGCCGGTGCCATCCGAGCGCAACCACTTGGCCGAGGCCAAATTCCTCGAGCGCGCCGCGCAACTTGTCGCCTGGTGCGTCGCCGGTGAAGACCGCCGTTCCGGGGCCTGCGGCGGATGGCTGCGCAGCACGCCGCGCAAGCAATGTTGCCGTGCGGCGCGCGATTCCCTCCTTGCCGTCGACGAAGGCGATCGGCCGGGGCGCTGAAGCCGCGAGCTCTTCCTCGACGAGCGGGAAGTGGGTGCAGGCGAGGACGATTGTGTCGATGCGATCGGCGCCCGGCTGGCCGAGCAGGCCCTCCAGCACGTGCTCATAGGCTTCGGCGGCGACCGCCTCGCCGCGCAGCTTGGCCTCGGCGAGGTCGACCAGCTCGGCCGAGCCGTGGCGGATGACGGTGCAATCGGCAGCGAAATCGGCGGCGAGCCGGTCGACATAGGGCTGGACCACGGTCGCCGGCGTGCCGAGCACGCCGATCGTGCGCGTCTTGGAAAGGGCGGCGGCCGGCTTGATCGCCGGGACGGTGCCGACGATCGGCAGGTCGAGCGCCGCGCGGACCGCATCGAGCGCGATCGTCGAGGCGGTGTTGCAGGCGATGACGATCAGCTCCGGATCGTAGCGCTCGGCGAGCCGGCCGAGCAAAGCGGGAACGCGCGCCTCGATCTCGTGCGGGCTCTTGGTTCCATAGGGATAGCCCGCATTGTCCGCGACGTAGAGGAAGCTCGCGTGCGGAAGCAGCCTGCGGATCGGCCGAAGCACCGAGAGGCCGCCGACTCCGGAATCGAGGACGAGGATGGGTCGTGCGCTCACGCCATCGCCCTAGCCGGGCCGTCCGGCTCCGGCAATTGCCAGTGGAGCCCGCAGATTGACAGAGATTGTTGTCGGCACAACTGCTTTACGGTAGTTCGTGTCTCCGGGGGATTTGACCTTGACTTTCGATACGCTCGTCGGGCCCCTCGGGGCGCTTCTGATCGGCTATTTTCTCGGCGCGATTCCGTTCGGCGTGCTGCTGACGCGCCTGACCGGGGCCGGCGATCTCAGGGCAATCGGCTCGGGCAATATCGGCGCAACCAACGTGCTTCGCACCGGGCGCAAGGGCCTCGCCGCGGCCACCCTCATCCTCGATGCGCTGAAGGGCGCAGCGGCGATCCTCATCGTCCGCGCGCTGTTTCCGGACCAGACCCAGCTCGAGCCCCTCGCGGCCTTCGGCGCGCTGATCGGCCATCTTTACCCCGTCTGGCTGTTGTTCCGCGGCGGCAAGGGCGTCGCGACCTTCCTCGGTATCCTGTTCGCTTTCTCGTGGCAGATCGGCTTGGCCGCGGCGGCGGTCTGGCTGTCGATGCTTGCGCTGACCCGCTATTCCTCGCTGTCGGGGATGACGATGGCGATCTCGGCGCCGGTCACCGCGGCTCTGCTCGACCGCTTCGACCTTGCGATGATGTTTCTCGGCTTTGCCTTGCTGATCATCTGGAAGCACCGGTCGAACCTTGATCGGCTGCTGCGCGGCACGGAGCCGCGGGTCGGCCGGACTGTGGAGCCAGGCGAGGCCTGATGGAGGCCTCGGCCGACCGGATCGCACGGCTTCGGCTGATCCGGTCGGAGAATATCGGCCCGATCACCTATTTCCAGCTCATCGCCCGCTTCGGCTCGGCCCAGGCGGCGATCGACGCGATTCCGGACCTTGCCGCGCGCGGCGGCGGCCGACCGCCCAGGCTTGCGGCGAAGAGCGCCATCGAACGTGAGGCTGAGGAGGTGGAGCGGCTCGGCGCGCGCTACCTCTTCCTCGGCGAGCCCGCTTACCCGCCGCTCCTGGCCGAGCTCGAGACCGCGCCGCCGGCGCTGATCGTCAAGGGGCACCTTTCGCTGCTAGATAGACCGGCGGTGGCGATCGTCGGCGCGCGCAATGCCTCCGCGGCGGCCTGCCGCTATGCGCGGACGCTCGCGCGGCAGCTCGGGGAGGCGGGCAGCGTCGTCGTCTCCGGCCTCGCCCGTGGAATCGACTCGGCCGCACATGACGGCGCGCTGGAGACCGGCACGATCGCAGTCATCGCCGGGGGCATCGACGTGGTCTATCCGCCGGAAAACGAGGCGCGGCAGCAGGCGATCGCAGGCCAGGGCCTGCTGATCGCCGAGCAGCCGCCCGGCCTTGAGCCGCGGGCGCGACACTTTCCCAATCGCAACCGGATCATCGCGGGCCTCGCCCATGGTGTGGTCGTGGTCGAGGCTGCGCCGCGTTCCGGATCGCTGATCACCGCGCGCCTGGCGAACGAGGCGGGGCGCGAGGTGATGGCGGTGCCGGGCTCGCCGCTCGATCCGCGCGCCCAGGGCTGCAACCAGCTGATCCGGGACGGCGCGACATTGATTCAGACCGCAGAGGATGTGCTGGAGGCGATCAGGCCGGGCGAGATTCGTCCCTTCCGCCAGCCGGAACGCGGCTTCGTTCCCGCCGAGACCAGCGCAGATGCCGAGCAGGCGCAGCGCGAGCAGGTCATCGGCCTGCTCAGCGTCACCGCAGTGGCGGTCGACGAGATCGTCCGCCAGTCCGGTCTCTCCGCGCCGATCGTCCAGACCGTGCTGCTCGAACTGGAGCTCGCCGGCCGGCTGGAGCGCCATGCCGGCGGCCGCGTGAGCCTCGCCGCATAGCGATTGACTCGGTCCGGGCGGTGCGTCATGGCCGCGCGGTCCGTGAGGACGCGCGGGAGAGAGTGGCGGGTGCGAGCCTGCCGCCGCCGAAGGAGCAACCGCCCCGGAATCTCTCAGGCAGAAGGACCGCGCGAACGAGGACGCTCTGGAAAGAGCCTGTTGGCGCGCTTGCGCGGCTGCGGGCCACCGAAGGGGTAACCCACCGTCGCCTCAGGGCTATGGCGGGGAAAGCTCTCAGGTCCCGGTGACAGAGGGGGCGCGAACCGTAGGCAAAGCCTGGCGTCGCCGGGCGGTGGCCGGCGGAGCGACGACCCGGAGACTGGACTGATGAGCGACGCCGACGGCCCCACCCTCAACCTCCCTCTCGATAGCTGGCACCGCGCGCGCGGTGCCCGGATGGTCCCGTTCGCGGGCTATGAGATGCCGATTCAATATGAGGGTATTCTCGCCGAGCATCGCTGGACGCGGACGAGCGCCGGCCTTTTCGACGTCAGCCATATGGGACAGCTGGTCGTCACCGGCGCCGACGCGGAGAAGGGCCTCGAAAGCCTGCTCCCGGCCGATCTCGGGATCCTGAAGGACGGCCGCCTGCGCTATTCGATGCTTCTCGCCGAGGACGGCGGGATCATCGACGACCTCATGGTTACGCGGCGCGCGGATCATTTCTACGTCGTCGTCAATGGCGCGACCAAGCATGGCGACATCGCTCATCTCGAGGCGAAGCTGCCGCGGGGCGTCGTCGTCGATCATATGAAGGAGCAAGCCCTGCTCGCGCTTCAGGGGCCGAAGGCGGTCGAGGCGCTGGAGCGGCTTGCGCCCGGCGTGTCCGAGCTCGGCTTCATGACCGGCGCGGCGTTCACGATCGCCGGGATTCGAACCTGGATCAGCCGCTCGGGCTATACCGGCGAGGACGGGTTCGAGATCTCGGTCGCCGCCGCCAGCGTCGAGGCTTTGGCCGATCTTCTCGCCGCCCAGCCGGAGGTGAAGCCGATCGGCCTCGGTGCCCGCGACTCGCTTCGGCTCGAGGCGGGGCTGCCGCTCTACGGCCACGATCTCGACACCCACACCACGCCGGTCGAGGCGGCGCTCGAATTCGCCCTCTCCAAGCGCCGGCGCGACGAGGGCGGCTTCGCCGGCTGGGAGCGGATCGCCGGCGAGCTCGCCAACGGCGCGGTGCGCCGCCGGGTCGGCCTCGCGGTCGAGGGCCGCCAGCCAGTGCGCGAGGGGGCGGCAGTGCTCGACGCCGACGGCGACGAGGTCGGCAAGGTGACCAGCGGCGGCTTCTCGCCGATGCTCGAGGCGCCGATCGCCATGGCCTATGTGCCGGTCGCCTTGTCCGCGCCGGGAACCCAGATCAGCCTCGCCCAGCGCGGCAAGATCTTTCAGGCGAAGGTGGTGGAAACGCCCTTCGTCCCCCACCGCTACCACCGCAAGGGAGCCGCCAAATGACCGTCTATTACACCAAGGAGCATGAGTGGATCCGGGTGGAGGGCGATAACGCCACCGTCGGAATCACCGATTTCGCGCAGGGCCAGCTCGGCGACGTCGTCTTCGTCGAGGTGCCCGAGGCCGGCCGCCAGGTCGTCAAGGGCGGCGACGCCGCCGTGGTCGAATCGGTCAAGGCCGCGTCGGACGTCTATGCGCCGGTCTCCGGCGAGGTGACCGAGGGCAACCAGGCGCTGGTCGACGATCCGGCGCTGGTCAATTCGGACCCGGAAGGCGAGGGCTGGTTCTTCAAGCTGCGCCTCTCCGACACGTCCGAGCTCGACGGCTTGATGGACGCCGACTCGTACAAGAGCTTCTGCGACAGCCAGTGACCGTCAACGCCGCCTCGCGCTGGTCATCGGCCGATTATGCCGAGCATGGCGCCTTCGTGCCCGCACTGGGCGAGGCGGCTTTTTCCCTGCTCGCGCCGAAGGCGGGCGAGTTCATCATCGACATCGGCTGCGGCGACGGGACGCTGACCGCGAAGATCGCCGAGGCCGGGGCGCGGGTGATCGGGCTCGATTCCTCCGAGGAGATGGTCGAGGCGGCGCGGGCCAAAGGGGTCGACGCCTTCGTCGCGGATGCCGAGACGCTGGCGCTCGAAGAGCAGGCCGCGCGCTTCGGCCAGTTCGACGCGGCTTTCTCCAATGCGGCGCTGCACTGGATGCTCGACCCGGATTCGGTGGCGACCGGAATCCACGGCCTGCTCCGCCCCGGCGGACGGTTCGTCGGCGAGATGGGCGGCGAGGGCAATCTCGCCATCCTTCGCGGCGGGCTCCGCGCGGAGCTCGCCGAGCGCGGCTTCGCCCAGCCCGAGACCGACCCCGCCTGGTATCCGGGCATCGACGAGTTCGTCCGCCTCTATGCCTGCGCCGGCTTCACCGAGATCAAGGCCGTGCTCGTCGCCCGGCCGACTCCGCTCGCGGGCGGGCTGGGGCCGTGGATCCGGACCTTCCGCTCCGGCTGGCTCGATCTTGCCATGGTCCCTGAATGGGAGCGCGACGACATCGCCGCCGGGGTCGAGCGCCGGGTCGCCGACGCGCTTCGCCAGCCCGACGGCAGCTGGAACGCCGATTACGTCCGCCTTCGCTTCTCGATGACGAAGCCGGACGCCTGAACGGAGACTTGAGCTTGAGATATCTGCCACTCACCGATGCCGATCGCGGCGAGATGCTGCGCGCGATCGGGGCGTCCTCGATCGACGATCTGTTCGTCGACGTGCCCGAGGGGGCGCGGCTCGCGGGCAAGATCGAGGGCCTTCCCGACCATGCCTCCGAAATGGCCGTCGAGCGCCAGCTCGGCGCGATGGCGCGCAAGAATCTGGTCGCCGGCGAGGTGCCCTTCTTCCTCGGCTGCGGCGCCTATCGCCACCATGTCCCGGCGAGCGTCGACCATATCATCCAGCGCGGCGAGTTCCTGACCAGCTACACGCCCTATCAGCCCGAGATCGCCCAAGGCACGTTGCAGGTCCTGTTCGAGTTCCAGACCCAGGTCGCGCGCCTGTTCGGCTGCGACGTCGCCAACGCCTCCATGTATGACGGCTCGACCGCCTGCTGGGAGGCGATCGGCATGGCCCGCCGCATCACGCGGCGCGGCAAGGCGATCCTCTCGGCCGGGCTCCATCCGCATTACGTCTCGGTGGCGAAGACGATGGCCCGCTTCACCGGCGACCAGCTCGTGACCAGCCTTCCGGAGCTGAGCGCCGAGACCGACATCCAGGGCCTGATCGACGCGATCGACGACGACACGTCCTGCGTCGTCGTCCAATATCCGGACATCCTCGGCCGCATCGGCGACCTTACGGCGCTGGCCGAGGCGGCCCACGCGAAGAAGGCGCTTCTGATCGCCGTCGTCACGGAGCCGGTGGCCTTGGGCGCGATCCGCTCGCCGGGCGAGATGGGCGCCGACATCGTCGTCGGCGAGGGCCAGTCGATCGGCGTCGGCCTCCAGTTCGGCGGCCCCTATGTCGGCCTGTTCGCCTGCTCCGAGAAGCTGGTCCGCCAGATGCCGGGGCGACTCACCGGCCAGACCGTCGACGCCGAGGGCAAGCGCGGCTTCGTTCTCACCCTCTCGACCCGCGAGCAGCATATCCGCCGCGAGAAGGCGACCTCGAACATCTGCACCAGCTCGGTGCTGTGCGCGCTCGCCTGGACCGCGCACATGACCCTGCTCGGCGAGACGGGGCTCCGGAAGCTCGCCGCGCTGAACCACGCCAAGGCGGTGGCCGCGGCCGAGCGGCTGGCGAAGGTACCCGGCGTCGAGCTGGTCAATGACAGCTTCTTCAACGAATTCACATTGCGGCTTCCCAGAGAAGCGCGCCCCGCGGTGCGGGCGATGGCGGAGAAGGGCGTGCTCGGCGGCGTGTCGCTCGGCCGGCTCTATCCGGATGCGGAGGCGCTTCAGAACGGGTTGGTGGTCGCGGTCACCGAGACCGTGACCGATGAGGATGTCGAGGCGCTGGCGACGGCGCTCGAGGAGGTGCTGGCATGACGATCAACCAAAGCGGCTGGCGCCCGACGACGCCCGAGGCCGGCGAAGCCTCCGCCGGCACCTTCACCGGCAATCGCGCGCTGATGCTCGAGGAAGCCTTGATCTTCGAGATCGGCGACACCGGCACGACCGGAGTCGATCTCGCCGACGCTCCCGAGGTCGCACCGCGCCTCGGCGGCATGGAGCGCCGCGACCCGATCGGCCTTCCCGGCCTCTCCGAACCCGAGGCGGTGCGCCACTACACCCGCCTCAGCCGGCAGAATTACGCGATCGACCTGGGCCTCTTCCCGCTCGGATCGTGCACGATGAAGCACAATCCGCGGCTCAACGAGAAGGTGGCGCGGATGCCGGGCTTCGCCGACATCCACCCGCTCCAGCCGGTCGACACGGTGCAGGGCGCGTTCGAGCTGATCCACAAGCTCGGCGAATGGCTGGTGAAGCTCACCGGCATGCACAGCGTGGCGATGAGCCCGAAGGCCGGCGCGCATGGCGAATTGTGCGGCCTGCTCGCGATCCGCTCGGCGCTCGAGGCACGGGGCGACGCGCGCGAGGTCATCCTCGTCCCCGAGAGCGCCCACGGCACCAATCCGGCGACCGCCGCCTTCGTCGGCTACCGGGTCGAGAACATCCCGGCGACCGCGCGCGGCCGGGTCGACCTCGAGGCGCTGAAGGCGCGGCTCGGGCCGGACGTCGCCGCGGTGATGATCACCAACCCGAACACCTGCGGCCTGTTCGAGCCGGACATGATCGCCATCTCCGAGGCTGTCCATGAAGCCGGCGGCCTGGTCTATTGCGACGGCGCCAATTTCAACGCGATCGTCGGCCGTGTCCGCCCGGGCGACCTCGGCATCGACGCGATGCACATCAACCTCCACAAGACCTTCTCGACCCCGCATGGCGGCGGCGGCCCGGGCTCCGGGCCGGTGGTCTTCTCCCAGGCGCTGACCCCGTTCGCGCCTTTGCCCTTCGTCGAGAAGCAGGGCGACCAGTACGTCCTGGTCGAGGAAGAGAGCGCAGGGGAGCATCACGGCTCCAGCTTCGGCCGGATGGTCGCCTTCCACGGCCAGATGGGCATGTTCACCCGCGCCCTCTCCTACATCCTCAGCCACGGCGCCGACGGCCTCCGCCAGGTCGCCGAGGATGCGGTGCTGAACGCCAACTATGTCCTGCGCGCGCTGGACGACGTGCTCGACGCGCCGTTCGGCGAGAGCGGGCCGTGCATGCACGAGGCTTTGTTCTCGGACAAAGGCTTCGCCGACGGCGTCACCACGCTCGATCTCGCCAAGGGGCTGATCGACGAGGGCTTCCACCCGATGACCATGTACTTCCCGCTGGTCGTCCACGGCGCGATGCTGATCGAGCCGACCGAGACAGAGTCCAAGGCGGCGCTCGACCAGTTCATCGGCGCGGTCCGAAGCCTCGCCGAGCGCGCCCGCGCCGGCGACCAGTCGCTGAAGGCCGCCCCGGTTCACGCCCCCCGCCGCCGGCTCGACGAGACCCTGGCCGCGCGCAAGCCGGTGCTGGTCTGGAAGGAGCCGACGCAGGCCGAAGCGGCGGAGTGAGTGGTCAGTCGACCGCCGGGAGGATGTACTCCGGAACGTAGACGCGCTGCGCGGTGAACAGGACCGGATCGGCGTAATTGCCGCCGGTGAAGGCGATAGCGAGATCGAGCTCCGGAATGGCCATGGAGATCTGGCCGCCATTGCCTCCCGCGAAATAGACCTGGAGCGTGCGCCCGCGATAGGGGTAGCGGGCGCCGTTCCACAGCCAGCCATATTGCTGGCGCGGACTGAGGTCGCGAAGCGGCGCCGTCGACCGTTCCGCCCATTCGCGGCTCGTGATCCGGCGGTTTCCCCAGCGCCCGCCGTTCATCATCAGTTGCGCGAATTTCAGGAAATCGCGCGAGGTGAAGTGATGGCCGCCGCCGCCATAGGCCTCGCCCGTGGGCTGAAGGAACAGGTGATAATTCTCCATCCGGAGCGGCCTTGCGACGAGCCGCTGGAACAGCTCGGGTAGCGGCTCGCCGGCGATCCGCTCCAGCATGCCGCCGGCGAGGTTCGGCTCGATGCTGCAATAGACAATGGCCTCGCCGGGCGCCCGGGCCATCGGCACGGCCAGGGTGAAGCGATACCAGTTGGGCTCCGCCGTCTGCTGCTGCATCGGGTCCTCGTCGCCGGGCCGTTCGCCGGAATCGTTGCAATCGAAGCCCGCGGTCATCGAGATCAGATGCTCGAGGGTCATCGCTCGCTTGCGCGGATCGAGATCGGCGGGGAGGGATCCGAGCATCGTCTGGTAGACCGGCGTGTCCAGGCGGATCGGAATGCCGGCCTGCATCGCCGCACCGATCAGGATCGCCGTCCAGCTCTTCGAGGCGGAGCGCAGGTTGTGCGGGGTCTCCCGGCTCGCGCCGTGGAAATATTCCTCGACCACCAGACGGCCATGCCGCGCGATCAGCAGGCTGTGCACCTGATGGCTGCTGACCCCATCATTCGGCAGATCGATCAGCATCTGGATGAAGCGTTCGATCCGATCCCGGGACAGGCCGACCGCTTCGACCGAGGCGACCGGCCAGCCGTCGTCGCGCTGCAGCGGCGGGGCGTAGACGTAGCGCTCGCCGTCGCGGTTGCGGGCATAGAAGGGGCTGCTGGCCCTCGGATCGCGAAGGAAGTCGTAGCTCGCGCCCTGGATCGGCACCGTCAGGCGGTCCGCGTCCGCATCGTAGCGTCCCTCCAGCCGGACCGCCTCCGGCTGGCCGCCGATCAACCGAACACGGTCGCCTTCGATCTCCAGCCGGCTCACCGGCATGAAGCGGCCGTTATTGCGCTCCGGATTGCGCAAATAGGTGGCGAACCGGCCGTCCCGAGCGCGGGTCACCGGCAGGAAATAGGTCATTCTGTCTTCGAGCGGCCGGACGTCCCCGCGCCACCGCCCCGGCGCCTCCTGACGGAGCGCGACGGGCGTCGCGTAGCGGGCGCCGCTGCTCAAAGTCATCGGCTGAATCCAGTGGCCGACGATCTCCTGGCCCTGCCTGTGCCCTCGGAACTCGCCCCGGCCGTCCGGCAAGGCGAAGTGCAGGAGCCTGCCGTCCACGCGAACCGGAGCGGAAAGGCCGGCGATGTCGGCTCGGAGCCCGGCACCGGTTTGAAGGATCAGCAAAGTGCCACGGATATCGGGCCCGAAGTGACGGCTCGCCGCCCAGAGGCCCTGGAGGTCCGGCGTTGCCGCGGGCTGCGCTTCGGCGGCGGCCGCAGCGCTCAGCGCGATGCAGGCGGAAATGACGGCGATCGGCTTCATGCGACGACCTCCCCTGACTGCTACAAGTGTAGCACTGGTGGCGTCGGACGGCAATCGGCGGTCAAGGCAGGGCTGCATTTGCGACGGCGCGTTGTCGGGTTTCACGCGGCCTCGATGCAGGCACCTTGCCCGGCAAGCGGGGAAGGCGATAGGCCGGGAATGATGACGACGAGCCGCCTGGACGATTTCCCCGACGCGCGCCGGTCGGCACCGCACGTCGCGCGCAATGCCGGGCCGATTGCCCAGGTGCTTGCCGAGGTGCTGCCGCCGCGCGGGCTGGTGCTCGAGGTGGCGAGCGGCACCGGCGAGCATGTTCTCCATTTCGCGCGGCAATTCCCGAACTTGCTTTGGCAGCCGAGCGATCCGGAGCCGGCGGCTCTAGGCTCGACCGAGGCTTGGCGCAGCGAGGCCGGCTTGCTCAACCTGCTCCCGGCCATGTCGCTCGACGCGCGCGCGGCAGAGTGGCCAGTCGCCGAGGCGGACGCGCTCCTCTGCATCAATATGGTGCATATCAGCCCCTGGGCCGCGACCGCGGGGCTGATGCGCGGGGCTGGAAAGCTGCTCGCGCCCGGCGCGCCGCTGATCCTCTATGGCCCATACCGCCGCGGCGGCGTGGTGACTGCGCCCAGCAACGAGGCGTTCGACGAGTCGCTCAAAGCGCGGAACCCGGAATGGGGCCTTCGGATGCTGGAGGATGTCCAGGCCGAGGCGCGGCTGAACGGACTGGAGCTCGAGGAGGTCGTCGAGATGCCGGCGAACAACCTCACGCTCGTGTTCCGTAGGTCGTAACCCCTCAGGGGTTCAGCTTGTGATTGCCCTCGTTGAAGCGCGGCAAATTGGCCTGCTCCGGCTTGTCGCTGTCGCGGACTCGGGTGACGGAGGGGTCGCCGACGGCCTGCTTCAGTTCGTCGCGGGTCGCGATGTCGTGCGCGATATTGTGGCCCGATCGGTTGCCGTGGCCCGGCGCGTCTTCCATCGACTCGAGCAGGTCGCTGTCGTCGGTCTGCTGTGCGGTCTCGGCGCGGTCCGTGCCGCGGTCGTTGCGGTCAATCATGTCGCTTCTCCTTCGCGCGGAGAATGGCGGGGAACCGGCGGCGTTCCGTCCGAGACGTCGTGGCCCGACAGGCGGAGCAAAGCGAGCGTCCAGAAGAGGCCGAACGCCCAGCCCCCGACGACGTCGCTCGGCCAATGGACCCCGAGCATCAGCCGGCTGACACCGACCAGGATCGCGATCCAGACCGCAGCCCACAAGGCCGCGGCCCTTTTCGCGCCGCCGTCAGTCAGGAGCAAGGCGAGGCTCAGCCAAACGATGGTCGAATTGGCGGCGTGGCCGCTTGGGAAGGCGAGGCTCTGGACCTGGACGAGATGCTCCTGATCGCCGGGGCGCAGCCGATCGGTCCAGACCTTCTGCGCCTCGACCAGCATGCGGCCGCCGAGGGTGATCCCGAGGAGGAGCAGAGCGGCGCGGATTCGGCGCCGATAGAGGAGCCAGGCGGCGCCTGCTGCCGTGGCCGCGATCAGCACCCGGTAGCCGCCCGCCTCGGTGACGATCCGCGCGGCGAGCGCGAGGTTCGGCTTGTCCCCCGCATAGAGGGTGAGAAGCAGCGCATTGTCGAAATCGAGGCCGCCGAAGAGCAGCATCACCGTCCAGGCGACGATCAGCGAGAAGAGGACGAACGGCATCAGCGAGGCACGGTAACGTGAGACGGCGTCATTCGGTCCTTCCTCCGGCCGGTCGAGCGCTTTACTGTCGCGCCTGAAAGCAGGGGAGGGCGCGCTTGGCAATCACGCATGGCGAGGGAATGCGGGCGCTGGATCCGCGGCAGGTGAAGTTGCTGCGGCTGCGCACGGGCTTGTTCGGCCTCGCGATCACCGGCGCTGCGGCCTTCGCGGACCTGATCGTCAGCCGCGAGACCAAGGGCTCGTTCGGGCTCATCGCGGGAGCGGCGCTCGTCCTCGCGATCCTGCTGTTTCTGTGGATCCCGAAGCGCCGCTATCGGGCCTGGGGCTATCGGATGGATGAGGAGGAGCTGCGCATCCATTCCGGTCTCCTCATCCGCGCCTCGACCATCGTCCCGTTCGGGCGGGTGCAGCATACGGACATCGTCCGCGGTCCGCTTCAGCGCCAGTGCGGACTCGCCAGTCTCGTCCTCCATACTGCCGGCACCCGATCGGCCGCGACCCTGCTCCCGGGCCTCGATGCCGAGGAGGCGGAGCGGATGCGCGACCATGTCCGGGCCCGGATCCGCGAGGATCTGGCGTGACCCAGCCGGTCGCGGACACAAGGCTCCACCCGCTCACACTGATCACGCGGACGCTTCGGGCGCTGCCCCAGGCCGCGGGCGGCGTCGCGGCCTATGCGGTTGCGGCGCGCGACATGGGCCGGGTGCTGCTGCTCGTCCCGATCGCCTTCGCCGTCGCCGGAGTCATCGCCTTCCTCGTCTGGTCGCGCTTCCGCTACGGGATCGGCGAGCGCGAGATCGTGATCGAGCAGGGCGTGCTCAGCCGGCAGCGCCGCGTGATCCCGTTCGAGCGAGTGCAGGACATCGCGATCGAACGGAAGCTGCTCGCGCGGCTGCTCGGCCTGGCACTGGTCAAGATCGAGACCGGAAGTTCGGGCGCCGACGAGGGACAGCTCGATTCCGTCGCGGTCGACGACGCCCACCGGATCCGCGACCTCGTCCGCGGCGCCAAGGCGGGCCTCGCTGCGGAGGAAAAGCCGGTGGAAGTTGCGGCGGAGCCGGTGCTGTTCGAGATGAGCATCGGCCGCGTGCTCCTTTCCGGCATGTTCCAATTCTCTTTGGTGTTCATCGCGGCGATCGCGGCGGTCATCCAGAATCTGGACGAATGGGGCTTCAGCGCGCCGCCCGAGCTTCGGTCGACGATCGAATCGACGACCGCGCGCGGCTGGCTGCTATTCAGCCTGGCGCTGGGCGGCGCGATCGTCCTCGCCGGCTTCCTCGCGGGCATCCTCAGGACCCTGGCGCGCGATTTCGGCTTCCGCCTGACCCGCGCAGCCAGCGGCCTCCGCCGCCGGCGGGGGCTTTTCACGTTCTCAGAGACGGTGATCCCGGTCCGTCGGATGCAGGTGGCGCGGATCGAGAGCGGGCTGGTGGCGCGGGCACTCGGCTGGCACGGCCTCGCCTTCCAGACGCTCGGCGCGGATCGCAAGGAGCGCGGCGCCCAGACTGCAGCGCCTTTCGCCCGGATCGAGGAGGTAGAGCCGATCCTCGCCGAGACCGGCTTTCCCGCGCCGGCCACGATCGAGCAGTGGCATCGCTCGCCACGCCGCTCGATCTTGCGCCGAGGGATCGGCCCGGGACTGCTCGCGTTCGCCGTGTTCGGAGTCGCCTGGGCCTGGGAGCCACGCGCGGCGATCCTCGGCGCGGCCGCGGCGCTTGCCGCCGCCCTCTTCGCCGCGCGCTGGACCCGCCATTATCATGCCGAGGGGGAGACCGCGCTGTTCGTCACCGACGGGCTGCTCAAGCGGCGGATGAAAGTGATGCCGTGGGGACGGGTGCAGGCGGTCGCGGTGGTCGCCGGGCCGGTCCAGCGCCGCATGCATCTCGCGACGGTGGCGGTTGACACGGCCGGGGCGCCGTCCGGCCGAAGCCTTGCGATCGTTGATCTCGAGCGCGCCGACGCCGAGGCGCTTGCCGAGCGGCTGATCGCCCGGTTCACCGCCGCGCGCCGCGCCGAACGCCTTGCCGGCACGGTTCGTCCTGCGGGCTGAAACGGGAGGGGTGGGGCGTCGTTGATGCGACGACTTCCAACCACGAGGGACCCGACATGGCCAGGCAGAATGTCCAATTTCAATCCGAGAGCGGCGACGTGGATTTCCGGCCCTCCACCGGCCGCTTCAGCGATGCCGTCCAGAACGTGAACTGGAGCAAGGCGGCGATGGGCGTCGGCGCAGCCGCGGCCATGGCTGGCGCGGCCTATGCCGCGAACCGTTATCGGAGCAGCCGAAGCCAGGGCTGAGCAGGAGCGCACTTCCCGGACGGCGGGCGCCGGACTAACCTTCCCCCGAACGACCACGTCCGGGGACGCACATGCTCGACACCGCCCGCCGCTCCGCCTTCACTGAAGACCATCACCAATTCCGCGATTCCGTCCGGCGCTTCATCGCGCGCGAGGTCGAGCCCAATCTCGAGCGCTGGGAAGAGGAAGGGATCGTCGACCGCGAACTCTGGACCAAGGCGGGGGAGGCGGGCCTGCTCTGCCCGACCGTGCCGGAACAATATGGCGGGCCGGGCCTCGATTTCGGCTTCAACGCGGTGATCGACGAGGAGCTGGCTTATGCCGGCTCGACCGCAGGCATCACCCTCCATTCGGACATCGTGGCCGATTATATCGTCGCCTACGGCTCGGAGGAGCAGAAGGCCGAGTGGCTCCCGCGCATGGTCTCGGGCGAGACCGCGACCGCGATCGCGATGACCGAGCCCGGCGCCGGCTCAGATCTGCAGGGCGTGCGCACCACCGCGATTCGCGACGGCAACCATTATGTCGTCAACGGCTCCAAGACCTACATCACCAACGGCCAGCATGCCGATCTCGTCATCGTCGTCGCCAAGACCGATCCGGCCAAGGGCGCCAAGGGCGTCTCCTTGATCCTGGTCGAGGCGGACCGCGAAGGCTTCGCGCGGGGGCGCAATCTCGACAAGATCGGCTTCCATTCGCAGGACACGTCCGAGCTCTTCTTCCATGACGTCCGGGTGCCGATCACCAACTGCCTCGGCGCGGAGGGGATGGGCTTCGCCTACCTGATGAACCAGCTCCCGCAGGAGCGGCTCTCGATCGCCTGCGCGGCCCAGGCGGCGGCCCAGCGCGCCTTCGACGAGGCGGTTCGGTTCACCAAGGACAGGAAGGCCTTCGGCCAAACGGTCTTCGATTTCCAGAACACCCGTTTCACCCTCGCCGATCTCGCCGCCAAGCTGCAGGTCGGCTGGGCGCATCTCGATTGGGCGATCGCCCGCCACATGAAAGGCGAGCTCGACGCCGCCGAGGCCTCGGCCGCCAAGCTCTGGCACACCGAGCTCCAATGGGAGGCCTGCGACGCCTCCCTTCAGCTCCACGGCGGCGCCGGCTACATGAACGAATATCTGATCGCGCGGCTCTGGCGCGACGCGCGCGTGACCCGGATCTTCGGCGGGACCAACGAGATCATGAAGGAGGTAGTGGGGCGGTCGATCTGAGGTCGGCTCAGCTTTGGCGATTGTCGTAGAGCCGCACCTCCACCGCCGCCGGATCGAACCCGTCGAACAACCGCGCATTCACGCCCATCCTCCCAAAATCCTCGCCCAGCGTGCGCCAATGCGTCCCGCAGCCGCAGATGGGGCAGTGGTGGATCGAGATCATCCGGTCGCCCCAGATGTAGGGCACCGTCTCGCCCTCCACCTTGACCGCGCCGTCGGGATAGTAAGCGACCAGCCAGGCGGTCTTGGTGCAGAGGGAGCAATTGCACGACGCGACCCATTGGGGCGGTGCCGGCGCCTCGATCCTGACGGCTCCGCAATGGCAGCTTCCGGTTGCACCCATGGCGCTTCTCCGTTGTCGGACCAGCATGGACATGGTCGGCGGCTCTGTCAGCCCCCGACGCGACCGGTCTGCGGATTTCACGGCTTTGCGATCACGTCGCGCCAGTGCATGATGAAGCGATGACGGGGCGGAACCGTGCATTGACGGCGATGTGGACCGTTGCGGTCTTCTTCACGGTCGTGACCGCAGCCGGGCTGGTTGCGCTCGATTTCATGGTCGCGCCCTGGACGGCGGCCCGCGCGCATGGTGGGATCTGGGCCGATATCCTTCGCGTCACCGACCGGGTCGCTCTCCTCGAAGGCGACGGGCTGCTCATCCCGTCGGCGCTGGTGATCGCGTCCGGGCTGCTTTTCGTCCTGAGCTCGACCCGGCCGCTCGGCTATCTCCTCCTCTATGTCGGCTTGGTGCAGCTGCTCGCGGCGGGCATCGCCGCGGTTGCCGCTCCGCGCCTCGGCCGGGTGCCGCCGTTCGAGGCGGCAGCGGGCGGGGATCTCTGGTTCGCGGCCGGCCATACGTTTCCGGCCACCACGGTCGCCTTCGTTGCCGGCCTGTTCTTCCCGCTCGTGCTTCTGGTGCCGCGACTGTGGCCGGTCTGGATCCTCCCGCCGCTCGCGGTTGCTGCCGCGGTCGTGCTGGAGGATGTCCATTATCTCAGCGACGCCGCCGCATCGCTCGCCCTCGCCGCCGCCCTGGCCGCCGGCTTTGACTGGCTCGCGGAGCGCGGCCGGGAATGACTCAGCGGCGCGCCTAGCCGCCCGCGATCAGCTTCTGGATATGGTCGATATAGGCGATCCAAGCCTCGCGGCCCTTGTCGCTCAGCCGGCACAGGGTCTGCGGCTTTTTGCCGACGAAGCGCTTCTCGACATCGATGTAGCCCGCTTCCTCGAGCTTCCCGAGATGCACCGAAAGATTGCCGTCATTGACCTGTGCGCGCTTCTTCAGCGTGTTGAAGTCGGCGCTTCCGGCGCCGGACAAATAGGCCATGATGGCGAGCCGGGCACGGCCGTGGATGACGTCGTCAATCTCGCGATAGTCGAAAATGTCCAACTCTTCCGACATGGTCAGGCCGCCCGGCGCTCGGCGGCGAGATGGCCGAGGCCGGCCGGGATCGAGACCAGGAGGATACCCGCCGCGGCCGCGAGATATTGCGCACGCTCGCCGATCAGGAATGTCGTGAGCGCGGCGAAGGCGAGCGCCACCAGCATATACGGCATCGCCGAACGGCTTCCCGCAGCGACCGCGCTGACCTGGAGCGCAACCGCATAGGCGCCGAACGTCACCGGCGGCATCACCGCGAACAGCATGAACTCGGCCGGATCTCCGCTCGCCAAGCCGCGCGCAAGAATGGCGAGGGCGAGGATGGTGAGGAATGCACCTGCCGTCATCCAGGCCGTGCGCTCGACCCGGTTGCCGACTGCGCAGGCTTCGGCGGTCGCCGCGTGGTGGCGGCCGATCAGCGCCGATCCGGCCCAGGCGGCGAGTGTGATCCCGAACCAGGAGATTGCGAGCGACCAGCCGGGCAAAGGCAGCAGGCGCTCTGCCACCGCCCAGTTGATCAAGAGCGCGAGGGCGATCGCGCTTCCCCACAGGATCAGATGCCAGCCGCCGAGCAGCGGCGCGCGGCGGCCCTCCTCGGCGATTGCGCGAAGCCGCGACAGGTCGTCCCGTGCCGATGCGTTCATGGCGTTCACTCCCCTCCGGTGGTCATCTCATAGGCGCGGCGTCCGCCGGACGGAACATCCCCCAGCGGCGCGACCGCAAGCGCCAGTCAGCGGCCGTAGATCATCGAGAGCCGCACGGTCGCAGGCGCATCGCCGACGACGGTCTTGACCTGATCAAAGGTCGGCTCGGCGCGGATCTGGGCGGCATTGACCATCGTCCACCCGTCCAGCGGGATGTGCTGCTCGTTCGAATCGAAGCGACCGTTGGCATTGTCGTCGTGCCAGACGCTGATTGCATATTCGCCTGCCGGCACTTCGTAGGTGAAACGGTGGGTGCCGGCAGTCGGGGCGTCGATCAGGCTGCGCGCAGTCCCGCTCTGCTGCATGAACTCGCTGCGGCTCTGGACGGAGACGTGAAGTCGCCCGCCGGCGGCGCGGACCCCGTCGATCTCGACGTTGAGCGTGGCGGCGTGAGCCGGAACGGCGGCGGCCAAAGCGGCGAATGATGCGAGCGACAGAATCTTCATGGCATATTGTCCCTTCCCAACAAGTACTTTGTAAAACAAAGTCCACGTGAGAGTCAAGCGGTCGCTGGGAAGGGGGCTGGCGCCGCGACTCGGGCTGGCGTAGCCTCCTCCCCAGAAAAGAAGTTTGGGGGGAGTGATGGAAGGTTCGAACGCCAAGCCCGGGCATATTCGCCTGACCTCGCATCCGGGGTCGCGCGGGCCGGCGCGGTTTCCGCTGAATTGGGGGGCGGCGACCGCAGCCGAGCGCGGGCCGGTGGTTGCGACGGTCAATGCCGGATCGCACCGCAACGCGATCGGCGCCCATGGCGGCTCCTATTCGATCTACCGCGCGCTCGCGATCAGCGCCGGCGCGATGGACCCGCAGGCCCGGCCGGACCTTAATGACACCAGCCCGGTCTGCGAGATTGGCCCGCACGCGCAATGGGGCGACGCGGGCAAGATCGTCTCGCTCGATCCCTGGGGCCACCGGGTGGCGCAGGATTTCGCCGACCCGCTCGCCGAGGGGATCGACATCCGCCCTTCGATCGCGATCACCAAGGCGCGTTTGACCCTGCCCGAATTCCAGGCGGCGATGGCGGCCGGGCGGATCGCCGCGGACGGCGAGATCGTCCACGAGGCGGGTGACATTTCGGTCACCAAGATCGCAATCGATCCGGTCTGGTGGCTGCCCGGGGTCGCTGAGCGCTTCGGGGTCGCCGAGACCGCGCTCCGCCGCTGCCTGTTCGAGCAGACCGGCGGCATGTACCCCGAGCTGGTCACCCGCCCGGACCTCTCCGTCTTCCTCCCGCCGATCGGCGGGATGACGCTCTACATCTTTGGCGATCCGGCACATCTCGGCGGAAGCAAGGCCAAGGAGCTGACCTGCCGGGTCCATGACGAGTGCAACGGGTCCGACGTGTTCGGCTCCGACATCTGCACCTGCCGCCCCTATCTCATCCACGGCATCGAGGAGGCGGCGCGCGCCGCTCAGCAGGGCGGGGTCGGGCTGATCGTCTACAACCGCAAGGAAGGCCGCGCCCTCGGCGAGGTCACCAAGTTCCTCGTCTACAATGCCCGCAAGCGCCAGCCGGGCGGGGACCAGGCCGCGACCTATTTCGAGCGCACCGAATGCGTCGCCGGGGTCCAGGACGCGCGCTTCCAGCAATTGATGCCGGACGTCATCCACTGGCTCGGAATCTCGCGGATCGACCGCTTCGTCTCCATGTCCAACATGAAGCACGATGCGCTGGTCGGCGGCGGCATCGAGATCGGCGAGCGGGTGCCGATCCCGGCCGATCTCGTGCCGCCCGATGCGAGCGTGGAGATGGAGGCGAAGAAGGCGGCGGGCTATTACACGCCCGAAGGCGCGCCCTCCGAGGAGGATCTCAAGAAGGTGGTCGGCCGCGACCTCGGGAAATTCTGAAGCGGATGTCCGACCAGGCGATCAGGGGGCTGCTGACGGCCGCCGCCGTGCGCGAGCGCGCGCACGAAATGCTCGAGCTCGCGCTGGAGGGCAGTGTCGAGGGCTGGCGGGTCGATCTCGACAAGCTCGCCGACGCGGCCGATCTCACCGTGCAGGTGACGCGCGGGGCCTATCCCGATCTCGCCATCCCGTTCCACGCGCGCTGGCGCCACTTCGTCGCCGGCGCCCCGGCGCTTCCGGAAGGAGGTCCCGAGCGCGGCCGGGCGGCGTTCGATCTCGTCATCCTCTCGGTCTTGCTCGATGCCGGCACCGGGCCCGGCTGGCGCTTCGTCGATCCGGTGACCGGCGGTACCTTCACCCGGTCCGAAGGCCTCGCCGTCGCTGCCCAGCGCATGATCGAGGGAGGCGCGCTTCGCGATCTCGTCGGTTTGCGCACGGAAACCCTCGCCGAGGGCTTCCAGGTCTCGGAGGACAATCCGCTGGCCGGACTCGAAGGCCGCGCCGCCTTGCTCCGCCGCCTCGGCGGGCAGATCGCGGCGCGGCCGGACCTGTTCGGCGGCCGCCCGGGCGGGCTGTTCGATAGTCTCGCGCGCGACGGCCGGGTCGCGGCGCCCGCGATCCTCGAGCTTCTGCTCGAGGCGCTGGGCCCGATCTGGGCGGATCGGCTCGAGCTGGACGGCGTGCCTTTGGGCGATTGCTGGCGGCACCCGGCGATCCGCCGCGACGATTCGACCGACGGGCTCGTCCCCCTCCACAAGCTCTCGCAATGGCTGTCCTACTCGCTGATCGAGCCGCTCCAGGAAGCGGGGATCGAGGTCACCGAGATCGACGGCCTCACCGGCCTCGCCGAATATCGCAACGGCGGCCTGTTCGTTGACACTGGCGTGCTCACGCTGACCGAGCCCGAGCGCCCGTTCGACGTGTCCCACCCGATCATCGTCGCCTGGCGCGCGATGACCGTGGCCCTGCTCGATCGGATGGCGCCTCTGGTCCGCGAACGGCTCGGAGTGTCGGCGGATCAATTCCCGCTCGCGCGGATGCTCGAAGGCGGCAGCTGGGCCGCTGGCCGCCGAATCGCAGCTCAGCTTCGCCCGGGCGGCGGCCCGCCTTTCACCATCATCTCGGACGGAACGGTATTCTAGCCATGGACGGATTGACGATCGTCGCCCACCCGCTGGTGCAGCACAAGCTCACCATCCTCCGCGATCGGACGAGCTCGACCCAGCTCTTCCGGACTGTGGTCCGCGAGACCGCGACTTTGCTCTGCTACGAGGTCACCCGCGACCTTCCGACCGAGCAGGTTCGGATCGAGACCCCGATCGCCGCGACCGACGCGCCGGCCATCGCCGGCAAGAAACTGGTTTTCGCGCCGATCCTTCGCGCCGGCCTGTCGATGGCCGAGGGCATGCTCGATCTCGTGCCCTCGGCGCGGATCGCCCATATCGGCCTCTATCGCGAGCCGACCACGCTCCAGGCCGTGGAATATTATTTCAAGGCGCCCGAGGACGTCGCCGACCGCCGCGTCATCGTCGTCGATCCGATGCTCGCCACCGGCCACACCGCCATCGCCGCGCTCGATCTGCTGAAGGAGGCGGGCGTCACCGATCTCCGCTTCGTCTGCCTGCTTGCCGCGCGCGCGGGCGCCGAGGCGCTGCGCGCCGCCCATCCCGACGTGCCGATCTGGGCCGCCGGGATGGACGAGACGCTCAACGATCACGGCTATATCGTGCCCGGGCTGGGCGACGCGGGGGACCGGACCTACGGGACCCGCTGAGGCGGATCAATCGTCGCGGCTGCGGCGGGTGATCCGGAGCGTCTCGGGCGCGAGCTTGAGGTCATAGGTCTCGCCATTGGCGAGGCGGGCGTCGTCCACCTCCCAGCGGCGGCCGTCGTCGAGCTCGATATCGTCCCAGGTGACGAAGCCGTTGGCGCGGAGGACCCGCTCGATCGCCGCGCGTTCGGCGTCGGTCGGCAGGCGGTCGGGGATGTTCGCCGCGAGCGCCGCGGCGGGGACCAGGCCGATTGCGGCCAGGATGATCGGGGTACGAAGTCGCATGGGTTCAGTTCCTATCTTGGCTGGCGGTCGCCGGCGCGGCCGATGGCGCGTTCAGTCGCGGTCCGGGCCGCAGCGCGTTGTTGCGCGTGGCCCAGACCAGGAGCCGGGCGACCGCTGCGGCGCACGGACAATCCTGTCCGTAACGATGCTCCGTCTTGGTCGCGTCGGCTGCCCTGTCCATGGCGCCGCTTCTGCACTGCCGCCCTGACAGCCGAATTGCCGAAACATTTGAATGTCGTCAGGTTCGCGCCTCGGCCATTGTCTCCGGCGCGGCGCTCTGGAAGACAGCGCCCATGCAGATCCTTCTCGTCGAGGACGATCCGGGCGTCGCCGCCTATCTCCGCAAGGGGCTGGAGGAAGCGGGGCACCATGTCGATCACCGCGCCGATGGCCGCTCCGGGCTGCTCCAGGCGTCGACCGAGCGCTACGACGTGATCCTGCTCGATCGCATGCTGCCGCACGTCGACGGCCTCAAGATCCTGCAGACGCTGCGGGCGACCGGCGATTCCACCCCGGTCATGATCCTCAGCGCGCTCGGCGACGTCGACGAAAGGGTGAAGGGGCTACGCGCCGGCGGCGACGATTATCTCGCCAAGCCGGTCGCCATGTCGGAGCTGCTCGCCCGGGTCGACGCGCTCGGCCGCCGCGGCGCGCTCGCCGAGGAGCCGTCAGAGATCCGGGTCGGCGCGCTCGCCATCGACCGGCTCGGCCGCCGCGTCCAGCTCGAGGGTCGAGCCGTCGACCTCACCGCCCGCGAATATGAGATATTGGAGCTGCTCGCCCGCCATGCCGGCCGCGTCGTGACCCGGTCGATGCTGCTCGAGCAGGTCTGGAACTATCATTTCGATCCGCAGACCAACGTCATCGACCAGCATCTCAGCCGCCTGCGCCAGAAGCTCGCCTTGGTCTCGGCGACCCCGCTCATCCACACCGTGCGCGGCGCCGGCTATACGCTGAGAGCCGGCGAATGAGGGTCTTGCGAAGCTTCTCCTTCCGGCTTGCGGCCATCTATGCGCTGCTGCTGTCGGTCTCGCTGGCGCTGGTGCTCGGCACCTATCAGCTGGTCAGCATCAGCTGGCCCCGAAACGCCGTCCAGGCCGCTCTGGAAGCCGAATCGGACATGCTTGCAGCCTCCTATCGCGGCGATCCCCAGGCCCTGGCGCGGCGGCTCGAGGCGCGCGCCGGCGAAGCGACTCCGCGCGCAGGCTTCCACCTGCTCGCCGACCGCCGGGGGAAGGTGATCAGCACCAATCTGCCGAGTTGGCCCCCCTTCACCGGCCGGGCGTGGCGCTACATCGAGGCCGACATCTACCGGGACGGCGACGAGGACGATCACGAGGCCCTGGTCCTCGACCGCCTGCTTCCCGACGGCTCGCGGATGATGGTCGGCCGCGACGTCGAGGAGCTGGACGATCTCGAGGAATCGATCGCCGCGGCGGTGCGATACCTCGTCCCGGCCTGCCTGATCCTCGCCGGGCTCGGTGCGGTTCTGATGAACTGGGCGATCGGGCGGCGGATCGGCGCGGTGTCCGGCGCGGCACGGCAGGTGATCGGGGGCGACCTGACGGGCCGCGTCCCCCTCAACGGCAGCGGTGACGATTTCGATCGGCTCGCGGCCACTTTGAACCTGATGCTCGACCGGGTTGAAGCCGGGGTTGAGGCGGTCCGGACGGCATCGGACAGCGTCGCCCACGAGCTGCGGACGCCGGTGGCGCGGCTCCAGGCGAGCCTGCGCAGGCTGGCGTCGGAAGAGCCAGAGTCGGAAGCTTTGCGCGAGGCGCTGGACGAGGCGGATCGGATGCAGGCATTGTTCGACGCGGTGCTTCGCATCTCCCGGATCGAGAGCGGCCGCCACGAGGCGCGCTTCGCCCCGCTCGACCTCGACGAGATCGTCGCCGACGCGGTCGATCTCTACGGCCCTGCCGCCGAGGAGAAGGATGTCCGCCTGTCCGCGGAGGCGGCCCCGGGCGGCACCGTGATCGGCGATCGGGACCTGCTGTTCCAGGCCGTCGCCAACCTGATCGACAATGCGATCAAGTTCACGCCCGCCGGCGGCAGGGTCGCGGTGCGCGTGCGCCGGGAGGGCGAGGCGGTGTCGATCGAGGTCGCCGACAGCGGCCCCGGAATTCCCGAGGCGCTGATCGGGCGGATCGGAGATCGCTTTTTCCGCGCCCCGGAAGCAGCCGGCGCCCCCGGCTTCGGCCTCGGCCTCTCGCTGGTCGGGGCAATCGCCCGCCTCCACGACGCGCGGCTGGACTTCCGCAACGAAGCGCCCGGCCTGACCGTGACCCTCGCGCTCAGCCCAGGACGAAGCGCTCGTTGAGGGCGGACTGGATCGATCCGCCGACGATCGGGCCGCCGCCTGCGACATAGATCCCGTCGTCGAGCGCGACCGCGCCGAGGCCGTGGCGCGGAGTCGCCATCGGCGCGAAGGCCTGCCAGCTGTCGGAGGCCGGGTCATAGGCCTCGTTCTGCCCGTGGACCCGCCCGGTGCTCTCGCCGCCCATCACGAAGATCCGGCCGCGATACCAGACCGCGCCGTGGCCGCTGCGCGCGGTCGGAAGCGGCGCCCGCGGCTCCCAGGAATCGCGCTGCGGGTCGTAGACCGAGTGGAGCGACGTGTTGAAATCGAACGTGTCCTTGCGGCCGCCGATCGCGTGGATTTTCCCGCCGACCTCGAGCGCGCCGATATGGTCGCGCTGGCCGGGCAAGGGCGCGCGCCGTTCCCAGCGATCGCGGGCGGGATCATAGGCCTCGTGGACGTCGAGCGAGCGGACGTCGCGGCCGCCGACCGCGTGGAGGATGCCGCCGAGCGCGACCAGCGAGATCGCGCCGCGCGGCGAACTCAGCGGGGCGATGTCCCGCCAGCGGTCCGCTCCGGCCTCCCAGAAGAAGGCGCGGCTGTGCGGCGCGCGATTCTGCTCTATGAAGCCGCCGACCGCGTAGATGCCGCCGCCGAGGCTCGCGACGCCGACATGGTTGGCGCCGAAGGGGAGGGCGGCGGCGCTCGTCCAGCGGTTGGCGCGCGAATTGTAGACATGGTGGTAGTTGCGGTCGACGCGCTGCTCGCCATAGCCGCCGATGATGTGCATCCGCCCGCCATGGGCGACTCCCCAGGCCATCTCGCTCCGCGGCAGCGGCAGCGGCGCGCGCGCCTCCCAGCGGCCGGGGTCGGGGGCGGCCGGCGCCGGGCTCAGGAAGAAACGCTGCGCCTCGCTCCCCGGCGGCGGCGCCGAGACGCTCGGATCGCGCAGATGCGCATAGAGGCCGGGCCCGTGATGCTGCGCGAGCAGCGGACTGGCCGCGCCCCCGGCGATCAGGCCGAGCGCGGCGCGGCGGGTGAGTTTGCTCATCTGTGCTTTCGTCCCTCGATCAGTGAATCGACCAGAGCCGGCTCGGCGAGCGTGCTCGTATCGCCGAGGTTGGAGAAATCGTTCTCGGCGATCTTGCGGAGGATCCGGCGCATGATCTTGCCGGAGCGGGTCTTGGGCAGGGCCGGCGTGAAGTGGATCAGGTCCGGGGTCGCGATTGGGCCGATCTCGCGGCGCACCTCGGCCTTCAGCTGAGCCTCCAGCGCCTCGCTCGGCGCCTCGCCGACGACCAATGTGACGTAGCAATAGATGCCCGTGCCCTTGATGTCGTGCGGGTAGCCGACCACCGCGGCCTCGGCGACCGCGGCGTGCGCGACCAGGGCGCTCTCGACCTCGGCGGTGCCGAGCCGGTGGCCAGAGACGTTGAGCACGTCGTCGACCCGGCCGGTGATCCAGTAGTAGCCGTCCTCGTCGCGGCGGCAGCCGTCGCCGGTGAAATAGCGGCCGCGATAGGTCGAGAAATAGGTCTGAACGAAGCGCTCGTGATCGCCGTAGACGCTGCGCATCTGGCCGGGCCAGGAGCGGGCGATGCAGAGATTGCCCTCGGCGGCGCCTGCGAGCGGGGTGCCCCCGGCATCGACCAGCTCGGGCACGATTCCGAAGAAGGGCTTTCCGGCCGAACCCGGCTTCATCGCATGGGCGCCGGGCAGGGTCGTGATCATGATCCCGCCGGTCTCGGTCTGCCACCAGGTGTCGACGATCGGGCAGCGTTCCTCGCCGACGGTTCGCCAATACCAGAGCCAGGCCTCCGGGTTGATTGGCTCTCCGACCGTTCCGAGCAGGCGAAGCGAGGAGCGGTCGTGGCGTTTCACCGGCGCCTCGCCCTCGCGCATCAAAGCCCGGATCGCGGTCGGCGCGGTATAGAAGATGTCGACCTTGTGCCGCTCGACCATGTCCCAGAAGCGCGAGACGTCCGGATAGTTCGGCACGCCCTCGAACATCAGCACGGAGGCGCGGTTGGCGAGCGGGCCGTAGACGACGTAGCTGTGCCCGGTGACCCAGCCGACGTCGGCGGTGCACCAGAAGAGCTCGCCGGGCTTGTAGTCGAAAATCGTATGGAAGGTGAGGGCAGTCCAGACCGCGTAGCCGCCGCTGGTGTGGAGGACGCCCTTGGGCTTGCCGGTCGAGCCCGACGTATAGAGGATGAAGAGCGGGTCCTCGGCGCCCATCGGCTCGCAGGGGCAGTCGTCGGGAACGAGCGGCCCGAGCTCGTCATACCAATGGTCGCGGCCCTCCACCCAGCCGATCTCGTTGCCGCAATGGCGCACGACGAGCACCGTCTCGACCTCCGGGCCGCCCCGCAGGGCCGCATCGACATTGTCCTTGAGCGGCACCAATTTGCCGCCGCGCTTGCCGCCGTCGGCGGTGATCACGAAGCGGCTCTGGCAATCCTCGATCCGGCCGCGGATCGCCTCGGGCGAGAAGCCGCCGAAGACGACGCTGTGGACCGCGCCGATCCGCGCGCAGGCGAGCATCGCCGCCGCCGCCTCGGGGATCATCGGCAAATAGATGGTGACGCGGTCGCCCTTGCCGGCGCCGAGTGCCTTCAGGCAGTTCGCCATCCGCACCACCTCGGCATGGAGCTGGCCGTAGGTGAGGGTGCGGGTGACGCCGGGCTCGTCCGCTTCCCAGACGATCGCGATTGTGTCCGCGTCGGTGGCGAGGTGGCGGTCGACGCAATTGTGGCAGAGGTTGAGGATCCCGTCCTCGAACCATTTGATGTCGACCGGATCGAAGGACCAGTTGCCGGCGATCGTCGGCGGTTTCACCCAGTCGATCCGCCGCGCTTCACTCAGCCAGAAGCCGTCCGGATCCTCCAGCGAGCGACGGTACATCTCTTCATATTGATCGGCGGTGCAATGGGCGTTCCGTACGACCGCCTCCGGGGGTGAAATCAACTGGCTCATGCGCGCCTCCGACCTATCCGCAACCTCGGTCTAGCGCGCGCGGCGACCGCCCGCCAGTTGCAGCCGCGCGCTGATCTGGATCAGCTATTTCGTCCAGGAACTTCGCCTTGTTTCCGGCGCTTTAGCGGGATCATGTCGCCTCCGAACCAGTCTCTTTCCGTCGTCGAGCCGATGCAATCTGCAGCGCCGGACTCCGCCATGTTCTTCCACCGCGCCACAGACAGCAGCGCAGATCTCGTCGAGGCGCCAGCCTGCGTGACGGAGGTCGGCGTCTACCGCGGTCCCCATTTCTACAGCCACACGCCGATGGTCCGCATCCAGATGGACCTCGGCCGCCTGGAAGGGTGGCCGACGAGCCGGATTCCGGGCTTTGCCGATGCCCTTCTCGGGCTGCTCCCCGGGGTTGGTCGCCACGGTTGCTCGCTAAAGGTGCGCGGCGGCTTCGAGCGGCGGCTTCGCGAGGGCACCTGGCTCGGCCACGTCATCGAGCATGTCGCGCTCGAGCTCCAGACCCTCGCCGGGTCGCGCGCCACCCGCGGCAAGACCCGCTCGGTCAAGAACCGGCCCGGCGTCTACAACATCATGTTCGCCTATAATGAAGAGCAGGTCGGGCTGGCCGCAGGTCGGATCGCGGCCGAGCTGGTTGAGTCGTTGCTCCCGCCGGCGCTTGCCGGCTTCGGCGGACTCGACCGGATCTGGGCCTTCGACACGCCCTATGAGCTCAAGGAGAGGCTCGACTCCCTGAAGCGCCTGGTTCGCCGCACGTCCCTGGGCCCGACCACCCGCGCCTTGGTCGAGGAGGCCAAGCGGCGGGGGATTCCGGTGATGCGGCTCGACGAGAGGAGCCTGATCCAGCTCGGCCACGGGCGGCACCAGCAGCGTATCCGCGCCTCGATCAGCGGCCGCACCTCGTTCGTCGCGACCGAGATCGCCTCCGACAAGAACATGACCAAGAAGCTGCTCGACGAGAGCGGGATACCGGTGCCGCGCGGCGAGGTGGTTCGGGACGTGGAGGCGGCGATGCGCGCGGTTCGGCGGCTCGGTTGGCCTCTGGTCGTCAAGCCGCTCGACGGCAATCATGGCCGAGGCGTCACCATCGGCGTGCAGACTGAAGAGCAGCTCCGCTTCGGCTTTGCCGAGGCGCAGCGCGAGGCCAGGGGCCGCGACGTCATCGTCGAGCGCTTCTTCCCTGGCAACGACCACCGCATCCTCGTCGTGGACGGCAAGATGGTCGCGGTCGCCGAGCGCGTGCCCGCGCAGGTGATCGGCGACGGGGTTTCGACCATCCGCTGGCTCGTCGACCAGGTGAACCAGGACCCGCGTCGCGGCGACGGTCACGAAAACGTGATGACGAAGATCCGCGTCGACGCCCATGTCGAGGAATTTCTCGCCCGCTCCGGTCTGACGCCGGACAGCATCCCCGAGGCGTGCGACACTGTCCAGCTCCGCGCCACCGCCAACCTCTCGACAGGGGGAACCGCGATCGACCGGACGAACGAGGTCCATCCGGACAATGCCGAGATCGCCAAGCGCGCGGCGATGATCGTCGGCCTCGACATTGCCGGCGTCGATTTCGTCTGCCCGGACATTTCGCGCTCGGTGCGGGAGACGGGCGGAGGCGTGATCGAGGTCAATGCCGCGCCCGGCCTCCGGATGCACATCGAGCCTTCGGAAGGCCCGCCGCGCGACGTCGCCAAGCCGATCATCGAGATGCTGTTTCCGCACGGACGGCCGGTGCGGGTGCCGATCGTCGCGATCACCGGCACCAACGGCAAATCCACCGTGGGCCGGATGACCAAGCATATCATGCGCTATACCGGCTGCAGCGTCGGCCTGACCTCGACCACGGGCGTCTATATCAACGACGTGCTCGTCCACGAGGGCGACGCCACCGGCCCGAAGAGCGCGCGCATGGTGCTTCGCGATCCCACGGTCGAGCTCGCCGTGCTCGAGACGGCGCGCGGCGGCCTTCTGCGCGAGGGTCTGGCGTTCGACCAGGCCGATATCGGCGTGGCGTTGAACGTCACCGCCGACCATCTCGGCCTGAAGGGGATCGAGACGGTCGAGGACCTCGCCGACGTTAAATCGGTCATCGTCGAGGCGGTCCGCCGCGGCGGCCATTCGATCCTCAATGCCGACGACCCGCTGACCGTGAAGATGGCCCGCCGCGCCGGCGGCCGGATCATCTGGTTCTCCCTCTGCGGCGGTGCCGAGATGTCGCCGATGCTGCGCGAACATGTCGATCGCGGCGGGATGGCGGTGGTGCGCGAGCCCGGGCCGGACGGCGGCACGATCGTGCTCTACGATTATTCGCGGCGCGAGCTGATCATGAAGGCGGGCGACATTCCCGCGACGCTCGACGGCATGGCCGAGTTCAATATCGCCAACGCGCTCGCAGCCATCGCCGTCGCGATCGCGCAGGACGTGCCGATCCTCACCATCCGGTCGGCGATGAGCCAGTTCCGCTCGACCTTCGAGCAGAATCCCGGGCGGCTCAACGTCCATGACGCGCACGGCTTCCGGGTGATCGTCGACTATGCCCATAATGTCGCGGGCCTCGAAGCGCTCGGCAATGTCGTGCGCGGCCTTTCGGGCCGGTACAAGCGGACGATCGGCTCGATCTCGATGGCGGGCGACCGGCGCGACGAGGATCTCATCGAAATGGGCCAGGTCGCGGCCGGGATCTTCGACGTCCTCATCTTCCGCGAGGACCCGTCCACGCGTGGCCGCCCGCGCGGCGAGGTGATGAAGTTCCTCCAGGAAGGCGCGCTCGCCGCGGGCCGATCGCCGGATCATATTCACCTGATCGCCGGCGAGGCCGCGTCGACCGCTGCTGCGCTTGCCATGGGCGAGGCGGGCGACCTTGTCGTGGTCACGCCCACGGACGTCCATGCAGCGTGGCAGCAGGTGATCGAGTTCCGGCCGGCGGCGACCCGGTCCGCGACCCGCGCGCCGTTCGTTGCCGCGGAGTAGAGATGTTGAATTTCCAGTCGGGCCGCTGGGCCCTGATCGTCCATGGCGGCGCAAAGCCGTGGGACGACAAGGAGACCCAGGCCAATCGCGACGGCGTTCGGCAGGCGGTTGAGGCGGCGGCTGCGATCCTGGCCGGCGGGGGCACCTCCCTTGACGCGGTCGAGACCGCGATCCGAACGCTGGAGGATCTTCCCGTCTTCAATGCCGGCAAGGGCTCGGCGCCCAACGAGCGCGGCGAGATCGAGATGTGCGCGTCGATCATGGACGGCCGCGACCTCTCGGCAGGCGCGGTCGGCGCGCTCAAGTTCGCCCGCAACCCGATCGCCGTCGCGCGGCGCTTGTTGCCGGAGAAGGAGGTGTTCCTGGTCGGGGATGGCGCTCTGGACTTCGCCAAGGCGCAGGGTTTCCCGCTCGCCAGCCACGAGGAGCTGAAGGCCGAGGCGGAGAAGCAGCTCGCCACGGAGGGCATGCACGACACGGTTGGCGCGGTCGCCCTCGACATGGGTGGCAACCTCGCCGCCGGCGCCTCGACGGGGGGGCTGAACGGGCAGAAGGTCGGGCGGGTCGGCGACAGCCCCTTGCCGGGCGGCGGCCTTTATGCCGACAATCACAATGGCGCCGTGGCCTTTTCCGGCAACGGAGAGACGATTGCACGGCTCGCGCTCGCGGCGCGGGTCATGGCTTCGCTGGAAGACGGGATCGGCATGGAGGACGCGATCGCCAAGGGTCTCGCCAAGCTTCCCGGCACCGGCGGCGCCGGCGCCGACGGCGGCGGCGTCGGCATCTACAAGGACGGGACGATCGGCTGGGCCCACAACAGCCCGATGTTCGTGGTCGGAATCGCGACCAGCGAGTCGGTCGGGGCCCGTGTCTATCTGAAGAAGGACGAGGAACCGCGTGGCTGAAGGCGTGAAAAGGGGATCGGGCTGCCTGATCATCATCGGTGGCCACGAGGATCGCGATCCAAAGAGCGAGCGGACGATCCTGAAGGAAGTCGCGCGCCACGTCCGCGGCGGCAAGCTCGTCCTCGCCACGGTCGCCAGCTACGAACCCGAAGGCTATTTCGAGGAATATCAGAAAGCCTTCGCAGATCTCGACATCGGTGAGCTGGTCGAACTCTATGTCGAAGACCGCAATGAGGCGGGCGACCGCGAGAAGCTTCGCGTGCTCGATGATGCGCAGGCGATCTTCTTCTCGGGCGGCGATCAGCTCCGAATCACCAGCCAGATCGGCGACACGGGGATCGAGGCGAAAGTGCGCGCGATCTACGAGCGCGGCGGCCTGATCGCCGGCACCTCGGCCGGGGCGTCGGTGATGAGCGACACGATGCTGGTCAAGGGGACGAGCTCCGAGACCCACCGCATCGGCGACCTCCACATGGCGCCCGGCCTCGGCCTGATCCGCGACGTGATCATCGACCAGCATTTCGCCGAGCGCGGCCGCTTCGGCCGCCTGATCGGCGCCGTCGCCCACAATCCGCGGGTCCTGGGCCTTGGAATCGACGAGGACACGGCCGCGGTGGTCGAGGATCAGACCTTCACCGTGATCGGCAGCGGGGCCGTTTACGTGGTCGATGGGGCCGGGGTCACCCATTGCAACCTCGCCGAGGCACGGCCCGAGCGGGTGCTTTCGATGCACGGCGTCACGGTCCATGTGCTCAGTTCCGGCGACCGTTTCGATCTCGCGAAGAGACGCCCGATCCCCGGTTCCAATCGCCATTGAAGAGCGCCGGGCCGGCGCAGTCGATCCGGCGCCGGGCACGGCTCGACCGCCCTTCAGGTTGCCGCAAGGTGCGTTTTTCTATATGGCGGAGTCTTCCCGGCTATTGGTGTAAATGAAAGCGGTGCTGCGATTTAACCCGGCTTTGCGCCTGTCCGAGTGGCGGGTTCCGAACCTGCGCTCTATGGGCGCCGGGGCGCTTGCCGCTGCGCGCCAGCAATGGGCGGCGCTTGGAGTCCTCGCCGTCGCCGCCGGACTCTATCTCGTCGCCGCGCTCGCCGTCCACATGCCGGGCGGTGCCCTGATCCCCGGGCTCCCGGGCTCGCCGGACGCGATCGCCGCAGCCGCCGGGCCGAACGCCACCGCGCTGCTCAACCCGCACAACATCCGCCCGCTCGATCCGCTGAGCGCGCAGCAGGTCAACGCCGCGATCCCGCTCGCCGGGGCAGGGGCCGCAGCCAGCCCGTTCGCGCTGCGCTTCGCAAGCGACGCCGACCGGATGCGCTCGATCCAGTGCCTCACCGAGGCGATCTATTACGAGGCGGCGCTCGAGCCCGCCGACGGCCAGCGCGCAGTCGCCCAGGTGATCCTGAACCGGGTCCGGCACCCGGCCTATCCGAACAGCATCTGCGGCGTGGTCTATCAGGGCAGCGAGCGGCGCACCGGCTGCCAGTTCAGCTTCACCTGCGACGGCTCGCTGGGCCGCCCGCCGATGGCGCCCTACTGGCAGCGCGCGCGGGAGATCGCCGAGGCGGCGATCGGCGGGGCGGTCTACCGCCCCGTGGGCTATTCGACCCATTATCACGCCAATTACGTGGTGCCTTACTGGGCCTCGAGCCTGGTCAAATCCTACAATATCGGCGCGCACATCTTCTATCGCTGGACCGGCGGCTGGGGCCGTCCGGCGGCCTTCACTGACCGCTATGCCGGAGTCGAGCCGCTTGTGATCCGCCGCCGCAACGTCGCGCCGCTGCCAGGCTCACCTGAAGAGCAGATGGCGGACGCGCGCGATGCCGCAGCCGCTGCTGCCGCCGCCGAGGCCCAGGCACAGCAGGGCGCCGCCCCCGCCGGCAGCGTCGACAGCTTCAACCGTGCCGTCCTCCGCCGCTACGAGCCGCTGCAGCGCGAGAGCGCAAACGCGCTGATCAGCGAGCGCGCGAAGGCCGACGCGACGATGACCGCGAGCTCGCGCTGGGCGCTGACCGGCACGGACACGGGGCCGGCGCAGCAGCCGCTCGGCCGCCGCAATCCGAACCAGCACGCGAACAATCCGGCCCCCGCTGCGGAGCAGCCGCGCGCTGCCGCGACCCCGGACAATACCGCGGCCCCGGCAAGCGCCTCGGCGCCGCCTTCGGCTGCACGCTAGAAAATCCGGATCCCCAGCGACACGCCGGCGCCGACGTCCGGCGCGCCCTCCGACAGGCCGGCATTGCCGTAAATCCCCAGCGACAGGCTGCGCGACAGCGACGCGTTGATCCCGGTCGAGATCATCCGTTCGTCAGGAAGGCCGACGCTGATGCTCTCGGCGTGGCTGTAGGCGATGTTCCCGCGCACGCCGCGGCCGAGTTGCAGGCCGAGGCCGCCGCGCGCCGAGAAGGCGTTGCGGAGGTCGTAGGCAGCGGGCTCCCCCGGCATCGTGTAGGCGACGCTCACATATGGCGTGACGCCTCCGAAGCTGCGCGAGGCTTCCGCGCCGATGCTGACGTCGGTCTCTCCAGTACCGATGCCGCGCTCCGCGGACGCGGTCGGAAGCTTGACCTGGCCGGTGAGGCCAAGGTCGATGCCCGCGAGCGACGGAAGGGCATAGGCGGCGCCGAGGCGGAGATCGCCAAGTCCCTCGCGGACGTTGCGCGTCGCCGGCTGGGTGGGATCGACCAGGATCGGCAAGCCGAGCAATCCGCCGCCGCCGACCACGTTACCGGGCGCCTCGATCCGGTGCCAGGGCAGCGAGGCCGAGACGGTCAGCCGCCCGGCGCGGAGCCGGGCGACATTGCTGACGGTGAGGATCTCGACCTCCTCGCCTGTGAAATAGTCGCCCTGGCTATATTCCACGCCGGTCACATATTCGGCCGCGGGATCGGCAAGAGCAGGGGTCGCCGCGAAGGCGAGCGCGAAGATGGAAACGGACAGTTTACGCATGAATACTCCTCCCTGGATGGAAGGAGAACGTGCCGAGCGGCCGATTTAATCCCGGGGGTGCCGGTACCAGCCCAGGTCGCGGGCGCGGCGCTCGCCGGCTGCGTCCAGGGGGTCGCCGGCCATCATGTCCTGGGCGGCGCCAAGGACGAGTGCGTTCCCGCTCGAGGCCTGGCGATATTCGCCGCCGACGCGTGTGCCCGGCGCGGTCGCGATCAGCTCCCAGCCATGCTCGCCAGCGCAGGCGAGGCCGCTCAGGCGCGGATCCTCGAAGGTCCGGCAATAGCGCCCGTCATTGGCCGCGAAGCTCACTCCGATCCGGGTCTCACCTCGGTCGGAGGCGAGCTGCTGGCGCAGCGCTGAATCCAGCCCGCCGCGGGCGACGAGCGTGCCGTCGGCAACCGCGATCGGGCTCTCGTCGCCGCTTCGGACTTCCACGCTGAACAGCGGCGGCATCACCTGGCCGAGGAAGAGGGCGAGAATGAAGGTCGCGGCCAGCGCGGCCATATTGTGCCAGGCCGACAAGGGGCGCCGCTTCGATCGCGCCGCCGCCAGGTCGGCGACATCGGCCTGATTGTCGTTCCCCACCGCCGAGGCGCGGATCATCGCTGCGAAGCGGTCCGGAATCGGCTCTTCCGCGACCGGCGCATAATGGCTTGAGATGCGGGCGCGCAGCCGCTGCTGGGCCTCGAGCCGCCGCCTGAGATCGGGGTCGCTCGCCAGCGCCCGTTCGATCTCGAGCCGCCGTACCGGGTCGAGCTCGCCATCGGCATAGGCCATCAAAGTCTCGTCGCCGATCTGCATCATGCCGCCTCCAATCCGCCGCCGAGCCGTGCCGCGAGCGCCTGCCGGCCGCGGATCAGCCGGGAGGTGAGGGTGCCGATCGGCACGTCCAATATCTCGGCCGCTTCCTTGTAGGCGAGCCCTTCGACAAGGACGAGCGCCACCGCCTCGCGCTGCTCGGGCGGGAGGGCGTTCATCGCCTTGTCGACGTCGTGCATCTCGGCGCCGCGCTCGACATCCTCATGGCCGGCATAGCCGACATGGGCGCCCGCCTCCTCGGCGACGAAGGTCTGTCCCCGCCTTGTCCGGGCGCGGACCTCGTCGATCCAGCAATTGCGCACGATCCTCATCATCCACGCGTCCAATCTCGTGCCTTCCTGCCACTGGTCCTTCGCCTTCAGCGCGCGCTCGAGCCCGACCTGAAGCAGGTCGTCGGCATCGGCCGCGTCGCGGGCGAGCGAGCGGGCAAAGCGCCGCAGCCGCGGCAACAGTGCCAGCAGGTCCCGCTCGAAGGGCGGCAAGTCGGTCTCCTCGGTCCTTGTGGATGAAACGGACGCCCTGGCCCGTTTCATCCCCAAGCAAGCAAAATTATGGCAGGGCGTCAAAGATGATGCGTCGAGAGACCCTGAAATTCTTCCTGGCCGGCGGAGCGACCCTGCTCCTCGCGGGTGCTGCGGGCGCGCAATTGCTCCAGGTGCCACCGGTGGTCGACACGCTCGGCAGGACGGTGAACGATACCGTGGACAGCACGGTGCGAAGCGCCGACCGGCTCGGCCGCGACGCGCGTGCGCTCGTGATGGAGCGCAGCGAGCGGCTCCGCGGAATTGTCGCTGCCCATCCGGACCTGCTCGAGATGACCGAGCAGGGGCCTGCGGTGCGCGGCGAGATCATCGCTGTCGATCCGACCGAGGCGATCCTCGCCGCAGCGCGCGACGCGGGCTTCCGC
>JAEWCW010000163.1 GCA_023390415.1 Pseudomonadota bacterium | reverse complement strand
CGGTCCTTCCAGTTCTCGGACGTCGCGACGCGCAGGTTCACCACCTCGCCGCCATTGTTCATCGAGCGGACCTCCGGATCGTCGCCCAGATTGCCGACCAGAATGACCTTGTTGACGCCCGCCATGTCGCTGTTCTCCTGAAAATCCTTGGCGCAATCCTTAGACCCGCGCGGCGGGCGAAGCCAAGCGCCTTACGCGGCCGGGACCGGCTCCGCGCGCACCCGGTTTCTCCCGAAGCCGAAGAGCAGGATGAAGAGCACTGCCGCCTGCGAGCCGAGGGCTTCGGCCGTCGGAACGATCCCGAGGATCGGGATTGACGGCGCGCTCGGCAGCGGCGTGATTCCGAGCAATCCGCCTTCCTGGAGGGCGGCGACGCCCTTGCCGGTCAGGACCACCGCAAGGACCGCAATGAGGACCGCGCTCCACAAGAAGAACTGGGTGATCGGGAGGCGCCTGGAATATTTGAGCATCGCCCAGGCGATGGCCGCGAGCACCACGGCTGCGGTCGCGGCGCCCGCGAACAGCGCGGCATCGTCGCCCTGTGCCGACAGCGCGGCATAGAAGAGGATCGTCTCGAACACCTCGCGATAGACGACGATGAAGGCGAGCCCGAACAGGAACCAGGCCGAGCCGCGCCCCAGCGCCTTGCCCATCGTCGCCTGGATGTAGCGCTGCCATTCGCTCGCCTGTGCCTTGCCGTGCATCCAGATGCCGACGGAGACCAGGACGAGCGCGGCGAGCAGCGAGCCCGCCCCTTCCGTGATCTCGCGGCTTGCCCCGCTGATCTCGATGAAGCTGGTGGCGATCCACCAGGTCGCGGCGCCCGCGACGAGTGCGGCGATCCAGCCGCCATGGACATAGGGCAGGACCGAGCGCCGGTCGGCGCGCTGCAGGAAGGCGATCATCGCGATGACGATGAGCAGGGCCTCGAGCCCCTCGCGCGCGAGGATCAGGAATCCGCCGAGGAAGGTGGAGACGGCCGTCGCCTCGCTCGGGGCGATGACCGCGTCGGTCTCCTCGAAAAGGGCGTTGAGCGCGTCGATTCGGCTCGCGACCTCCTCTGCAGGCCGGCGGCCGTTGATCGCCGAGCGAAGCTCCGCCATCGCGGTCTCGACCTGCCGAAGCAGCGCGCCGTTGCGGGTGGCGAGGATCGGCTCCACCGGTTCGAACCCGTTGAGATAGGCGGCGAGTGCAAGCTCGTGCGCGCGGCCGCGGTCGCCAGCCCGGTAGGCGGCAAGGCTCTCGGCGAGATTGGCGCGGGCGATATCCAGCGGGCTTCCGGCCGTACGGGTGACGGCGCCGGGGTTGGCGCGCAGATAGGCGGTGACCGCCGCAGCGCGCTCGGGCCCGATCTCGGCGGCGAGTGCGGCCGGCGTGATGGCCGCGAGCGCCTCCAGATTGCCCAAGCGTGCGCGGAGCGCGGAGTCGGCGCGCCAGATCCGCTCGCCCTCGGCGGCAAGCGCGGGCGGAAAGGCGAACTGGCCACTGTAGAAAGCCAGCGCCCAGCGGTCCTCCGCCGGAAGATGGGCGAAACTGGTCATCGCCGTGTCTTCGAGGCCCTGGTCGATGACCTGGTAGAGGGAGAACAGGCTGCGCTCCGAGGCGCGCGCGCGATCGGTGAAGGCGATCGGCTCCGGATCGAGATTTGCCGCCATCGGTCCGCGCCCGTCCCCCGCTAAGCCGTGGCAGGCGGCGCAATTCTCGCGATACAGGGCCGCGGCGCGGCCGAGGTCGGGGGCTGCGCGGGGCGCGAGCGGCACCGGATAGGCGGCCAGAAGGTCGCTTCCGAGGCTGCGGGCCAGCTCGGCGATGCGCGGCGGCGGCGCCTTGGCGACGACTGCCGCCCGCAGCGCCTGCGCCTGACGCGAAAGGTCCGCTTTCATCGCATGGGCCGGAAGGGCCGCGATCCGCTCGCCGACGGTTCGGGTGAACTCCAGCATCTCCGCATATTCGCCCGGGCTGACGATCCGCCCATTCTCGATCGCCGCCGGATAATCGACCGCGACATAATCGAGCAGCCGCCAGGTCGTCTGGACCTGGGACTGCGCATCGGGCGCCTGCTGCGCCGTCGCAGCCACGGGCATGAGGAAGAAGGCCAGGAGCAGGAGGCGCCGGAGGATCGTCATTTGCAACTGATTATCAATAACGACAAGGCCGCGCCAGACCCTCAGTATAGCCCTCTGGAACGGCGCCTCGGCTTTGCGCTATGCAGCGTCCGGGAGAGCAGGGGAGAGAATATGGCGACTGCGAGTGCTGTGGGCGGGTCGCCGCTGCGTTGGCTTCCCTGGGCGATCGTTGCACTGCTCGGCGCCTTCGCGCTCGGCACGGTCGCGCTCCACCGCGGCGAGACGATCAACGCCATGTGGCTCGTCGTCGCAGCGGTCTGCGTCTACCTGATCGCGTACCGCTTCTACGCCCGCTACATCGCCGCGAAGGTGCTCCGGATCGATCCGGCGCGGCCGACCCCCGCGATCCGCCGCAACGACGGCCTCGACTACGTCCCGACCGACCGGTCGGTGCTGTTCGGCCACCATTTCGCGGCGATCGCCGGCGCGGGGCCGCTGGTCGGGCCGGTGCTCGCGGCGCAGATGGGCTATCTTCCGGGAACGCTCTGGATCCTCGCCGGCGTCGTCTTCGCGGGCGCCGTCCAGGATTTCGTGATGCTGTTCATCTCGACCCGGCGCGACGGCCGCTCGCTGGGCGAGATCATCCGCGCCGAGATCGGCACCATCCCCGGCGTGATCGCGATGATCGGGATCCTCGCGATCATGATCATCCTGCTCGCCGTTCTCGCTCTGGTGGTCGTCAAGGCGCTGGCCGACAGCCCCTGGGGCACCTTCACCGTCTTCGCGACCATGCCGATCGCGATCCTGATGGGGCTTTACGGCCGCTATTTGCGCCCCGGGCGCATCGGGGAGATGTCGGCGATCGGGATCGTCGGCCTGTTCGCGGCGATCATCCTCGGCGGGCGGGTCGCTGCGGACCCGGCCTGGGCGCCGGCCTTCACCTTCTCGGGCGAGGCGCTCGCCTTGATGCTGATCGGCTACGGCTTCGTCGCCTCGGTGATGCCGGTCTGGCTGCTGCTCGCGCCGCGCGACTATCTCTCCACCTTCCTCAAGATCGGCACGATCGTCGGCCTGGCCGCCGGCATCCTGATCGTCCAGCCGGACCTGCAGATGCCGGCGCTGACCCGCTTCGTCGACGGCACCGGCCCGGTCTTCGCCGGCAATCTCTTCCCCTTCCTGTTCATCACCATCGCCTGCGGCGCGGTCTCCGGCTTCCACAGCCTGGTCGCCTCCGGGACGACTCCGAAAATGATCGAGAGCGAGGCCCATCTCCCGCTGATCGGCTACGGCGCCATGCTGGTGGAGAGCTTCGTCGCGATCATGGCCCTAGTCGCTGCCAGCGTGCTCGATCCCGGCGTCTATTTCGCGCTGAACAGCCCGGCCGCCCTGATCGGCACCGACGCCGCCTCGGCGGCGGCCGCAGTCTCGAATTGGGGATTCACGGTGACGCCCACGGCGCTCGACGAGGTCGCCCGGCAGGTCGGCGAATCGACCATCCTCTCGCGCACCGGCGGCGCGCCGACGCTCGCCGTGGGAATGGCGCAGATCCTGTCGAACGTGATCGGCGGGCCGGGGATGATGGCCTTCTGGTATCATTTCGCGATCCTGTTTGAGGCCCTGTTCATCCTCACCACGGTCGATGCCGGCACGCGCGTCGCGCGGTTCATGATTCAGGACCTGATCGGAACCGCGGCGCCAAGGCTCAAGGAGACCAAGAGCTGGGCGGGGAACCTGATCGCAACGGCGCTCGCCGTCGGCGGCTGGGGCTGGTTCCTCTACCAAGGCGTCACCGATCCGCTCGGCGGAATCAACACGCTCTGGCCCCTGTTCGGAATCGCCAACCAGATGCTCGCCGCGATCGCGCTCACCCTCTGCACCGTGATCCTGTTCAAGATGAAGCGGGAGCGCTTCGCCTGGGTCACCGCCTTGCCGCTCGCCTGGCTCCTGGTCTGCACGCTCACCGCCGGCTTCCAGAAGATCTTCCACGCCGATCCCCGCATCGGCTTCCTCGCCCATGCCGAGCGCTACCAGGACGCGCTCGCCCGGGGCGAGCTGATGGCGCCGGCGGCGAGCGTGGCGCAGATGCGCCAGGTGATCTTCAACGATTATGTCAACGCGACGCTCTGCGCCCTGTTCATCGCCGTCGTCCTGGCGATGGTCGTCTACGGCGCCAAAGCGATCATCGCGGCGCGCCGGTCCGAGGCGCCGACCGCATTGGAGACGGGCGATGTCGCGCTGGCATGACGTCATCCGCAGGACTGCCCGGCTGATGGTCGGGATTCCCGATTACGAGGCCTATCTCGCCCATCACCGCGCGGCGCATCCGGAGCGCGCGCCGATGAGCCGCGCCGAGTTCCACCGCGAGCGCATGGAGCGCCGCTACGCAAGGGGAAGCACCCGCTGCTGCTGAGTTCTACAAGGGGAGAGTGAAATGCCTCAGTTCGTGATCGAGCGTGACATGCCCGGAGTCGGCAATCTCGGCGCCGAGGATTTGAAGGGCGCCTCGCAGGGCTCGTGCAGCGTGCTCCGCGATCTCGGCCCCGAGATCCAGTGGGTCCATTCCTACGTCACCGACGACAAGATCTACTGCATCTACCGCGCGCCGAGCGAGGATCTGATCCGCCAGCACGCCGAGACCGCAGGCTTTCCCGCGAACAGCATCGCCCGCGTCCGCGCGACGATCGACCCGACCACGGCGGAATAGCCGGATCAGCCGTAGGCGCGGCTGAGGATGAAGGCGGTCGTCAGGATCGCGATGACTGAGAGCGGCGCGCCGACCTTAGGATAGTCGCGGAAGCGATAGCCGCCCGGACGCATCACCAGCATGTTGTTCTGGTGGCCGATCGGCGTGAGGAAATCGCACGAGGCCCCGATCAGGACGGCGAGCAGGGCCGCGTCCGGGTTTATCCCGAGCCGCGCCGCAGCCTCGGCGCCGACCTGCGCCATGATCAGGGCGGTGGCGACGTTGTTGAGGAAGATCGAGAGCAGCATCGTCGCCGCGCAGATCGCCGCAAGCATCCAGAAGAGCGGCGCGCCGGCCAGCGCCCAGTGCATGAAGGCGGCGATCCGGTCGCTTCCGCCGGATTCCTCGAAGGCGCGGCCGACGGGGATCATCGCCGCGATCAGCACGATCACCGGAATGTCGATCGCGCGATAGGCCTCGTCCGCGGGGAGCAGACGGAGCAGGCAGATGGCGAGCGCGGCGGCGATGAACGCGGCCGTCGTCGGAACGCCGAGCAGGGTCGAGGTGAGGACGGCGAGGCTGTAGATGCCGACGACGAGCGCGGCGTTGCGGCCGGGACGGATCGGCGCCTCCTGGCGGCCGACCTCGAGCAGGCGGGCGTGGCGGATCAGACGGGCCAGCGCCTCCGGGGTGCCGCGCAGGAAGAGCTGGTCGCCGGCCTCGATGAGGTTGCTGTAGAGCGGCCGCTTGAGGCGCGCCGCGCGCGGGCCCGCGCCCAGGAACTCGACCTCGCCTTCGGTTCGCGCGGGGATCGCGCCATAATCCTCGCCGATCAGCGAGGAGCCGTGGACGACCGAGACATGGGCGGTGACCGTGTCCGGCGGATCGGCGCCGACATCGGCGAAGAGGCCGGTCCGTTCGGCCACAGCAAAGGGCGCGTCGCGGCTCATCACAAGCAGCCGGTCGTCATGGTGGAGCCGGGCGTCCGGATCGAGGGCGGCGCGCTGCCCGCCCCGCAGCACGGTCAGCAGAACCGCCCCGGCCTCGCGCAGAGCCGCGCGGGTCTCGGCGAGGCGTGAGGTGCCGCGATAGGCGCCGATCGGCAGGCCGAGCTCGAAGACCAGCGCCTGCCGCTTCGCCTCCTCCTCGTCGCCTTTGCGGTGCGGCGCCAGCCGCCAGCCGATGACGGTGAGGTAGAGCAGGCCGGCGAGGGTCACGGCGACTCCGACCTCGGTCATGTCGAACATGCCGAACGGCGCGCCGACCCGGTCCTCGCGCACCGAGGAGACGATCAGGTTTGCGGGCGTGCCGATCAAGGTGGTCATGCCGCCGAGAATGGTCGCGAAGGCGAGCGGCATCAGCACGGCGCCGGGCGGAAGCTTGTGCTCGCGCGCGACGGCGAGGGCGATCGGCATGGTGATCGCCAGCGCCGCGATATTGTTCATCCAGGCCGAGAGCGCTGCGCCCATCAGCAGCACGCCGCCGACCCGAACCGCCGCAAACCGCACCTTCGGAACGAAGATCCGGGTCATCGCCTGGGCGGCGCCGGTAAACTCGACCGCTCGGCCGACCACCAAAACCGCGGCAACGATCACCACCGCCTGGCTCCCGAAGCCGGCAAGCGCCTCGTCGAGGCTGAGCAGGCCGCTCGCCCAGGCGAGGAGCAGGATGATTAGGGCGACCGCGTCCGGGCGGAGCTTGTCGCTCGCGAACAAGGCGAGCGCCAGCACCATGATGATCGTGCTGAGAAGCGCGTCGCTCACCGCCCCACCCCGGCTGTGCGGGGCTCAGGCGGCCGGATAGCGCAGCCGGCCGAGAAAGCGGCTGAGGCTCGGCATGCGCTCGCGGCCGCGGCGGAAGCTGGCCTTCACCTGCTCGATCTTCATGACGTCGTCGATGCGGCGATCGAGGAAGGCGCGCGTGTCGGCAAGGTCCTCGCTCTGGTCATCGAGGAAGACGAGGCTGGTCGTGCCGTAGACCGCCGAGAGCGTTGCGCGCTTGGTATAGTGATTGAAGTCGGTGGCCGTGTCGCCGGCGACACGCCAGATCCGGTCGGCGCTTCGCCAGCCGAGCTTGACGCCCGCCGCGACATTCTGCGGCATCGCAAGCACGGCAAGGGCGCGGCGAAGCGCCTCGCGGTACGGCAGGACCAGCTCGAGCCGGAACAGGATGAGCGAGCGGATGCGCTCGCGGATCTTCATTCCCGCGATCCGCTCCTCCGGGAAGGCGCCGGCCATTGCGAGGTCGATCGATTCGAACCAGGCGTCGATCATGTCCGCGGCGCCGCCCGGGAAGGCGAGCCGAGCGCGGCCCGCGGGGACCCCGAGCTCGGCAGCCGCCATTCCCAGCGCCTCGTTCGACCAGCCGTCGAACGCCGCATGGGCGGGGATGAGCGGCGCCAGAGCGATACGCAGCTCGTCGAGGTTCATTTCTTCGGGCTCGACCATGCCCGTCCCAATGATCTCAGCCGCCATTGGATGCAACCCGTCTGCCCGGGAGCCGGATGAGGACCAAGGCTGCGCAGACCAGGATTCCGCCGATCCAGTCGCCGGTCGAAAGCCGTTCCTGATAAGCGAGCCAGCCGATCAAGGCGGCGACCACCGGCTGGGTCAGCAGGCCCAGGCCGACGACGATCGGGCTGAGATGGCCCATCGCATAGACGAGCAGGCCCTGCCCGATCACCTGGCTCGACAGCGACAGGATGATCACGGGCGTCCATTCACCGGGCATCACCGTCTCGCCGAGCGCGAGCGCGAACAGGAGCAAAGGAAGGGCGCCTGCAACGGTGGCGATGGCGAGCACGGGGAAGGGCGGCATGACCCGGCGGGCGCGGTCCACGGCGATCAGGTAGAAGGTGTAGAAGACGCCCGCGAGGATCGCGAACAGGTCGCCGGTGAAGTTGCGCGGGGAGAGCTCGAAGCTGCTGCCGAGCAGCAAGGCCGTTCCCGCGGCTGCGAGCAGGAGCGCCAGCGCCTGCACCCGACCGGGGAGCGCCCGCAGCAGCACGAAGCCGTAGATCGCGAACAGGAAACTCGCGAAATTGCCGAACAGGGTAGCGTTGGCGAGCTTGGTGCGCAGGATTCCTTCGTGCCAGCTCGCGAGGTCGGCGGCGAAGAAGAGTCCGCCGATCACGATAAGGATGACGAGTCGCCGATCCCATACGGCGGACCCTGCGGACTGGCGCCATGCCAGCCAGGCGAGGAAGGGCACGGCCAAGGCCAGCCGCCAGAAGCCCGCGGCGACGGGCCCGACATCGGTCAGACGGACGAACCAGGGCCCGGCCGCGAGGAAGATGTTGGCGAGGATGAGAGCCGCGAAGGCGAGTCGCGCGTGACGCGCAGCGTTGGTTGGAGACCCGGTCATCGCGGCTGGCGCGGCGCTACCCGAAGCGGTCCTTCAGCGCCAGCATCGCAAGCGCGGCCTTGGCCGCCTCGCCGCCTTTGTCCTTCTCGGTCGGGCGGGCGCGGGCGAGGGCCTGGGCCTCGTTCTCGACGGTGAGGATGCCGTTGCCGATGGCGAGGCCGTCCAGGGTCAGCGCCATGATCCCGCGCGCGCTTTCGCCGGCGACGATCTCGAAATGATAGGTCTCGCCGCGGATCACGACGCCGAGCGCGACGAAGGCGTCGTAGCTTTCGGCGGCGAGCGAGATCGCTGCCGGAACCTCGAGGGCGCCAGGCACGGTCACCGTCTCGTGGCTGTGCCCCGCCGCCTCGATCGCCGCGCGGGCGCCTTCGAGCAGCAGGTCGTTGAGATGGTCGTAGAAGCGCGCCTCGACGATCAGGATCTTCGCCATCGCTCAGCCCTCCGCCGCGATTCGCTGCTCGCCGACGATGGCGAGGCCGTAGCCGCCGAGCGCGACCGGCGTGTGGTGGCTGTTGGTGAGAAGGACCATGTCGTGGACTCCGAGCGCCATCAATATCTGCGCGCCGACGCCGTAATCGCGGATCTGGCTGACGTCGCGCTCGCCAGTCTCGCCTGAGCGTGCCTTCAGAGCCTCGGTGAGGGCGTCTGGCGCCGGCCGGTTGATCAGCACGATCACCCCGGAGCCCGCATCGGCGATCGCCTTCATCGCCCCGCGCAGAAGCCCGCCGCGCTCATTGGCCTCGGCGAACACGTCCGAGAAGATCGAGAGCGCGTGCATCCGCACCAAGGTCGGCCTGTCGGGATCGACCCGGCCCTTGACCAGAGCGATCTGCTCGACGCCATTGGCCTTGTTGACGAAGGTCTTGGCGGTCCAGCTCCCGCCCCAGCGGCTCTCGAACTGTGCCTCGGCGGTCTGCTCGACCAGCCGGTCCTTGCGCAGGCGATAGGCGATGAGGTCCTGGATGGTGCCGATCTTGAGGCCGTGGAGCTGGGCGAACTCGACGAGATCGTCCATCCGCGCCATCGCCCCGTCCTCCTTCATGATCTCGCAGATCACGCCGGAGGGGTTCAGCCCGGCCAGGCGGGCGACGTCGACCGCGGCCTCGGTATGGCCGGCGCGGACCAGCACGCCGCCGTCGCGCGCGACCAATGGGAAGACATGGCCGGGGGTCACCAGATGCTCGGGCCCTTTCGACGCGTCGATCGCGACCGAGATGGTGCGGGCGCGGTCGGCGGCGGAAATCCCCGTGGTGACGCCCTCCTTGGCCTCGATCGAGACGGTGAAGGCGGTCTCGTGGCGGGTGCCGTTGTGGCGCGACATCAAGGGCAGGCCGAGCGAGTCGACCCGCTCCTTCGTCATCGCCAGGCAGATCAGGCCGCGGCCGTAGCGGGCCATGAAATTGACCGCGTCCGGGGTCGCCATCTGCGCCGGGATGACGAGATCGCCCTCATTCTCGCGGTCGTCGTCGTCGACCAGGATGAACATCCGGCCGTTGCGCGCCTCGTCGATGATCCGTTCCGGCCCGACGACAACGTCGCGGCTTCCGCCGGCGAGGAATTTTTCGAGCTTGAGCAATGTGTCGGCGGTCGGGTTCCAGTCCTCGTCGCCGAGCTTGCGCAGCGAATTGGGGTGGAGGCCGGCGGCGCGGGCGAGGCCGGAGCGCGACATCTCGCCGCTGGAGACGAGCTCGAAGACTCGCTCGATCAGGATTGTGCTCATGTGGCCGCTCTAATCACATCATAATGTGATCACAAGTGCGGAAATCACATCGCAGCGTTGCGGATTTCCATCATTCGGCCGAGGTAACGGGCGAGGATGTCGATCTCGATATGGACCTTGCGGCCCACGGGCACGTCGTCGAAGGTGGTTTCCCGCGCCGTGTGCGGGATCAGGTTGATCGAGAAGATGTCCCCCTCGACCGCGTTGACGGTGAGCGAGACGCCGTCGAGCGCGATCGAGCCCTTGGCGGCGATATAGGGGGCGAGCGCCTTGGGCGCCTGGATCCTTACCACAGTCGAGTCGCCGACCTTCTCCGACGAGACGATCTCGCCGAGGCCGTCGACATGGCCGGTGACGATATGGCCGCCGAGCTCGTCGCCCACCTTCAGCGCGCGCTCGAGGTTGAGCCGGCCGCCCTCGCGCCAGAGGTCCGGCGCGGTGCGGCTCACAGTCTCCTGCGAGAGATCGACCGCGAACCAGCCCTGGCCCTTGGCAACGACGGTCAGGCAGACGCCCGAACAGGCGATCGACGCGCCGAGATCGACGCTGGCCATGTCGTAGCGCGTGCCGATCCGCAGGCGGAGATCGCCCTTCTGCTCGGCAGCCTCGATCCGGCCGATGTCGGTGATGATCCCTGTGAACATATCAGCGATCGCGCTCGTAGACTTCGAGGCGGTCGATTCCAAGCATGTGCGTGTCGGCGAGGCGCCAGCGGCGGTGGGCGTCGGCGATCCGGTCCAGCCCGACATAGCCGACCGAGGAGCGGCCCTCGCCGATCAGGATCGGCGCGCGGTAGATCAGCATCCGGTCGATCAGGTCGGCCGCAAGGAAGGCGGTCGCCGTCGCCGAGCCCCCTTCCACGAGCAGGTCGTTGACGTCATGAAGCCGGCTGATTTCCTCCGGCGCGCCGAGCCGGGTCCAGCCTTCCACGGCCTCGCCCCGGGTGAGAAGCGCGCGCCGCGGCGAATAGTCCTCGAGGCCGGGAAGGCGCACGTCCAACTTCGGCCGGTCCGCCTCGTAGGTGCCGCGACCGACCAGGATCATGTCGGCGCGCGCGCGCTCGAGATGGACGTGGGCGCGGGCATCCTCGCCGGTGATCCATTTGCTCTCGCCGGAGGGGAGGGCGATCTTGCCGTCGATCGACATTGCCAGCTTCAGCGTCACCAGCGGCCGGCCGCGCTGAACGCGGCTGAGGAAGCCCGCGATCGACCGCTCTGCCGCCTCGGCGCAGACCCCGACATCGACCCGGATCCCCGCCGCCTCGAGCCTGGCAATGCCTTTGCCGTCGGTGCGGGGATCAGGGTCGCGCACCGCGATCACGACTCGCGCCGGCTTCGCCGCGACGAGCAGGTCGGTACAGGCCGGGCCCCGTTCGCTTTCATGGGCGCAGGGCTCGAGGGTCACGTAGACCGTCGCACCTTCCGCTGCGTCACCGGCCTCAGCGAGCGCCACAGCCTCCGCGTGCGGTCGGCCGCCGTCCTGCGTTCCGCCGCGGCCGACGACCATGCCGTCTCGGACGATCACGCAGCCGACATTGGGATTGGGTGCGGTCCGGCCCCGGCCGCGCTCGCCGAGCGCGACGGCCGTCGCCATCCACTGCTCGTCTACGGGTTCACTCCCGTGGCATTGCCGAGCGCCTGCCAGCGGCGCCGGGTCTCTTCGGCCTTCTGCTCCGCCTCGCGCTGGCGGACCAGCTGATCGGCGCGGATCTCCTCATCGGTCCGGGTCGACGGATAGCTCTCGATATAGACGACGCGCGGGCCCGGCATGAGGCTGGCCGAATCCATCACGAACAGCCAGATCAGCACGACCGGCATCAGCAACGCGCCCGCGAACGAGAAGAGCTGGACGCGCGTGCGCTGCGCGAGGAAGGCGCGGATGTCCGCGATCAGGACTCGCGGGGAGGCGGGGCGGGGCAGCGACATCGCTCCTAGATAATGCGCGCCGCTGCGCCGCGCCAGCCCGCCGGCTTCCATCGGGTCAGCCGGTCAGCTCGAAATGGACGGTCAGGGTCCTGGTCGACTGCACCGGCTGGCCGTCCACCGTTTCCGGGCGGAAGCGCCAGCGCTCCCGCGCATGGCGCTCCGTCGCCTGCCAGAAGGCGTTGCTGGTCGCGCTCACCCGCCGGGTTTCGATCACCCGCCCGTCAGGGCCGATCGTGACCTGGATAACGACGCGGCCCTCGCGCTCCATGCGCTGCTCGCTCGCGGGATAGGGCGGCTGCAGGTTGCCCGCGATCATCTGCGCCGCGACCCGGACCGGCGTGCGCGGGGGCAGGATGTCCTCGCGCTCCGGCGGCGCCCCCGTGGCGACAGTCTCCCCGCCCGGGCGCGATCCGAGCGCCGGCTGATCGGGCGGCGGATTCTCGCTGGTCGTGATCCCGCGCGTGGTGGGGATCGGCGGCACCGTCGCGTCGACCACGTGAAGCTGTTCGCGCGGCACGGTCGGAGTCGGCTCGATCGGGGGAGGCGGCGGCGGGGGCGGCGGCGCGATACGGATCACCTTGAGCGGCGAGAACCGCTCTAGGTCGACGATCTCGGTCTTGGCGAGCAGCAGGGCGGTCAGTGCGGCGCCGTGCATGAGGATAACGGTGAGCGCCGCGCCGGGGCGGACCCGCTTCTGTTCGAGGAAGGTGGCTTCGGCCATCATCTTTCTCCCGCAAGGCCTGCCATGACAGCGGCAGGAACAGAGACGTTATAACATTATGTAACAATGTTACATAGCCTGAATCGTGTCCTGGTCCCGTGAGGGTGCTTTTCTTGCTTAGCCTGCGGCTGCGCGAAGGCGCGCGACAGTCTCGTCGCGGCCGATCAGCGGGAGCAGGGCCGCCATTTCGGGCCCCGAGTCGCGGCCGGTGATCGCCAAGCGAAGCGGCAGGAACAGGCTTTTTCCACCCCGCCCCGTCGCGCTCTTCAGCGAAGCGGTGAGCTGCTGCCAGGGCGATTCGCTCCAGTCGATCGCCTCGGCCGTCTCGGCGGCGCTACGCAGGAAGTCGCGGTCTCCATCCTCCGCGCGCGGCTCGACATGGCCGTGGAGGATTTCCCACCAGTCGACAGCATCGGCGACGCGCGAGAGGTTCGGCCGGATCGCCTCCCAGTCCGCCTCGGCCATGCCCGGCGGGAGCCGGTCGGCGACGGCGGCTAAGGGCAGGCGGTGAAGGATCCGGGCGTTGAGGCCGGCAAGCTCGTCCATGTCGAAGCGCGCCGGCGCGCGACCGAAGGCCGAGAAGTCGAAGCTCTCGATCAGCGGCGCCGGGTCCGTCACCGGCTCGACCGGCAGGCTCGTCCCGATCCGGGCAAGCTTGGCGACGAGCGCGATCGGCTCGATCCCTGCCTCGCCCATCGACTCTGCGCCGAGCGAGCCGAGCCGCTTGGAAAGCTTGCCCTCGGCGCCGACCAGCAGCGCCTCGTGGGCGAAGGCCGGGACCGGCGCGCCCAGCGCCTCGAACATCTGGATCTGGAGCGCGGTGTTGGCGACATGGTCCTCGCCGCGGACGACGTGGGTGACGCCCATGTCGATGTCGTCGATCGTGCTGGGAAGCATGTAGAGCCAGCTCCCGTCCTCGCGGCGGATGACCGGATCGGAGAGCAGATGCGGCTCGAAATGCTGGCGGCCGCGGATCAGATCGTCCCACTCGATCGCGGCTCCATGGTCGAGCTTGAACCGCCAGTGCGGGCGTCGCCCCTCCGCCTCCAGTTTTGCCCGGTCCTCGTCGGTCAGCGCGAGCGCTGCGCGATCATAGACCGGCGGCAGATGGCGACCGAGCTGAACCTTGCGCTTGAGCTCCAGCTCCTGCGCCGTCTCATAGGCCGGATAGGCGCGGCCCTGGGCAGCGAGCCGCTCGAGCGCCGCTCCGTAGCGGTCGAACCGGGCCGACTGGCGATGCTCCTCGTCCCAATCGAGGCCGAGCCAGGCGAGGTCCGCCCGGATCGCATCCACATGCTCCTCGCGGGAGCGTTCGCGGTCGGTGTCGTCGAGGCGGAGAATGAAGCGCCCGCCCGACTTCTTCGCCCACAGCCAATTGTGCAGCGCCGTGCGCATGTTGCCGACATGGAGACGGCCGGTGGGCGAAGGCGCGAAGCGGGTGACGACGGTCATCGAGGCGGGGGCTTAAGGACAAGCCGCGACGTGGGCAACGCCCTTGCCTTCGCCGGGGCAATGCCTAGAGAGGCGGCGGGGGCACGAGGGACGCGCATTCCATGAAATTGATGTCGGGCAATTCGAACCTGCCGCTGGTGAAGGACATCGCGGCCTATCTCGAAATGCCGATCACCGAAGCGAGCGTTCGGCGCTTCGCCGACGAAGAGGTGTTCGTCGAGATCCACGAGAATGTCCGCGGTGAGGACGTGTTCGTGGTCCAGTCCACGGCCTATCCGGCAAACGACAATCTGATGGAGCTGTTGATCTGCATCGATGCGCTTCGCCGCGCCTCGGCGAAGCGGATCACTGCGGTCGTCCCCTATTTCGGCTATGCGCGGCAGGACCGGAAGCCGGGCCCGCGGACTCCGATCTCGGCCAAGCTCGTTGCCAATCTGATCACCGTCGCGGGCGCGAATCGGGTTCTGTCGGTCGATCTCCACGCCGGCCAGATCCAGGGCTTCTTCGATATCCCGACCGACAATCTCTACGGGGCACCGGTCATGTCCGCGGACATCCAGGCGCGCTTCGCCGGCCGGCCGATCACCGTCGTCTCGCCGGACGTGGGCGGAGTCGTCCGCGCCCGCGCCCTCGCCAAGCGGCTCGACAACGCCCCGCTCGCCATCGTCGATAAGCGCCGCGAGCGGCCCGGCGAATCGGAGGTGATGAACATCATCGGCGACGTCGAGGGCCGCTTCTGCGTGCTGATCGACGACATCGTCGATTCGGCCGGCACTTTGTGCAACGCCGCCGGCGCGCTGAAGGAAGCGGGCGCCGAGGACGTCGTCGCTTATTGCACCCACGGAGTCCTCTCCGGCGCCGCGGTCCCGCGGGTCGAGAATTCGTCGCTGGCGGAGCTCGTCATCACCGATTCGATCCAGGCGAGCGAGGCCGCGGCCGCCTCGCCGAAGATCCGGACGCTCACCATCGCGCCCCTGCTCGGCGAGGCGATCAAGCGGATCGCCGACGAGAGCTCGGTCTCGAGCCTGTTCGACTGATGCCCCGCGTCCTGATCACCGGCGCGAATCGCGGAATCGGCCTCGAATTCGCGCGCCAATATGCCGCCGACGGCTGGGAGGTGATCGCCACCACCCGGCGCCCGTCTGCTGAGCTCGACGCGCTCGGTGTGCGAGTCGAGACCCTCGACGTGGCAGATTTCGAGGCGGTCGCGGCCTTCGCCGATGGCCTGGAGAGCGCGCTCGACCTGTTCATTGCCAATGCCGGAGTCTCCGGCCCCGAGCGGATCGGCAATCCGGCGGCGGCCGAGGAGTGGCAGCATGTGCATGCGGTGAACGCGGTCGCGCCGATCCTTCTCGCCGAGCGGCTTGCGGGCAAGATGGCCGACGGCGGCAAGATGGCCGCGGTCACCAGCCGGATGGGCAGCATCGCCGACAGCTCGGGCGGCTGGATCTCCTATCGCGCGTCCAAGGCCGCGCTCAACGCCGCCTGGCACAATCTCGCGCTCGATCTCGCGCCGCGCGGGATCGCGATGATCCTGTTCCACCCCGGCTGGGTGCAGACCGACATGGGCGGCCCCAAAGCCCAGATCGCGCCGCCCGACAGCGTCGCCGGCATGCGCCGGCAGATCGAGCGGCTTGGCATCGGGGAGACCGGCGCCTTCGTCGATTATCAGGGCCAGCCTATCGCCTGGTGAGCCTTGCCTTCCGCGCCTTCTCCCTCTATAGGCGCGCCTTCTTTCCAGCTTTGGAAGAATCGAACGGCCCGGCTCACAAGGGCTGCCGTG
>JAEWCW010000171.1 GCA_023390415.1 Pseudomonadota bacterium | reverse complement strand
AAGGCGTGGCGCGCGCGGCGGCGAGCGCGGCTTCGGCATCGGCTTCGTTGCCGCTGTGGCGGGCGAGGTCGATCAGCGCAAAGGCGCCGCCCGCAGCCTCGCCGCCGGGCGGAAGATCGCTGCCGAGAAGCTGGGCGGTGTAGCGGAACAGGAGGCCGCCGCGCTTGGCCGCATAAGCGGCGAGCTCGTCCGGGCCGAGCGGATCGGGCGAGAGCAGCAGCGCCCAGCCGCCCTCCATCTCGGACAGGGCCGCGCCGGATATCCCTGCGGGGAGGAGCGAAGCCGCGGCGGCGCGAAGGATCGGCTCGGCCGGCGGCGGCTCGCGGTCGAGCTTCTCCAGCGCCTCGCGCCACCAGGCCAAGCGGATCTGGCTGATCAGCGGCTCGCGCCCGGTCGAGAGGACGGCGGAGAGGGTAGCGTCCAGGCGCCAGAGCGCGTCGACGGCGGGACGCCGCGCGGCAGGGACGTAGGCGAGCGCGAGGGCGCGGTCGTGATCGAGCGGGGTCACGGCGCTTCCCGATGCCCTCCCCGCAATGGGGAGGGTTGCGGCGTCACCGGTACAGGACCTTCTTGGCGGCGGCGACGACGTCGTCCACCTTGATCAGCGCCAGCTTCTCGAGATTGGCCGCGTAGGGCAAGGGCACGTCCTCGTTGGTCACGCGCAGCACCGGCGCGTCGAGATCGTCGAAGCCCTGCTCCATCGCCACCGCAGCGATCTCGGACGAGATCGAGCAGACCGGCCAGCCTTCCTCGACGCAGACCAGGCGGTTGGTCTTGGCGAGGCTCTTCAGAACCGTCTCGGTATCGAGCGGGCGCAGCGTGCGAAGGTCGATCACCTCGGCCTCGACCCCCTCGGCGGCGAGCTTCTCGGCCGCGTCGAGCGCGACCCCGACGCCGATCGAATAGGAGACGAAAGTGACGTCCGTGCCTTCGCGGGCGACCCGGGCCTTGCCGATGGGGAGCACGTAGTCGTCGATCTTGGGAACGTCGAAGCTCTGGCCGTAGAGCAGTTCGTTCTCGAGGAAGACGACCGGATCCTCGCTCCGAATCGCGGCCTTGATGAGGCCTTTCGCGTCCGCGGCGCTATAGGGCGCGATGACGACCAGGCCAGGGACGCTGGCATACCAGGGCGCGAAATTCTGGCTGTGCTGGGCGCCGACGCGCGACGCCGCGCCGTTGGGCCCGCGGAACACGATCGGACAGCGCATCTGGCCGCCGGACATGTAATTGGTCTTGGCCGCCGAATTGATGATGTGGTCGATCGCCTGCATGGCGAAGTTGAAGGTCATGAACTCGATGATCGGGCGAAGGCCGCCCATCGCGGCGCCGGTGCCGACTCCGGCAAAGCCATATTCGGTGATCGGCGTGTCGATCACCCGGCGCGGACCGAACTCGTCGAGCAGGCCCTGGGTGACCTTGTAGGCGCCCTGATATTCGGCGACCTCCTCGCCCATCACGAAGACGCGGTCGTCCTTGCGCATCTCCTCGGCCATGCCGTCGCGAAGCGCCTCGCGGACGGTCTGGCGGACCATCTCGGTGCCTTCCGGAACCTCGGGCTCGACCCTGAGGCTCGCCGGCGCCTTTTCGGGCTTCGGGGAGGCAGCGACCGTCGCTTGCTGAGCCTGCGCCTCCTCAGCCGGCGAAGCGGCGATGGCCGGGCCATTGTCCTCGACCGAGGCGGGAATCTCGCGGGCCGCTCCAGCCACGTTGGCCGAATCCTCGCCATCCTCCGCAAGGATCGCGATGACGGCGCCGACCTTCACGCCGTCCGTGCCTTCGGGGACGAGGATCTTCGCGACGGTGCCCTCGTCGATCGATTCGAACTCCATCGTCGCCTTGTCGGTCTCGATCTCGGCGAGCACCGTCCCGGAGGAGACCTCGTCCCCTTCCTTGACCAGCCATTTGGCGAGCGTGCCCTCCTCCATCGTCGGGGAAAGCGCGGGCATCTTCAGTTCGATCGGCATCAGTAGGTCTCGACCAGCACGTCGGTATAGAGTTCGGACGGATCCGGCTCGGGCGATTGTTCGGCGAAATCGGCGCTCTCGGCGACGATGCGCTTGATCTCGGAATCGATCTTCTTGATCTCCTCCTCCTTGATCCCGGCGGCCTCGAGCTCGCGCTTCACCGCCTCGATCGGATCGGACTTGTCGCGCACCGCCTGGACCTCCTCGCGGGAGCGATACTTGGCCGGATCGGACATTGAGTGGCCGCGATAGCGGTAGGTCTTCAGCTCGAGCAGGATCGGCCCCTTGCCCGAGCGCACCCATTCGAGCGCGGTCTCGGCGGCGCCGCGGACGGCGAGCACGTCCATGCCGTCGACCTGCAGGCCGTTGATCCGGAAGCTCTCGCCGCGGCGGTAGAGCTGGTCCTCCGCCGAGGCGCGGTTGACGCTGGTGCCCATGGCGTACTGGTTGTTCTCGATCACGTAGATGATCGGGAGCTTCCACAGCTCGGCCATGTTGAAGCTCTCATAGACCTGGCCCTGATTGGCCGCGCCGTCGCCGAAATAAGCGAGGCAGACTCCGCCGTCCTCGGCATATTTGTGCTTGAAGGCGAGGCCGGTGCCGAGGCTGACCTGGGCGCCGACGATACCGTGGCCGCCGTAGAATTTATGCTCGACGCTGAACATGTGCATCGAGCCGCCCTTGCCCTTGGAGATTCCGGCGGCGCGGCCGGTCAGCTCGGCCATGATCACGTTGGGATCGATGCCGTAGGCGAGCATGTGACCATGGTCGCGATAGCCGGTGATCACCGAATCCTTCTTCGGATCCATCGCCGACTGGAGGCCGACCGCGACCGCTTCCTGGCCGATATAGAGGTGGCAAAAGCCGCCGATCAGACCGAGGCCGTAAAGCTGGCCCGCGCGCTCCTCGAAGCGGCGGATGAGCAGCATCTGGCGGTAATATTCGAGGAGCTCGTCCTTCGAGGCCTCGTAGCGCCGAGGCTCGGGCGGACGCTCGCGATTGGGGATATGGGGCGCGGCTTGGCCGCTTGCGTTCGCGCGTTTCGAGGCCTTGGCCACGGCGTCCGGCTTCCTCTTGGCTGGTCGTTGATTTGCGCGGCTCTATGGCGGCAAACGCCGCCGGGCGCAATGCGTGCCCTCGACGGGCTGGAGCTTAGCGGGCGGGCGCGGGCCGCGGCTGCTCGTCGAGCCGGATGACGACCTCGTCCGGGCGCACCGCGCCGAGATCGCGGCGGACCATCTCGTCGACGAGATCGGGATCGGCGCTCTGCGGATCGAGCAGATCGACCCGGTGGGCAAGACGGGCGCGCTCAGCCTCGAGCCGCGCGAGCTCGACCCCGCGCTCGGCCTTCTGGCGGCGATAATCGCCGAGCGAGAAGACGCCGTTGTCGCCCATCAGCGCATAGCCGGCGAAGTTCGCAATGATGAGAAAGGCCAGCGCCGGAAGCGCCGCCCGCCTGATCAGTGAAAGTGGATTTCGAACCCCTGCCATCGCCCTGCTGTTAGAATCAGCAAAGGCCCCGCGAATCAAGGGTTAATCCGACATTATCGACAGAAAGATTCCGCTTGTCGGCGAAGCGTGCGGAAAGCACGCCTCAACCGCGCCGCCGGGCAAAGATGTCGCGCCCCGGATAGAGGGCGCTGGTGCCGAGCTCTTCCTCGATGCGGATCAACTGGTTGTACTTGGCGAGCCGGTCCGAGCGGGCGAGCGAACCGGTCTTGATCTGTCCGCAATCGGTGGCGACGGCGAGGTCGGCGATGGTCGTGTCCTCGGTCTCGCCGGAGCGGTGGGACATGACCGCGGTGTAGCCGGCGCGGTGCGCGGTCTCGACCGCCTCAAGCGTCTCGGTCAGGGTGCCGATCTGGTTGACCTTGACCAGCAGCGAGTTGGCGAGGCCCTTGCCGATGCCCATCCGAAGCCGCTCGGGATTGGTGACGAACAGATCGTCGCCGACCAGCTGGGTGGTCGCGCCGAGCCGGTCGGTGAGCAATTTCCAGCCTTCGAGATCGTCCTCGGCCATGCCGTCCTCGATCGAGCGGATCGGGTAGCGGGCGACGAGATCGGCGAGGAAGTCGACCTTTTCGGCCGGGGAGAAGGTCTTGCCCTCGCCCGTCATCCGATAGGCGCCGTCCTTGAAATATTCGGTGGCGGCGCAATCGAGCGCGAGCACGACATCGTCGCCCGGCCGGTAGCCGGCGGCCTCGACCGAGGCCATGATGAAATCGAGCGCGTCGGTGGTCGAGGCGAGGTTGGGCGCGAAGCCGCCCTCGTCGCCGACCGCGGTCGAGAGGCCGGCATCGTGGAGGCGCTTCTTCAGCGTGTGAAAGATCTCCGCACCGCAGCGCACCGCCTCGAACAGGCTCTCGGCGCCGACCGGCATGATCATGAATTCCTGGAAGTCGATCGGATTGTCGGCATGCTCGCCGCCGTTGATGATGTTCATCATCGGCACCGGCAGCGTGCGCGCCGAGGCGCCGCCGACATAGCGATAGAGCGGCAGGCCCCGCGCCTCGGCCGCGGCCCGGGCGACGGCGAGGCTGACGCCGAGGATGGCGTTGGCGCCGAGCCGCGCCTTGTTCGCGGTGCCGTCCAGCTCGATCAGCAGCGAGTCGATCTCGACCTGGTCCTCGGCGTCGAGCTCGCGCACCGCATTGGCGATCTCGCCGTTGACCGCCTCGACTGCTTGCGAAACGCCCTTGCCGAGCCAGCGCGACTTGTCCCCGTCCCTCTTCTCGACCGCCTCGTGGGCGCCGGTCGAGGCGCCCGAAGGCACCGCCGCGCGGCCGACCGCGCCGTCCTCGAGATAGACTTCGACCTCGACGGTCGGGTTGCCGCGGCTGTCGAGGATCTGGCGGGCGTGGACGTCGAGAATCGCGGTCATCTTGTTACGGCCTCGTCATGAACTAAATTGGGGGTCGAGCGGCGGCTTATCGGTCCGGACGCGGCGACGCAACTTTACGCCGAGAGCCGGAACGGAAGGCCCGACGCGAGAGTTTGGGAACGACATATTCCTTCCCCCGAAATGACATGATGGAGACCGATATGCCCCCTCGCGAACAAGGCCTTCCGGAAGGCACCGACAAGGTGATCAACGGCGCATCGGGAAGCAGCGGAACCACCGGCGGCAGCGGGTCGTCCGGCGGCTCGTCCAGCGCTTCAAGGTCGAGCGGATCGTCCGGCGGCGGATCGGGCGCGACGTCCGGCGGCGGATCGACGAGCTCCTCCGCCTCGTCGGGCGGCGGCACCTCGAGCGGCTTCGTCGCGACCGGCAGCGGTAACGACACCGGCTCGGCCGGCGGAAGCACGACCGATCGGATCGTCGGCCAGGTCCGCGACCAGGTTTCGAGCCTCCGCGGCCAGGCGACCGACAAGGCGCGCGAATATGCCGAGGGCGGCAAGGACCGCACGACCGAACTGCTCACCAACCTCTCGGAGATCATCCAGGACGCGGCGCGTTCGATCGACGAGCGGCTCGGCGACCAATATGGCGAATATGCCCACAAGGCCGGCGATGCGGTTTCGGGCCTTGCCAGCAACCTCAGGGACAAGAGCGTCGATGATCTGATCGACGGCACCCGCTCGCTGGTCCGCAAGAGCCCGGCGGTCACCGTCGGGACCGCGGCTCTGCTCGGCTTCGTCCTCGTGCGGCTGGTCAAGAGCGGCCTCGAAAGCGGCGCGTCCGGCACCAGCGGCGGCAGTCGCGGCAAGAGCGGCTCGGGCAGCGAGGCCTAAGCTTTGGACGCGCCCAGCCAGAACCCTCAGGACGAAACGATCGCGGATCTCGCCGGTCGGCTGATCGACGAGGCCCGCGAGGTCGCCCGCACCGAGGCCAATGTCTATCGCCAGATCGCGCTTCGCCGCGCGGCCTGCGCGAAGAGCGGCCTTGTCGCGCTGGTCGGCGCGGCGGTCATCGCCTGGTTCGCCGGGATCGCCCTCGTCTTCGGACTGGTGCTTGCGCTGGCGACCCTTGTCGGGCCGCTCGCAGCGGGGCTGATCCTCGCCGTGCCGATGGCGGGCGTGGCCTACTGGCTGCTCAATAAGGGCGTGGCGGGCATGAAAGCCCTGTCCGGCGACGAGGAGGAGCGCGACGCGCTCCAGCGCGGGGAGACGATGCTGTGAACGCGGCAGCGGTGGAACAGGCGAAGCGCGACGCCGTCAAGGCGCGGGCGCGGCTCGATTCGACCCTGGTGGCGCTCCAGCAGCGGCTTCACCCCAAGCATCTCGCCACCGAGGCCTGGGACGGCGTCAAGGAGAAGAGCAGCGATCTCGCCGAGGGCGCAATGGGCGCGGTCAAGGAGCGGCCGATGATCGTCGGCGCTGCGCTGACCGCGGCCGCCTTGTTCTTCGCCCGCAAGCCCCTGATCCGCGCGGCAGGCCGCGCCTTCGGCGGCGAGGGCGAGGATGACGGCGTGATCACCACCCAAATCGATACCGACACGGAAAACTACATGGCGGCGGCGCCCACGATCGACGCCCCGCGACGTAAAGGAGCGACAGAATGACCGATACCAGGAGCGAGACTCGAAGCGGCACCCAGTCCGGCGGCGGCAACAACCGCGCGGCCTCAGCCTATGAAGCGGCTCGAACCCGGACCAGCGAGACCTATGCCGGCCTTCGCGAGCGCACCTCGCGGCTCGGCGAGCGGACCGGCGAGACCATCGACTCCAGCCCGATGCTTGCAGTCGCCGGCGGCTTCGCGGTCGGCGCCGTGCTCGCCGCGGTGCTTCCGCGCACCAACCAGGAAGCGCGGCTGCTCGGCGATGTTGGCCGCCGGTTCAACGAGGCCGCGCGCGACGCCGCCCAGACCGCGGCCGAGACCGGTCGCGAGAAGGTGGAGGAGATCACCCAGACCGCCAAGGCCAAGGTCGGCGAGGCCGTGATCGACGCGGTTTCGGCGACCACCGGCGCCAAGGCCTGAGCGACGCGCATTTGGGGCGCTCCGGACGGGGCGCCCCTTGCGCATGGCGCCGCGCTTTGCCAACGGGGCCCGCATGAGCAAGCTCCACCTCGTGTTTGGCGGGCGGGTCAAGGATCCGCAGGGCCTGGAATTCGACATCGAGACGATCGACCTCGTCGGCGTCTATCCCGATTATGCGAGCGCCGTTGAAGCCTGGCGCGGCAACGCACAGCGCACGGTCGATGACGCCGAGATGAAATATGTGGTGGTCCACCTCCACCGCCTGCTCGAGCCCGCGCTCAAGACCTGAACCCAAGGCCGGAGATTCAGGCCTTTCGGTACCTGAACAGCAGCAGGGGCCGCGCCAGCAGCAGTCCGACGATGAAGCCGCCGATATGGGCGGCGATCGCGATGTCGAGCGGGCCGAGCTGCGAGATGAAGCCGATCAGCAGCTGCAGGCCGACCCAGCCGGCCATCAGCCACAAGGCGTTGAGCCATTCCGCCACCCGGACGTTGGCCGCGCGCACCCGGTTGCGCCCGAACAGGATCGCATAGGCGCCGAGCACGGCCGAGACCGCTCCGCTCGCGCCGACCATCGGAACGGTGGCGTGAGGATCGAAGGCATATTGCGCTGCCGCCGCGGCATAGGCGCCGACCAGATAGAGGATTCCGAGCGCCAGCGGGCCGAGGATATTCTCGACCGCCCGCCCGCAGAAGAGCAGCATCAGCATGTTGAGGCCGAGATGGAGCAGACCCGCATGCACCAGCGTCGCGCTGAGCGGAGTCAGCCACACCCACAGGCCGGGCGCATAGCCGTCATAGAAGAAGCGATAGGCGTTGAAGCCCGCCCAGCCCGCCGCCTGCATCTGCCGGCCGGTCACCTCCGCCGCCAGCCAGGCGAGCGTGGTGAGCGCCGCGATGGCAAGGGTGACCCTCGCCCGGCGCCAGTCTTCGGGCGGCCTCATCGCCGTGTCCCTCAGATGAACTCGATCTTCTCGATCTCGTAATAGCGGTCGCCCGACGGCGCCTGGAACTCGACTTCGTCGCCGACGCTGCGGCTGATCAGGGCCCGGCCGAGCGGCGAATTGTAGCTGATCCGGCCGACCTTGGCGTCCGCCTCGGTCTCGCCGACGATCTGGTAGATGACCTTCTTGTCGTTCTCGTCGACGAGGTGAACGGTGGCGCCGAACACGATCTTGTCGCCCGACAGGGTCGTGGGATCGATCACCATGGCGCGGCTGATCCGGTCCTCGATGTCGGCGATCTGGGCCTCGACCTGGCCCTGGCGCTCCTTGGCGGCATGATATTCCGCATTTTCGGAGAGGTCGCCGTGGCCGCGAGCCTCTTCGATCGCCTCGATGATGGCCGGCCGCTCGACCGTCTTGAGATGCCGCACTTCCTGCTGCAGCCTCTCATAGCCTTCGGCCAGCATCGGCATCTTGTCGGCAGTCGCCATTTTCGTCTCAGCCTTTC
>JAEWCW010000088.1 GCA_023390415.1 Pseudomonadota bacterium | reverse complement strand
TGGAGACTGGTGGTGAAGATGACCGGAACATCCGAAAGGGCCGGATCCTGCTTGAGCAGCCTGCACAGATCATAGCCGTTCAGGCCCGGCATCATGACATCCAGCAGGATCAGGTCCGGTCCGGCGGCCTGGGCCACCTCCAGCGCCTGGTGGCCTGACAGGGCAAAGCTGATTTCGTATCCGTCCTCAAGCGCGGCGCTTGCGATCTCGATGTTGAGGATCTCGTCATCGACGATCAGGACAACGGGCTTGGCGGTCATACGGCGATCCCCCGCGCGGGGACGGCGAATTCGGCCTCGATCAGGGCCGAGGCTGCGGCATAGTCCAGCCTTTGCAGGGCCATGTGCAGCGGGTGGGCCTGCCGGGCCGCGTCATCCAGCCGCAATAGATCGGCCAGCCGTCCAAAGCCCTGGCGGGCGGACAGGCTGCGGCGCCGGATCTGATCGCGCAGGGTGTCTAGGGCTTCGGCCAGCATGATCGGATCGGCAGCGGGTTGGATGGAGGCAGGGCGGATCGGGATCGCAGCAGGGCCCGCCGGCCGCAATTGCGCCGCAGCGGCAATCGCATCGGCCAAGGGCGGTCCCAACAGGGCCAGCAGGGCCGCGACATCCCCTTGTCCACCGGGTGACAGGGCCTGTTCCAACCGTCCCGCCGCAGCAGCGACCAAGGGCAGTTCCAGCGAGGCGGCCACGCCCCTGAGGGTATGGGCCAGCCGATGCGCATCCTCGGCCCTGCCCCCGTCCAGCAAGGCGGACAGGTCGTCGCAGGTGCGGGCATGGCTGTCGGCGAAGGACAGGATCAGCCGCAGCAAAAGGTCGCGGTTTCCGTTGACCCGCGCCAGGGCTGCGGGAATGCCGAAGGGCGGCAAGTCGTCGGGCAGGCTGGGCATGGCGGGAACCGCCTGGCGGCCCAGGACCAGCCAGCGTTGCAGCGTGGCGATCAGATGCGCGGGATCGACGGGCTTTGTCAGGTGATCGTCCATCCCTGCGGCCAGGCAGCCCTGCCGTTCCTCGGCAAAGGCATGGGCGGTCATGGCGATGATGGGAAGCTGTGCCGACGACCAGGTCTTGCGGATCTGCCGGGTGGCGGCCATGCCGTCCATTTCTGGCATCTGGATGTCCATCAGGACGGCGCAATAGGCCCCGCCCGCCTGATCCACCATGCGGCAGGCGATGCTGCCGTCGGCGGCGCAATCGACCACCAGCCCGGCATCGGACAGGATCTGGGCGGCGATTTCGCGGTTGATCTCGTTATCCTCGACCAGCAGGACACGCAGCCCTCGCAGGGCAGGCGACAGGCCGGGTCCGTGTGCGGGGGCGTTCCGGATGGGCTGATCCGCGCGCATCAGGGACAACTGGTTCAGCGCCTGCAGCAGGCTTGCTGCATCGATCGGCTTGGCAAGGAACAGATCGACGCCCTTGCCGCTGGCATCCTGCCGCACCTCGTCGATGTCGTAGGAGGTCATCATCAGCACGAAGGGGGCAAAATCCGTGCCCATCACCGCCCGCATGGCATGAAGGGTCTGAAGCCCGTCCATGCCGGGCATCTTCCAGTCCATGATCACAAGATCATGGCGCCGGCCGGCCTGAAGTTCGCGCCTGGCCATCGCCAAGGCGACGCTGCCGCCATCGGCAATGTCGATGGTCATGCCCCATTGCAGGAAGATTTCCTGGATGATCCGGCAGGTGATGGGATTGTCGTCCACCAGCAGGACATGCAGCCGCCTTATCGCTTCCGAAGGCAGGGCATCGGGCAGCACCTGCTGTTCGGGGATCCGCAAGGGCGTCATGACCGTGAAGGTGCTGCCGCGGCCCGGTTCGCTTTCCGCCCGGATCCAGCCGCCCATCTGTTCGACGATCTGGCGACAGATCGCCAGACCCAGGCCGGTGCCGCCGAAGCGGCGCGTGGTCGAGCTGTCGGCCTGCATGAAGGGCGTGAACATCCGGGACAGCTGTTCGGCCGTCATGCCGATGCCATTGTCGCTGATCGACGATTCGATCACCGCGATGTCGCCTTTCCGTTCGACCAGCCGCGCCGCGATGGTGATCGTCCCCTCGCTTGTGAACTTGATGGCATTGCCAAGCAGATTGGTCAGAACCTGGTTCAACCGCGTGATGTCGCCCGACAGCAGCGAAGGGATGCGCGGATCGATGTCGATCTTGATGTCGAGGTTCTTCCTGTGCAGCGGCTCGGACAGAAACTGGACCTGGCGCGACAGCTCGGCACGGGGGTCGAAAACCTCGTCCTCCAGTGTCAGATGCCCGGCCTCGCCTTTCGACAGATCCAGGATGTCGTTCACCAGCCGCAGCAACGTGGTCCCGGCGCTGCTGATCTTGCCGATCTGATCGCGCTGCCGCGCATCCAGCGGCGTGCGCTGGATCAGGTGGCAAAAGCCGATGATCGCGTTGATCGGGGTGCGGATCTCGTGGCTCATGTTGGCAAGGAACATGCCCTTTGCGCGGCTGGCCTGCTCGGCCTCGTGGCTGCGCAGCTTCAGCGTCTCGCTTTGCGCCACAAGCCTTGTGCCCATCCGTTCGATGCGGCGGAAGGATTCGACGACCTTGTCGCTGACCCAGATCAGCACGACCGTCTGGAACAGCACGATCACCGCGTGCAGGGC
>JAEWCW010000001.1 GCA_023390415.1 Pseudomonadota bacterium | reverse complement strand
TGTGCCTCGCGCAGCGCATCTTCCAGCGCCTGCTGGCTGGCTGCCTCGGCTGCGGCCTGTTCCTCGGCGGCGCGGGCTGCGGCGGCGCGGCGTTCTTCCGCCTCGCGTTCGGCGGCAAGACGACGTTCCTCGGCTTCGCGTTCGGCGGCCTCTGCAGCGGCGCGGCGCTCTTCTTCGGCTTGGCGGGCTTCCTCGGCAAGGCGTTCGGCTTCGCGGGCTTCCTCGGCCCTTCGCTCTGCCTCGGCCTGGCGCTCTGCTTGCCGTTCTTCTTCGGCCCGACGTTCCGCCTCGGCCCGGCGTTCTTCTTCCGCCCGACGCTCAGCTTCGGCCCGGCGCTCGGCTTCCTGTTCCTCCGCTTCGCGGGCGGCAGCGGCGCGGCGTTCTTCCTCGGCGCGGCGTTCTGCCTCTGCCTCGCGCCGTTCTTCCTCTGCGCGCGCCTCGGCTTCGCGTTGTTCCTGTGCCTCGCGCTCCGCCCGTTCCGCAGCCGCCCTGCGTTCGGCGGCTTGGCGGCGCTCCTCGGCTGCCTGTCGTTCTTGCTCGGCCTCCTCGGCCCGCTCGGCTTCGGCCCGGCGCGCCTCCTCGGCGGCTTCGCGCTCGGCGGTCAGGCGGCGTTCTTCCGCTTCGGCGGCGGCTGCGGCGGCAGCAGCCTGGGCCGCTTCCTCGGCCGCGCGGGCTGCCTCGGCGGCTGCCTGTCGCTCGGCCTCTTGCTGCGCCAGTCGGGCATTGCGGCGTTCGACCAAGCCTTCGGGCCGCAGCCGGGGTAGGGCGGATCGGTCAAGCGCCAGTTCCGATCGAGGCGAAGCAGAGGCATCGGCCAAGGGCGCCTCGGGCCGGGAGGGCTGCGCACCGGCCGTCGGCACGCCGCCGTCGACGGGCGGCAAGGGGGCGGCATCGTCGGCAGTCTGGTTGTCGGCGGGCGCGCCCAGATCGGTCGCCACGGCCACAGGATCCGGCCGGTCGAAATCGGACAGGTCGGGACGTGCCTCGGATCCGTCGGGCTGGGCCAGATCCTGCGCCGCATCCTCGGCATCGGGGATGCTGGCCTCGGCGGGTGCCTGCGCGGCATCCTGATCCATCGCAGGCGCGGGCATCGTCGCCACCGCCGTGGCCTCGCGCCCGACCGGCCCCGCGCCGCGCGATGCGGCGGCCAGGGCCTCAAACTCGGCCCCGCTCATGGTCGCCACCTCGGTCGTGCGCAGCGGCGTGGACGGTTGCGGGCGAAAGAACACCCCGCCCAGGATCGCCCAGAGGATCAGCGCGGTATGCGCCGATCCCGAAACCCACCAGCCGATGCGATCCTCGCGGTCCTCCATGGCGTCAGCCGTCCATCCTGGGCCCGCCGGTATCCGTCACCAGCACGATATCGGAAAGGCCGGCCGCATTCAGCGCGCCCATCACCTGCACCACGCGGGCATAGGGGATCGCCCCATCGGCGCGCAGGAAGACCCGCTGGCTTTGCCGCTGGGCCAGGATTTCGCGCAGGCGTGTGACGATCTGGCCCTGCGCCACGGGCGCGTCCATCAGCACCACGTCGCCATTGGCGGGGATCGAGATGACCAGCGGTTCTTCCGGCTCGGTGGGAACGGCGGTCGCGGCGGTCTGGGGCAGGTTCAGCGGCACGCCCGCCGTCATCAGGGGTGCCGCCACCATGAAGATCACCAGCAGCACCAGCATCACGTCCACGAAGGGGGTGACGTTGATTTCCGCCATCGGCGCGTTGCGGCGCCTGCCTCGGCCCTTGCGGCTGACCCGCTTGACGACGGCGCCCGACATCTATGCCTCATCCATCTGGCGCGACAGCAGGGTCGAGAATTCGTCGGCAAAGGCTTCCCAGTTGCCGGTCACGCGTTCCGCGTCGCCCGACAGCTTGTTGTAGAAGACGACGGCCGGGATCGCGGCCAGCAGGCCCAGGGCGGTCGCCAGCAGCGCCTCGGCGATGCCGGGGGCCACCACGGCCAGGCTGGTGTCCTGGGACATGGCAATGCCCTCGAAGGCGGTCTTGATGCCCCAGACGGTGCCGAACAGGCCGATGAACGGCGCGGTGGATCCCACGGTCGCCAGGAAGGACAGGCCGCGGAACAGGCGCGACTCCTCTCGCTGGATGGCGACGTTCATGGCGCGGTCGATGCGCGCAGGACCCCCGGGGATCAGCGCGCCGTCGTCGCGATGGCTGCGGCGCCATTCGGTCATCCCTGCCGCGAAGATGCGTTCCGACGCCCCCGACGGACGGTCGCCCAGCCGGTCGTAAAGGTCGTCCAGCGGTTCCCCGGACCAGAAGGCGCGATCGAAGCGGGCGGCCTCCTTGCGGGCCTTGGCGAAGGCCAGGAACTTCTGGATGATGATCGCCCAGGCCCAGACCGAGGCGACGATCAGCATCACCATCACCACCTGCACCGTCAGCGAGGCGCGCGCAAACAGCGCCATCAGCGAGAAATCAATTGCCTGCGCGGCCTGGATCGGTTCCATCGTCACTGCCTTTTCGTCGTGATCCATCACGGACCCGGCCGGTGTTCCGGTCGGTTTTCAGGCCTTCTAGCGCCTTCCCGGCAAAGGTTGCAGCCCCTTGATGCAACACAATGGCGTCACCTTCGGACAGTGCGACCCAATCGCCTCACCCTGACGCCAAGGTCTCCGGCAGACCTTTCGGCAGCCTGACCGGGCGGCCCTGGGCGTCCAGACAGGCCAGCGTGACCCTGGCCGTGAACAGCGGGTTGCC
>JAEWCW010000180.1 GCA_023390415.1 Pseudomonadota bacterium | reverse complement strand
CCGGTCGAAAGCCCCAATCCCTTCCACGGCCTCGCCGTCGCGATCAGCCGCCAGGATGCCGAGGGCCAGCCGCCGGGCGGCTGGTTCCCCGAGGAGCGGCTGACCCTGGAGCAGGCGTTCGACGCCTTTACGCGCGGCGCCGCTTTTGCCTCCTTCGCCGAGGACCGGCTGGGAACGCTGGAGACCGGGCGAATGGCGGACTTCATCTTCATCGACAGGGACATCTTCCGGACCTCGGACCCGTCCGCCATCCGCGCGACCCAGGTGCTCGAGACCTGGATCGGCGGCCGTCGGGCCTGGTCCCGAACGCCGCAGCCGGAGCCCCAGCCGCAGCCTCAGCGCCGAGGCAACGAAGGCCGCTAGGACACCAGCCCGGTCACGCGACCGACGGTCAGGATCTGTGGCAGCACCTCCGCGGGCGCGCCGGGGCGGTAATAGAGGTAGAGCGGCACCCCCGAGCGGCCGTGGCTTTCGAGGAAGCGGCCGATCTCGGGCTCGCCGCGGGTCCAGTCGCCGACCAGAACCGCGACGTTGGCGCGGCGGAAGGCCTCCGCGACCTCCGCCCGATCGAGCACCGCCCGCTCGTTGACCTTGCAGGTGATGCACCAGTCGGCGGTGAAATAGACGAAGACCGGCCGGCGCTCCGCGCGCAGGGCCGCGAGCCGCGCCTCGCTGAACGGCTCCGCGCCCAGCGCGCCGGCTTCGGTCGAAGCGGGCGCGGTGCGGACGAGCCAGAGCGAGGCCGCGAGCGGCACGGCAGCGAGTAGCAAAGCCAGCCAGACCCGCCGCGCGCCGCGACCGATCCACCACAGAGCGAGGCCGAGCGACAATGAAGCGAACAGGCCTAGGGTCATTCCGTCGACGCCTGCCTGCCGCCCGAGCACCCAGGCGAGGCCGAGCGCGGTCAGGAACATCGGGACGGAGAGGATGCGCTGGAAGCGCTCCATCCAGGGGCCGGGCTTCGGCAACAGGCGCCGCAGCGCGGGCACGAAGCCCAAAGCGAGGAAGGGCAGCGCCAGCCCCAGCCCAAGCCCCGCAAAGACCGCGAGCGCGCCGAGCGTCGGGAGCACCAAGGCCGCGCCCAGCGCGGCGCCCATGAACGGCCCGGTGCAGGGCGTCGCGACGAAGGCGGCGAGCGCGCCGGTCCAGAAGGCGCCGCGGGTGCCGCCCTGCCGCGCAAGCCTCTCGCCGCCGCCGAATGCGGGCAGCCGGACCAGGCCGGCGAGGCCGAGGGCGATCGCTGTGACGAGAAGCAGAAGCACCAGGATCACCCGCGGCTCCTGGAGCTGGAAGGCCCAGCCGACCGCGACCCCGGCAGCGCGCAGGCCGAGCACTGCGCCGCCGAGCGCGAGACAGGTGAGGATCACGCCCGCCGCATAAGCGAGCGCCTCGCGCCGCGCCGCCGCCTCGGTCTCGCCGGCGCGGGCGAGGCTCAGCGCCTTCAGGCTGAGGATCGGGAACACGCAGGGCATGATGTTGAGAATGAGGCCGCCGACCAGCGCGCCGAGCAGAGCGAGCAGCAGGGCCGAACCACCCCCTTCGCCGATCGGATCGCCTGCCGGCGGGACCTCGCCCGGACGCGCCGTCAGCGTCAGCCCGCGCTCGCCACCCAAGGCGAGCACGCCCTCGACGGCGCCGAGCCCTGCGCCCCGCGGGTCCGCCTGGGTCTCGACGATCAGCAGGTCGCCGACGCGCGAGACGCTCTGCGGCGCGGTGTAGGAGAGGGCGTTGGGGGTCGCAGGGTAGAAATAAGGCTGGTTGAGCGGCGTGTCGGCGGGAAGCGGGATGGCGAGGCGCAGCCGCCCGTTCTCCACCGCAAAGCGCGCCTCGCTTCCAAGTGGCTGTGGGAGGGCGCGGCGATGCTCGTCGAAGGCGGCGCGATTCTCGGCGCTCGGCGCGCCGACCCGAAGCTCCGTCGCGACGTCGCTGCGCTGTGGCACGCAGATCTCGTCGGTGCAGGCGAGATAATCGAGCCGCGCGGCGACCGGGAGCACGGTGCCCTGAGCGACGCCAGCCGGCACGCGCACATCGACGAGGATCGCGTAATCGCGCTCGAACACATAGTTCATCAGGCCCGCGATCAGTAGCTGCTCGGGCACCGGATAGCGCAGGGCTCCCGCGCTCGCCCCGTCCGGAAGGCGCCATTGCACCGTATCCGGCCGCCCCGCGTCGCCGGGATTGGTCCAGTAACCGTGCCAGCCTGGGCGCGGCCGCATCACGAAGGCGAGCGTGACCGTCCCCCCCGGCGCGACCGTCCGCCCCTCCGGCACCAGCTCCACCGCAATCGCCTGCTCGCCCGGCGCCAGCGGCTGCGCCGCAGCCGGCGGTCCGAACAGCGCGACGAGCAGAAGGAAGAGACCCCACCACCGATTCATGGGGCGCCTATAGCAAGAATATCGAGGCGCGCTCAGTCGAGGTTCGGCCGCAGCCAGCGCTCCGCCTGCTCGACGCTCACGCCGCGCCGCGCGGCATAATCTTCGAGCTGGTCGCGGCCGATGCGGGCGACTCCGAAGTACTGGCTGTCGCGGTGGCCGAAATAGAAGCCGGAGACCGCCGAGGTCGGCCACATGGCGAAGCTCTCGGTGAGCGTCACGCCGGCGGGATTGCCGCCGAGCATGTCGAACAGGATCGGCTTCAAACTGTGGTCCGGGCAGGCCGGATAGCCCGGCGCCGGCCGGATGCCGGTGTAGTTCTCGCGGATCAGATCCTGGTTGGTCTGGTGGTCCTCGCTTTCGTAGCCCCAGACGCTGGCGCGGACATGCTGGTGGAGCCGCTCGGCGAAGGCCTCGGCGAGCCGGTCGGCAAGCGCCTTCAGCAGGATGTCCGAATAATCGTCATTCTCCGCCTTGAAGCGCTCGAGATGCGGCTCGAGCCCGTGGATCCCGACCGCGAAACCGCCGATCCAGTCCTCGCCGTCCGGAGAGATGAAATCGGCGAGGCTCATGTTCGCCCGCCCTTCCCTCTTCTTCACCTGCTGGCGGAGGAAGGGGATGCGCGTTTCCTCGTTCGAGGCGAGCACATAGACGTCGTCGCCCTCGCGCCGGCAGCGCCACAGGCCGACCGTCCCGCGCGGCGTGAGCCAATGCTCGGCGATGATCCGGTCGAGCATCGCCTGGGCGTCCGCGAACAAAGCGCGGGCGCTCTCGCCGACCACCGGGTCTTCGAGGATCGCCGGATAGTTTCCGGCAAGCTCCCAGGCGCGGAAGAAGGGCGTCCAGTCGATCACGGTGCGCAAGTCGCGGAGCGGCCATTCGCCGAAATTCTGGATCCCGGGATTGAGCGGCGCCGGCGCCTGGCCGGCGGGGTCCCAGGCGAAGGCGTTGGCGCGCGCCTCGTCGAGCGTCGCGAGCTCGCTCTGGCCGCCGCGGGCGCGGGTCTCGCGGATTTGGGCGTATTCGGCCTCGGTCTTCTCGACCAGCGGCTCCTTCTGGGTCTCGGAGACGAGCGACGAGGCGACGCCGACCGCGCGGCTGGCGTCGAGCACGTGGATGACCGGGCCCTCATAAGCGGGGTCGATCCGGATCGCGGTATGAACGCGGCTGGTGGTCGCGCCGCCGATCAGCAGCGGCATCGTCATCGCCGCCCGGCCCATCTCCTCGGCGACGGTCACCATCTCGTCGAGCGACGGCGTGATCAGCCCGGAGAGGCCGATCATGTCGGCGCCATTGTCGTTGGCGGCTTTCAAGATGTCCTGCCAGGGCACCATCACCCCGAGATCGATCACCTCGAACCCGTTGCACTGGAGGACGACGCCGACGATGTTCTTGCCGATGTCGTGGACGTCGCCCTTGACGGTCGCCATCACGACCTTGCCCTTGCCTTTCGCGCCCTCGTCCTTCTCCGCCTCGATATAGGGCAGCAGGTGGGCGACCGCCTTCTTCATCACCCGCGCCGACTTCACCACCTGAGGAAGGAACATCTTGCCCGATCCGAACAGGTCGCCGACGACGTTCATCCCGTCCATCAGCGGCCCTTCGATCACGTGGATCGGCCGCTCGGCGGCCTGGCGCGCCTCCTCCGTATCCTCGACGACGAAGGCGTCGATGCCCTTGACCAGAGCGTGCTCGAGCCGTTTCTCGACCGGCCAGCCGCGCCATTCCGCGGCCTCCTTCTCGCGCGCGGGATCGGTGCCGAGATATTTCTCGGCGAGGCTGACGAGGCGCTCGGTGGCGTCCTCGCGCCGGTCGAGGATCACGTCCTCGCAGGCCTCGCGAAGCTCGGGATCGATCGTGTCGTAGACGTCGAGCTGGCCCGCATTGACGATCGCCATGTCGAGCCCGGCGGGGATCGCATGGTAGAGGAAGACCGAGTGCATCGCGCGGCGCACCGGCTCGTTGCCGCGGAACGAGAAGCTGAGGTTGGAGAGGCCGCCGGAAATGTGGACGTGCGGGCAGCGCGCCTTGATCTCGCGGCAGGCCTCGATGAAGTCGAGCGCGTAGCGGCGATGCTCCTCGATCCCCGTCGCGACCGCGAAGATGTTGGGCTCGAAGATGATGTCCTCGGCCGGGAAACCGTCGGCGACGAGCAATTTGTAGGCGCGCTCGCAAATCTCGACCTTGCGCGCCTTGGTGTCCGCCTGGCCGACCTCGTCGAACGCCATGATCACCACGGCGGCGCCGTAATCGCGGACCTTGCGCGCAAGGCGGAGGAATTCGGCCTCGCCCTCCTTCATGCTGATCGAATTGACGATCGGCTTGCCCGAGACGCATTTCAGCCCGGCCTCGATCACCGACCATTTCGAGCTGTCGATCATCACCGGCACCCGCGCGATGTCGGGCTCGGCGGCGATCAGCTTGAGGAAGGTGGTCATCGCCGCCTCGGCGTCGAGCAGGCCCTCGTCCATGTTGACGTCGATGACCTGGGCGCCGTTTTCGACCTGCTGGCGCGCGACCTCGACCGCTGCCGCATAGTCGCCGGCCATGACCAGCTTCTTGAACCGCGCCGATCCGGTGACGTTGGTCCGCTCGCCGACATTGACGAACGAGGCGGATGCGGCGGCGGGCGCCGCGTCGCTGGTGTTCAAAACTTCACTTTCCATGATCAGGCGGCCAGGACCATCGGCTCGAGCCCGGCGAGGCGGGTGACCTGGGGCGGCGCGGGAAGGCGGCGCGGTGCCATGCCGTTCACCGCCTCGGCGATCGCGGCGATGTGCGCGGGCGTCGAGCCGCAGCAGCCGCCGAGGATGTTGACCAGGCCCCTTTCCGCCCATTCGCGGACGAAGGCGGCGGTTTGCGCGGGCTGCTCGTCATAGCAGCCGAGCTCGTTGGGAAGGCCGGCATTGGGATAAACCATCATCAGCGCATCGGCGATTCCCGCGAGCGCCTGGACGTGCGGGCGAAGCTGCTCGGCGCCGAACGAGCAGTTGAGCCCGATCGTCACCGGCCGCGCATGCCGCACCGCGTACCAGAAGGCCTCGACCGTGTGGCCGGAGAGGTTGCGCCCCGAAAGGTCGGTGATCGTCATCGAGATCATCGAGGGCACGTCGCGCCCGGCCTCCCGCGCGGCCTCGGCCGCGGCCATGATCCCGGCCTTGGCGTTGAGCGTGTCGAAGATCGTCTCGATGAGGATGAAGTCGGCGCCGCCCTCGATCAAAGCCGCGCATTGCTCGCGATAGACGTCCTTCAGTTCGTCGAAGTCGATCTCGCGATAGCCGGGATCGTTGACGTTGGGCGACAGCGACAGGGTCTTGTTGGTCGGGCCGATCGCGCCGGCGACGAAGCGCGGGCGCCCGTCGGCGGCCTCGGCCTCGTCGGCGGCCTTGCGCGCGATCGCGGCCGAGGCGCGGTTGATCTCGCCGACGAGGGCTTCCGCCCCGTAATCGGCCTGGCTGATCCGGTTGGCCGAGAAGGTGTTGGTCGAGACGATGTCCGAGCCTGCGGCGAGATAAGCGCGGGTAATTGCGTCGACCACGTCGGGCCGCGTCAACGCGAGGATGTCGTTGTTTCCGCGCTGGTCTCGCGAAAGTTCGAGCGTCCCCCGGTAGTCCGCTTCGGCGAGCTTCCGGTTCTGGATCTCGGTGCCGAACGCGCCGTCGGTGATCAGGATCCGGTCGCGGGCAGCGGCCTCGAGACGTGTGCGAGCGCTCATGCGGCTGCGGCCTCCTCGCCGGTCTTGGGACGAAGGCCGAGCAAATGGCAGATGGCGTAGCTCAGCTCGGCCCGGTTCAACGTGTAGAAGTGGAAGTGGCGAACGCCCCCGGCATAGAGCCGCGCGCAGAGCTCGGCCGCGACGGTCGCAGCGATGAGCTGGCGCGCCGCCGGAAGATTGTCGAGCCCCTCGAACAAATCGTCCATCCAGCGCGGGATCCCCGCGCCGCAGGCGGCGGCGAACTTGCGGGTCTGGGCGACGTTGGAGACCGGCAGGATTCCCGGCACGATCTCGGCGTCGATCCCCGCCGCCGCAGCCTCGTCGAGGAAGCGGAAATAGGCATCGGGCGAGAAGAAGAATTGGGTGATCGCCCGGTCCGCGCCGGCATCGAACTTGCGCTTGAGATTGTCGAGATCGAAGGCGCGGCTCCCCGAATCCGGGTGGATCTCCGGATAGGCGGCGACCGAGACGTCGAACGGGTGGAGCCTCTTCAAGCCCGCGACCAGCTCCGCCGCATTGGCATAGCCGTCCGGATGCGCCGAGAATTTCTCACCGAGCTCGGGCGGGTCGCCGCGCAGGGCGACGATGTGGCGGACCCCCGCCTCCCAATAGGTGCGCGCGACCTCGTCCACCTCGTCGCGGCTTGCAGCGACGCAGGTGAGGTGCGCGGCCGGGGTGAGATCGGTCTCGCGCGCGATACGGACCACGGTGTTGTGGGTGCGCTCGCGGGTCGAGCCGCCGGCGCCGTAGGTGACCGAGACGAAGCGCGGGGCGAGCGGCGCAAGCGTCTGCACCGACTCCCAGAGCGTCTGCTCCATCTTCTCGGTCTTGGGCGGAAAGAATTCGAAGCTGACGTCGATGTCGCCCGCGACGTCCTCGAACAGCGGGCGCCCGGCGCGCTCCAGGGCTGCGGCGAGCGGAGTCATGCGACCACCTTCAGGCGCGCCTCGGGCCGCTCTCCGGCCCAGATCGTCACGGTCAATTCGCCCCCTTCCAGACGTTCGACGACTCGGCCCTCGAGGCCGGCCTCGCCGAGATATTTGAGCATCGTGTCGTCGCTGAAGCCGAGCCGGGCATGGGCGTCGCGGCTGCGCAATTCCTCGAGCTCGTGCGGCGCGAAATCGACGATCAGAAGCCGCCCGCCAGGCGCGAGCAAGCGCGCCGCCTCGGCGACCGCTGCGCCGGGCTGCTGGGCATAATGGAGCACCTGGTGGATGATCACCGTGTCGGCCGAAGCGGCGGCGAGCGGAAGCGCATACATGTCGCCCTGGCGGAGCTCGGCGTCGAGGCCGGCCTGGGACAGCTTCACTCGGGCCAGCCGCAGCATCTCCGGCGAGCGGTCGACGCCCACCGCATGGTCGGCGTCGCGGCCGAACAGTTCGATCATCCGCCCGGTGCCGGTGCCGATGTCGACGAGGCGGCCGACCGGCTCGTCGGCCAGCGCCCGAGCGACCGCGGCCTCGACCTCGCTCTCGGCGATGTGGAGCGACCTTATCTCGTCCCAATGGTCGGCATGGGCGGCGAAATAGCGCTCCGCGGCAGCCGCGCGGTCGCCGCGGACGGCGGCGAGCCGCGCAGCGTCGGCGACCGTCCAGGGATCGGCGCCGTCCAGCTCGGCCCAGCGGTCGAGCAGCTCGAACAGGGGCTCGGTCCGCGCCTTGGCGCCGAGGCTGAGGAACACCCAGCTGCCTTCCTTGCGCCGCTCGGCGAGGCCGCTTTCGATCAGGATCCGGACGTGGCGCGAGACCCGCGGCTGGCTCTGCCCGAGCACCTGCGCAAGCTCGCCCACCGACAGCTCCATCTCGCGCAGCAGAGCGACGATTCGGAGCCGCGTCGGATCTGCCAGGGACCGGAAGATGTCGGCTGCGCGGGACATATTTGCGGACATAAAGATATCTTTATATCCGTCAACCTGGCGCATTCATGACTAAAATAGTAGACAAGGGCCTTTCCCCGTCATATTTTGCAATCGCTGGAAATGCCGGTCCGAGAACCGCCGGTGCCTCGCCCAGCGCAAAACGATCAGGTTCTCCTCGGAACCAAAGAAGGAAGATGCCGTGAAGAAGATTGCTCTGACCATGGTTGCGGTCGCCACCCTGGGCCTCGCGGCCTGCACCGGCGAGACCACCAACAACACCGCCGAGAACACCGCCGACACCACCAACGCCGCCGAGGGCGACGTCGCCAACGCCCAGCTCGACGCGCAGAATGCGGCGAGCGGTGCGCTCGAGGACGTCGTGAACACCGGTTCGGACGTTGCCAACACCGTTTCGAACGCGGCGTCGGACACCGGCAACGCGGTCAGCAACGCGACCAACTAAGTCTTTCGCGTAAGCGACAGCGGAAGGGCCGCGCGGCACGTGTCGCGCGGCCCTTTTTCTTTGCGCCCGATCGGCTAGGTTTGGTTCGAACCGGTTTCAGGAGCCTCGAGATGCGCCGCGCCGCCGCAACCGCCGCCCTCCTCCTTGCGCTCGCCGCCTGCAACCAGCGCGGCCCCGACGGCCTCACCGACGACGAGCGCGACCGCCTCAACCAGCACGCCGCCGACCTCGACGGACTCGACGTCATCGACGCCTCTCCGGATGATCTCGTCCTCAACGAAGAAATGGCGAACGAGGCGATCGCCAACGAGGCGGACGCCGGCAATGCAACGTCGAACGCGCAATAAGCTTATCGAATGCTGAGTGGGTCGCGGCCCAGCTAGTCCAGATCGAAGAACGGTATTGCTTCGCCCTCGCCGAAGGTCGCGACTTGATAGCGGTGAATGGTGCGCGACAACGCGGGCCAGGTGGCTGCGGCATGAGCATCGGAGCGCCACCCTTCTTGGCCTTCGTCCCACGAATCGCCCCGCTGGACCTCCGCGACGGCCCAGAGCAGTGCTTGCGCCTCTCGCCGCGGAAGGCTCCGCAGTTCGGCGAGGAGGCTGGTCTCGATCCAGCTATAAGCCCGCGGATAATGGCCGTTCCGGGCGAAGTAGCGCAGCAGGAGGCCGCGATACGCGCGGGACGTCTCCGGCGCCGCCCACAGCCGCTCGAACAATGGCAGGGCCTCCGGGTGGTTGCCCTGCACCAAGGACTGCAGAATCCTGACCCGAAGCGGGTCTGTCGAAGGTGCAGTGGGCTCGGGCGCGGAGGAGCCGGCCTCCACGACAGCCCTGAGGGCCTCGGCGGCAGCACTCTCTGCTGAACCCTCCTGCGGTTGCTCGCCGAGCAGTTCGGCGGCGGCGCGGTCATAGCCCTCTTCGAGATTATCCGGCCGAGCCGGCGGCGCGAAGGGAAGCGGCTCGCCGCGTTCGAGCCGCTCGTAGAGGTCGACCAGCCACGGAGTCGGCTTCCACGGAGAGATCCACCCCAGATGGGCGACGATATCGGCCCGCTCGCCCGCGCGAAGCGGACGCCCGTCGCCGTCCTGGCCGGTCTCCGCCATTCGAGTCAGTGCGGCGAGCTGCTCGATCGACGAAAGGCGCCGCTGCAAGTCGAGGTAACGGCGGACGCTCCGAATCCAGTTGTCCGTCTCGCCCGAATAATCCTCGCTGACCCGCGAGAAGGGCATGCCGAGCACGGCCCAGTAGCCGTCGCTGTCGCGCTGCAGGAAGATGAGATATCGCCCGCCGCGAGCGAATGTGTGACGGTTGCAGGCGCCCGAAGAGGCGTCCGGATGGGGGTAGGACAGATCCTCATTGTCGCTGGGCCCGGGACGGCCGAGCCCGCCAATGAAGCTGTAGAAGCGTCGGGGCGGCGATCCCTTGAGCACGGTCTCCGTCCGGAACTGGACCTGTGGAATCACGTCCCTGCCACTTGTCTGCCGCTCTGCCACGGCGACAACGATGGCGCTCGCCATCTGTACGAGCTCGAAGTTCGACGCGCCGATGAAGCCCTCGCCGACGGAGCAGGCGCGGGACGCAGTTGGCCAGAAAGCGAGGGCCATAGCCGCCAGGCCGATCATCTTGCGCCAGAGCATGCTGCTTCCTCCCCTGGGAAGGGTCTTCCGGCAGCAACGCCGCGTCAACCGCCAATAGAAAAAGGGCCGGGAGATCGCTCTCCCGGCCCTCATTCCTTGTGCGTGAGCTTCGGACTTAGAAGTCCATTCCGCCCATGCCGCCCATGCCGCCCGGCATTCCGCCGCCGCCGGCCGGCTTGTCCTCGGGGGCTTCGCTCACCGCCGCCTCGGTGGTGATGAGGAGGCCCGCGACGCTGGCCGCGTCCTGGAGGGCGGTGCGGACGACCTTGGTCGGATCGATCACGCCGGCCTGGACCAGGTTCTCGTAGGTCTCGGTCTGGGCGTTGAAGCCGAGCGTCTCGTCGTTTCCGTCGAGCAGCTTGCCCGAGACGACCGCGCCGTCGAAGCCGGCATTCTCGGCGATCTGACGGACCGGGGCCTGGATCGCCTTGCGGACGATGTCGATGCCACGGGTCTGGTCGTCATTCTGGCCGGTCAGGCCCTCGAGCGCCTTGGTGGCGTAGAGGAGGGCGGTGCCGCCGCCGGGGACGATGCCTTCCTCGACCGCGGCGCGGGTCGCGTGGAGCGCGTCGTCGACGCGGTCCTTGCGCTCCTTGACCTCGATCTCGGACGCGCCGCCGACCTTGATCACGGCAACGCCGCCGGCGAGCTTGGCGAGGCGCTCCTGGAGCTTCTCGCGGTCATAGTCGCTGGTGGTGTTCTCGATCTGGGCGCGGATCGCCTCGACCCGGGCCTTGATCCGCTCGGGATCGCCGGCGCCGTCCACGATGGTCGTGTTGTCCTTGTCGATGGTGACGCGCTTGGCCTGGCCGAGCATGTTCACGGTGACGTTCTCGAGCTTGATGCCGAGATCCTCGCTGATCAGCTCGCCGCCGGTCAGGATCGCGATGTCCTCGAGCATCGCCTTGCGGCGATCGCCGAAGCCCGGCGCCTTGACCGCAGCGACCTTGAGGCCGCCGCGCAGCTTGTTGACGACGAGCGTGGCAAGCGCCTCGCCCTCGATGTCCTCGGCGATGATCAGCAGCGGACGGCCCGACTGGACGACCGCCTCGAGGATCGGAAGCATCGCCTGCAGGTTGGAGAGCTTCTTCTCGTGGATCAGGATGTACGGATCCTGGAGCTCGACCGACATCTTCTCCGGATTGGTGATGAAGTAGGGCGAGAGGTAGCCGCGGTCGAACTGCATGCCCTCGACGACGTCGAGCTCGAACTCGAGGCCCTTGGCCTCCTCGACCG
>JAEWCW010000078.1 GCA_023390415.1 Pseudomonadota bacterium | reverse complement strand
CTGCAGGCGCGGGCGCGGGGGCCGGAGCGCTGGCGGCGGAGACGTCCTCGCCTTCCTCGGCAATGAGCGCGATCACGGTGCCGACCTTCACTCCGTCGGTGCCGTCGGCGACCAGGATCTTGGCGATCGTGCCTTCATCGACGGCCTCGAACTCCATCGTCGCCTTGTCGGTCTCGATCTCGGCCATGACGTCGCCGGCAGCGACCTTGTCGCCCTCCTTGACCAGCCATTTGGCGAGCGTGCCCTCCTCCATCGTCGGCGACAGAGCGGGCATCTTCAGTTCGATCGGCATCTCGTTCCCTCGGGGATCTGGGCTGCATTGCCCAAACAGGATGCGGCGGTGCGGGTCAAGCCTGAGCGGGCCGGCAGCGGCGGCACGAAGGCCGCGAGGGTTGCGCCGAGCCGGCTTCTGGAGCAGCGTGCGCGCGCCGGAAGCGGGCGCAGGACGGCGCCCCGCGCCGGGGGAGCAGTCATGCGTTCATATCTGGTGCTCATGGACGATTCGCGCGAGGCGGCGGTCGCCCTGCGCTGGGCGGCGCGGCGCGCCGCCCGCAACGGCTGGGGACTCGTCATCCTCGCCCTCATCGAGCCGCAGGAATTCGTGCAGTGGGGCGGAGTCCAGGCCGCGATCGAGGAGGAAGCGCGGCTCCGCGCCGAGGCGCGGGTGCTTCAGGCCTCGGGCGCGGTGATGGAAGAAGCGGGCATCCGGCCCTCGATCCTGGTCCGCGAGGGCGAGGCGGTGAAGGTGATCGGCGAGATGCTGAAGGAAGGCGATTATGCCGCTCTCGTCCTCGGCGCAGCCACCGAAGGCGGGCCTGGCCCGCTGGTCAGCCACTTTGCCGGATCGGTCGCGGGCAGCCTGCCCTGCCCGCTGGTGATCGTGCCCGGGAGCCTGCCCGAAGAGGCGATGGACCTGAGCTAGCCGAGCTCAGCCGCGCTCGCCGCGGATCGGGCGGCGGGGCGGCGGCGGGGCGCGGCGGACGACGCGGCGCGGACGGTGGACCACCCGCTCCTCGATCACCTCTTCCTCGATCACCGTGGTGCCGCCCGTTTCGACCGTGGTCTCGACGATGGTGCGGGTCGCGCCGCCATAGCCGTAGCCATAATAGCCGTACCCATAGCCATAGCCGTAGGGCGGCGGGGGCGGCGGCGGATAGCCCGGACCGGGGCGCGGGCCGGGGCCGCAGTCGCAGCGGCCATATTCGCTATAGTCCCAGCCGCCGCCGCGGCCGTGACGGCGATCGTCGCGTCGGTCGTAGCGCTCCTCGTAATAATCGCGGTCCGAATATTCCTCGTCATAATCGTAATAAGGGGCGCCGCGATCGTCGTAGGACCAGCGATCGCCGTAGCGGTCCCAATCGAAGCCGTAGCGGCCGTCCATCACCCGGCCGCGATGATCGAGGAGGAGCGCGTCGTCATAATAGCGCACCCAGCGCCAGCCGGGCTGCGGGGCGGGGAAGCCATAAACCTGCCAGTGGCGGACCTGGAAGCGCGGCCCCATCCAGATCGGCGGAACGACATGGCCGCGGCGGAAGCGCTGGACGTGGCCGAAGCTGCGATGCTGGAAGCTGCCGCCATGGACCTGGCCGCCCCCGACCCGGACATGGTGTTGCGGCGCGCGGGGCTGGGCCGAGGCGGCTGCCGGAAGGACAGCAACGGCGGCGACGGCGGCAAGCGAGACGAGAGCGAGCTTCCTCATTGGATCCATCCCCTGCGGGTGCGCGGCGCCCGCCGCCCAATGCGCCGGGAACTGCTTGATCCTGCTTTAACTCTCGGCCGACGTCTTTGCTACGCCGCCGAGGCGCGTCCCGAGCAGACGTGCCAATTCGGAACAGCCCGCCACGTCCTCTGAATCGAAGCGCGCGCGGCGCGGACTGTCGAGGTCGAGGACGCCGATCAGGGCTCCGTCGGAACCCACGATCGGCACCACCAGCTCGGACTCCGAGGCGGAGTCGCAGGCGATGTGGCCGGGGAAGGCGTGGACGTCCTCGACGCATTGGACTTCGAGCGTCGCAGCGGCGGTTCCGCACACGCCTTTGCCGAACGGAATGCGGATGCAGGCGGCGCGGCCCTGGAACGGCCCGAGCACGAGCTCGCCGCCGACATTGCGGTAGAAGCCGGCCCAATTGAGGTCCGGAAGCGCTTCCCAGAGCAAGGCCGAGACGTTCGCCATGTTGGCGACGGCGTCGGGCTCGCCGTCCGTCAGAGCGTCGGCTGCAGCGATGAGCTGACGGTAGAGCTCGCTCTTGTCGGCGGCGGCAATCTTGAAATCGTACATTCTCGTCCTTGCTCGATCAGTCGATCGTGACCTTGCCGCGGCCGGCCTTGACGCCCGAGCGCTGCTTTTTGGCGTCGACCCGGCGCGCCTTGGCAGCGCGGCTCGGCTTGGTCTTGATCCTCTTTGCCGGCCTCAGATGGGCACGGGCGATGAGATCCGCCAGACGGGCGCGCGCATCGACGCGGTTGGATTCCTGGGTGCGGTAGCTGCGCGCGGTGATGACGATCTCGCCGGCCTCGGTCATCCGGCTCCCGGCGAGGCTCTTCAGCCGCTCGTAGACGGCGGGCGAGAGACCGAGCTTGAACACGTCGCAGCGCAGCTGGACCGCGGTGGCGACCTTGTTGACGTTCTGGCCGCCGGGGCCGGTCGCGGCCAGGAACTTCTCGTCCAGCGCCTCCTCCGGGATCGAGACGTCCTCAGGCCGCATCGCGGAAGGGGCCGAAGCTGGGCGGAAGCGGGGCGACGGCCGCGATCGGCGGCTTTCCCTCGCGCGGGACGACGAGGCTGCGCGCGTGGAGGAGCATCGGGCCGCGCCCATCGCCATAGACCGGATCGCCGGCGATCGGCAGGCCGATGCCCGAAGCAGCATGGACTCGGAGCTGGTGCGTGCGGCCGGTCTCCGGCGCGAACTCGACCAAAGCGCGGCCCTCGATGATTGCGAGGCGTCGCCAGCGGGTGATTGCCGACTTGCCGGCAACGTCCGGCACCATCCGCCAGCCGGCCTCGAGCGTCGAGACCTTGGCGATCGGCATGTCGATCCGCCCCTCCTCGGCGTCGGGCACGCCGGCGAGGACGGCGATATAGGTTTTCTCCACCAGCCCTTCCTCGAAGGCGCGCTGGAAACGCCGATGCGCCTTGGGATTGCGCGCGAGGAGCAGGCAGCCGGACGTGTCGCGGTCCAGGCGATGGACGGGCGCGGGCGGCCGGTGGAAGCCGAAGCGCAGGTCGGGCAGGTGATCCTCGAGGCTGCGCGGCGTCCGCGCGCCCGGATGCACGGCGAGGCCCGCGGGCTTGTCGATCACCAGCGCCTCGGCGTCTTCGTAAAGGATGCGGCCGTTCCACATGGTGCTGCCGCCACTGCCACGGCTGTGGCGCGCGCGCAACGATCGCACCGGCGACTGGAATCGCTGACTTAATTCGAAATTAACCTTTTGCCTTCATTTCTGCCAATGGTTAACGAGGTCGCGACCGGTCGGACGATCCTTCCGGCGCGTAACAGGGGCAAGGCGTCATGCGTGTTCTGCTGATCGAAGACGAGCCGACCACGGCGAAAGCCATCGAGCTGATGCTCAACAATGAGGGCTTTAACGTCTACACGACGGACCTTGGCGAGGAGGGCTTGGACCTCGGCAAGCTCTACGACTACGACATCATCCTGCTCGACCTGAACCTGCCGGACATGCACGGCTATGACGTGCTGAAGAAGCTTCGGGTCGCGAAGGTCGGAACGCCTGTCCTCATCCTCTCGGGAATCAGCGAGATGGATTCGAAGGTGCGGGCGCTGGGCTTCGGCGCCGACGATTACGTCACCAAGCCCTTCCACCGCGACGAGCTCGTCGCCCGGATCCACGCCGTCGTGCGCCGCTCCAAGGGCCACAGCCAGAGCGTGATCCGCACCGGCAAGCTGGCGGTGAACCTCGATGCCAAGACCGTCGAGGTCGACGGCGCGCGGGTCCACCTGACCGGCAAGGAATATGCGATGCTGGAGCTGCTCTCGCTCCGCAAGGGCACCACGCTCACCAAGGAGATGTTCCTCAACCATCTCTACGGCGGCATGGACGAGCCCGAACTCAAGATCATCGACGTCTTCATCTGCAAGCTCAGGAAGAAGCTCTCCTCGGCCTGCGGCGGCGAGAATTATATCGAGACCGTCTGGGGCCGCGGCTACGTGCTTCGCGATCCGGACGAAGTGGAGGAGGCGCAGGTCGCCTGACCTGCCCACCTGGCGAGATAATGACCGGCGTCCGCGGCCATCGCGGGCGCCGGTTTTTTCGTGCATTGTCCCGCAATGGACGCGTTCGAGACCCTTCGCGGCTACGGCCTGTCGCTCCCCGAGACGGTGGAGGATTTCCCCTGGGGGCATTGCGCGCTGAAGGTGCGGGGCAAGACCTTCTGCTGGCTCACCCACGAGGATGGGCTGGGAATCACCGTGAAGCTGCCGGCGAGCCGCGACTTTGCGGAGACGTTCGAGTTCGCGGAGCCGGCGGGCTACGGCCTCGGCCGATCGGGCTGGATCACCTGCCGGTTCGGCGCCGACGATGAGCCTGACCTCTATCTGCTTAAGCGCTGGATCGCCGAGAGCTACCGCGCGGTCGCGCCGAAGAAACTGGGCGCCGGGATCCCCGATCCCGAATGAAGGATGGGCCGCGCGGGGGGATGCCGGCGCGGCCCTTCTCGTTCAGCAGCCGCAATTCTTGCAGACGCAGGAATTGCAGCGGCAGCCGCCGCGGCTGGTGCAGGTGCAGGCGGCTTCGGCCTTAGTGTCGGTCATCGTCAGTCTCCCATCTTTGAGCACGGGTTGATCCCGCGCGACTCACCTCATAGCTTCCGTACCGTGGTACGGAGTCAAGCAGGATGAGGGACATGACGATCGCGCGCCTCGGCGCTGCGGCGGGGGTCGGCGTGGAGACGGTGCGCTACTATCAACGGCGCGGTCTTCTGCCGGTGCCGGCGCGGGCCGGATCGGTGCGCCGCTACGGGCCTGAGGACCTGCGCCGGCTGCGCTTCATCCGCCGTGCGCAGGCGGCCGGATTCACGCTGGAGGAGATCGGCGAATTGCTGGCGCTCGACCGGACGGAGGATCGCGCACGGGTGCGTGCGCTCGCGGGCGAGCGGCTGGCGGCGCTCGATTCGCGAATCGCCGAGCTTGAGGAGGCGCGGGCCGCCCTGGAGCATTTGCGTTCGGCCTGCGCCTCGGGGCGCAAGGGGCCCTGCCCGATCCTCGAGGCGTTCGAAGGTAAGGCGGCGGCATGAGGTCAGCGGTCGCGCTCCTCGCCTTCCTCGCGGCCTGCGAGCGGGCGCCCTCCCCGCCGCCGGGCAATCAGGCGGGGCAGGCCGAGACTCCCGCCGTCCTCGCCGCGCCCGCGAACGAGCTGGAACCGGTGCCGGACAGCCATCCCTGGTCGCCAAGCGGCTATGCGCTGAGCGGCACCGCGCCCGCATGGGGCGGGACGGTCGCCGGGACGTCGGTCCGCTACATGGTGCCCGAAGACCAGTTCGGGCGGGTGATCGAGACTCGGGTGACGAACGGGGCGCGCAGCGAAACCTATTCGGGGAGTCTGCGCGGACGGCCCTTCGTGCTGACGCTGACCGCGGGCCCGTGCTCCGACGGTGTGTCCGACCACGCCTACGCCTTCACGGCGCAGCTCGAGGTGGACGGCCAGACTCGCCGCGGCTGCGCCGATCCGGAATGAAGAGCGCGCCGCGTCTGGACAGCAAGTGTCTGAGAACATAAATAGAACGCATGCCCGCGCTCGACCTCCGCGAAAAGCTCGCCATCCTCGCCGACGCCGCCAAGTACGACGCGTCCTGCGCCTCTTCGGGCACATCGAAACGCGACAGCCGCGGCGGCACGGGCATGGGATCGACCGAGGGCATGGGCATCTGCCACGCCTATGCGCCGGACGGGCGCTGCATCTCGCTTTTGAAGATCCTGCTGACCAACAGCTGCATCTTCGATTGCCATTATTGCATCAACCGCAAGAGCTCGAACGTGCGGCGGGCGCGGTTCACGCCGGCCGAGGTGGTCCGGCTCACGCTCGATTTCTACAAGCGCAATTATATCGAGGGGCTGTTTCTCTCCTCCGGGATCATCCGATCGCCGGACTATACGATGGAGCAGATCGTCGAGGTCGCGCGGGCGCTGCGCGAGGACCATGATTTCCGCGGCTATATCCACCTGAAGACAATCCCCGACGCCGATCCGGAGCTGGTGCGGCTCGCCGGGGTCCATGCCGACCGGGTCTCGATCAACGTCGAGCTTCCGACCGCGCGGGGCCTCAAGACTCTGGCGCCGGAGAAGGACGGGGCGCGGATCGAGGGCGCGATGAAGGAGATGAAGAGCGCGATCGAGGACGGGGCGGACGCCAGAAAGCGCTACCGCTCGGCGCCCGCCTTCGCGCCGGGCGGCCAGTCGACGCAGATGATCGTCGGCGCGGATAGCGCCTCGGACGGCGAGATCATCGGGCGATCGGCGGCGCTCTACGACCGGTTCCGATTGCGCCGGGTCTATTATTCGGCCTTCTCGCCGATTCCGGACGCGAGCGCGGTGCTGCCGCTGAAGCGCCCGCCTCTGATGCGCGAGCACCGGCTCTACCAATCGGACTGGCTGATGCGCTTCTACGGCTTCGCTCCGGGCGAGGTCGCCGACGCGGCAGGGGCGGATGGCATGCTGCCGCTCGACATCGATCCGAAGCTCGCCTGGGCCTTGAAGCATCGCGAGAGCTTCCCGGTCGACGTCAACCGCGCACCGCGCGAGATGCTGCTGCGAATCCCCGGCCTGGGTGTGCAGGCGGTCGACAAACTGCTCGCCTCGCGCCGTCATCGGCGGCTGCGACTGGAGGATCTGGCGCGCCTGACGGTCTCGGTGGCAAAGATCCGGCCGTTCGTCATCGCCGAAGGCTGGCGCCCGACCCTGCTCACCGACCGCGCCGACCTCGCCGCACAGCTCCGGCCGAGGGAGAGCCAGCTCGAGCTGTTTGCCTGATGCGGAGCGTTCGCCTCGACGCGGAGGACGATTTCGAGGGCTGGCGGTCGGCGGCGCGGGCGCTGGCGGGTGCGGGTGTTCCGGCGAGCGAGATCGCGTGGCGCGTCGGCGAGGCTGGGGACCTGTTCGCCGCGGAGGCGCCGCCCCTGCCCGCTGCCGCGCCCTTCCCCGTTCCTCGGGCATTCCTTGAACTTGCCGAGGTCGCGATCTGCCATAGCGATCTCGAGCGCTTCGCCTTGCTCTACGCGCTGCTGCTGCGGATCCGCGAAAATCCTCGCGCGATCGATGACGCCGCCGATCCTCTGCTCCGGCGGATCGAGGCGATGGCCAAGGCGGTGCGGCGGGACGTGCACAAGATGCATGCCTTCGTCCGCTTCCGCGAGGTCGAGGCGGCGGGGGCGGAGCGCTTCGTCGCCTGGTTCGAGCCCGAGCATCATATCGTGCGCCGGGCGGCGCCCTTCTTCGCGCGGCGCTTCGCCAACATGGACTGGTCGATCCTGACTCCGGAGCTCAGCGCCCATTTCGACGGCGGCACGCTCGGCTTCGGCCCCGGCGCCGCGCGCTCAGACGCACCGGGCGGAGATCCGGTCGAGGCGGTGTGGAAGACCTATTATGCCTCGATCTTCAATCCGGCGCGGCTGAAGATCGGCGCCATGACCAAGGAGATGCCGCGCAAATATTGGAAAAACATGCCGGAGACGGCGTTGGTGGGGGAGCTCATCGCAGGAGCGCAGGCGCGCGAGGCCGGAATGGTCGCAAAGTCACGGACGGAGATCGGCGGCAATCTCGGCCCCGCCTGGGCGGCGCTGCGCGAGGAGGCGCGGCACTGCACGCGCTGCCATCTCTACAAATGCGCCTCGCAAACCGTGTTCGGCGAGGGGCCGCTCGAGCCCAGGATCATGTTCGTCGGCGAGCAGCCGGGCGACCAGGAGGATCTGGCGGGGCGGCCGTTCGTCGGGCCGGCCGGGCAATTGTTCGACCGGGCGCTCGGCGAGGCCGGGATCGACAGAAGCGCGGCTTACGTCACCAATGCGGTCAAGCATTTCAAGTTCGAGCAGCGCGGCAAGAGGCGGATCCACGCCAAGCCCGACGGCGGCGAGATTTCCGCGTGCCGCTGGTGGCTGGAGCAGGAAAGGGCGCTGATCCGGCCGCCGTTGACCGTTGCCCTCGGCGCGACCGCGGCACGGTCCCTGTTCGGCAAGGCGATGGCGATCGGCGCCTCGCGGGGCCGCGCCCACCGGCTCGAGGACGGCAGCGAGGCCTGGGTGACGGTTCACCCCAGCTTCCTGCTGCGCGTCCGCGACGACAAGGAGGCGGAATATGCGCGGTTCGTGGAGGATCTGCGGGTGATCGGGGAGCGGGCGGCGGCTTTCGCCTGACCTTGAAGCCCTCCCCCTCGAGGGGAGGGGGAAGTCAGAGCTTCACCAGCATCTTGCCGGTGTTGGCGCCGCGGAAGAGGTCGAGGAAGGCGTCGGCGGTGGAGTCGAGGCCCTCGCGGATCGTCTCGCGGCCGGTCACCTGCCCGCTCGCGATCCAGCCGCCCATGTCGCGGTAGAATTCGCCCATCAGCGGCAGGTAGTCCGTGTAGATGAAGCCCTTCACCATGATCCGCGCGGCGATGACTCGCATGATGAAGCGGAAGGCCTGGGGCTCGCCGCCATTGTAGGAGTCGATCATGCCGCAGATAGCGAAGCGGGCATTCTGGCGGGCGGTGGCGAAGGCGGCATCGAGATGCTCGCCGCCGACATTGTCGAAATAGACGTCGATGCCCTTGGGCGCCGCCTCCATCAGCTGCGGGAGGACCGGTCCAGCCTTGTAGTCGATCGCCGCGTCGGCACCGAGCTCGCGGACCCAGGCGACCTTGTCCGCGCCGCCGGCCGAGCCGATCACGGTCATGCCTTTCGCCTTGGCGATCTGGACGACGGCCGAGCCGACCGCGCCGGCCGCGGCCGAGACGAAGACAATGTCGCCTTCCTTGGCCTGGGCGACGTGTAGGAGCCCGAAATAAGCGGTGGCGCCGGTGAGGCCGAGATTGGCGAGATATTGCTGGGGCTCCACGCCGAGCGCCGGCACCTTGTTGAAGCCGGCGGCCGGGCCGACCGCCTCGTCGCGCCAGCCGAGCATGTGGAAGACGGTCTCGCCCTCGGCGAGGTGCGGCGAGCGCGATTCGACGACCGTGCCGACCGCGCCACCCTCCATCGGCGCGCCGACCTGGAAGGGCGGGACATAGGATTTCACGTCGTTCATCCGGCCGCGCATGTAAGGGTCGACCGAAAGCCAGTCGTTGCGCACGCGCACCATGCCGTCCTCGAGCGGGGGCTGGGAGACCTCCTTGAGCTCGAAATTGTCGGCGGTGGGCAGCCCTTGGGGCCGCGATTTAAGATGCCAGGCGCGCGCCATGTTCGTCTCCTCGTTTCAATCCGCAACCTAGCCCTGCCGCGCGCGCGAAGGAAGCGGCTGGAACCCGACCGGATCGAAAAGGAGGAAAGCCGGCCATCCGCCGTTGCATCGCCCGAAAGCGGCCGCTATGGGGGCGTGCCTTGGCGCGGGGCCGTAGCTCAGATGGGAGAGCGCTGCAATCGCACTGCAGAGGTCAGGGGTTCGATTCCCCTCGGCTCCACCAGCCTTCGCCAGGCCTGATTTGCACCTTCCTGCGCCTCGCCGCACCGGCTAGCAGGCGCTCATGCCGGACCTCCCTGAACCGATTCCCGCCGCGACTCTGGTCCTGATGCGGGCGCGGGCGCGCGGGGCGCCCGAACTGCTGATGATCGAGCGGACGGCGAACATGGCCTTCGCTGCGGGGGCCCTGGTCTTTCCGGGCGGCCGGATCGATCCCGAAGATAGCGAAGCGGCGGCGGCGCTCGGCCTCGATCCTGCGCACGGCCCGGCGAAGATCGCGGCGATCCGCGAGACGATCGAGGAGACCGGGATCGCGATCGGGATCGACGGCCCCGCCCACGGGCTGCGGGCCGAGATGGACGCCGGCGCGACCTTCGCCGACCTCATCCGCAAGAGCGCGCTGACGATCGTCCCGGACGCGCTCACTCCGTTCGCGCGCTGGTGCCCCAATTTCCGCGAGACCAGGCGCTTCGACACCCTCTTCTACATCGCCGAGGCGCCGGCCGACGCGCCCGCGCCGGAAATCGCGCCGCACGAGGCGGTGCGCGCCTTTTGGGCGCCGGCGGCCGAGATCATTGCCGAGATCGAGGCGGGCCGCGCCCACGCCATCTTCCCCACCCGGCGCAACCTGGAGCGGCTCGCCCGCTTCGGGTCGATCGAGGAGGCGCGCGCCGACGCAGCGCGCCATCCGGTGCGCAAGATCACGCCCTGGGTCGAGCAGCGCGACGGCGGCGCTTTCGTCGTCATCCCCGACGATGCCGGCTATCCGGTGACCGCGGAGCCGCTCGAGACGGCGCGGCGGCGCTAAGACGATGCGGCCAGCACGGGTGCTAAAGGCGATCCTGCTCCTGGCCCTGCTCGCGGGAGCGACCCTTGCCTTTCTCGCTTGGGCGCGGCGGCATCCCGAGGATCTGCCCTGGACGAAGCTCGATCTCACGCGGCCGATCGGCGCCTTCACCGGGCGCAAGCTTGCAGGTCTCGCCGGCGACGGCGATCTCTGCCGGAGCCTGCTCGCCCGCGCCGGCGTGCGCTTCACGGCGCTTCCCCCGCGCAGCGCGGGCGCGTGCAGCCATCAGGACGCGGTCCGGATCGAGCGCGGCGGCGCGCTCCAGACCGGCTGGAGGCCCGATTCGCCGGGGATGAGCTGCCCCGTCGCAGCGGCGCTGGCCCTGTGGGAATGGCATGTCGTCCAGCCGGCCGCGCTCGAACATTTCGGCCGGCCAGTGGAGGCGATCGACCATCTCGGCACCTATTCCTGCCGCCGCCTCTATGGCCGGGACGAGGGTCCGTGGAGCGAGCACGCCACGGCCAACGCGATCGACGTCTCCGGCTTCCGGATCGCTGGCGGCACCCGGGTCTCGGTGCTCGACGACTGGGACGATGAAGGCGCCCGTGGCGCCTTCCTGAAGCAGGTGCGCGACGGTGCCTGCGCCCTGTTCGCGACCACCCTCTCGCCCGGTTACAACCGCGCCCATGCCGACCATTTCCATCTCGACCAGGCGGCGCGCGGCGAATGGGGCGGGCGGATGTGCCGCTAGACTGGCAACGTAGCCTCAGCCCAGGAAATCGCGGAGGTGGCGGACGAACTCGGCCCAGGCCGGCTCGTCCTCGAGCGGCAGGTGATTGTCGCTGTCGAGCCCGACGAAGGCAGCGCCGGGGATCCGCGCTGCCAGCGCCAGCCCGGCGTCGAAAGGCACCATCGCATCGCCTCGGCAATGGAAGACGATGGTCGGCGCCCGAACCGCGCCCGCGATCCGGCGGGCGTCGAGCGCCCCCAGCGCGCGCTGCAGGCGCTCGGCCTCGCCTGGGGTGGCGGAGACACGCTGAAGCTCGTTGAAGCGGCGCGCCTGGTCCGGAGTCGCGTTAGGAAGGATCAGGCTCGTGAACATCTGACGGAAGGCGGGATTGTCGCCGTCCCACCCGTCCCCGGTCAAAGTGATCATCGCCTCCCAGCGCGACCGGATCTCGGCCGAGCCGTAGCTCCAGCCGGCGAGGAAGCCGCCGAACAGGATCAAGCGCCGCACCTTCTCCGGGTGGCGCACGGCGAAGGCGATGGCGGTTGCGCAGCCCTGCGAGATTCCGAGCAGGTCGAAGCCGTCTCCGGCCGCTTCGGCGGCGACGGCCTCGAGATCGCCTGCAAGCGCATCGAGCGACAGGTCCGCGGGATCCCGATCCGACAGGCCGCTGCCTCGCGCGTCGTAGCGGACGAAGGTGCGCGTCCTCGTCAGCTCGTCGATCCAATGCCGGTGGAGCGGGCTCTCCAGCTCATATTCGAGATGGCTGAGCCAATTGCCGGCGCGGATGAGGGCCGGCCCCCTGCCCGCTTCGGTGAAAGCTATGCGGGTCCCGTCCACGGACTTGCAGAAGCGGACGCGCTGGACGGGCGCCGGCACCGCCCCACGCTTCGGATGGGTGAGGGCGGTCGGGACCGGAACGTCGGCTTCGCGCAGGGCCGCGGCTGAAAGTTCGCGCTGCCGCCTCGCCTCGTCGCCGCGGCCGGCGGCTTCGAGCAAAGCGACGAGATCGACCCGCGCCTGCTCGTCGAGAGGGTCACGCTCGACCTTGAGCCGGGCATAAGGAAGGGCCGCTGCCGGAACGTCGCGCAGCCTCTCTACCAAAGCGGCGAGCGTGCGGAGCTGGGCCTGGCGCACGTCCTCGCGGATCGCAGCGAGCCAGGCCTGAAACTCCGGGCAGCGGGGGACGTCCAGCCCCTCGGCGAAATCGCTGCCGAGAAGCTCCGGCGCGTCGGCCGCGCCCGCGTGCAAAGCGGCGAGATCGACGTCGACGGCCGCGCTGTCGATCCGCGCCGTCTCGCGATCCGCGATCAGGGCATGACCGAGAATCGCCCGGAGCTTGCTGAGGCTCCAGCGCAGCGCACCTTTCGGGTCGTCCGGCACATCCCAGAGCAGTTCGCACAAGCGCTCGCGGCGCTGCGGCTTTCCGGTGGCGGCGAGGATGGCGAGCAAGGCGCGGCATTTGCGCGAGCGGGGCAGCGGCACGAGGCTGCCGGCGCGGACCACGCGAAGCTCGCCGATCAGCCCGATCTCGAGCCGTCCGTCTTCGCCGGCGGACGTTTCCACGCCTGTTCCAACGCCGCTTCCCACGCTTCCCCCGCAAAGCGCCCGGCGTGCCGCATCCGGCGGCCCGCAAGGAGACAGAAGATGATCAATGATATCGCCAAGTCCGCCATCCTGCCACTGGCCCTGCTGATCGCAGCGGGAAGTGCGGCTGCGCTCGCCCCGACCCAGGCTGCGGCCGAGGAGGTCAGGATCTCTGCCAGCGACAGCCAGGTCGGCGACCCGCAGGCGCTCGTCCAGATCCGGCGTCGGATCGGAAGCGCGGCCCGCGCCTTGTGCGGAAGCAACGATCTCGGCGCGGTCTACGGCAACGCGCGCGAACGCTGCCGCCGCGAGACAATCGCGGATGCCGAGCGGCAGCTTCGGGAGAGGCAAAATATCCGGACGGCGAGCCGCTGACCGGATGCGCGGCGAGGATGGTGACCCCAACGGGACTCGAACCCGTGTTTTCGCCGTGAAAGGGCGACGTCCTAGACCGCTAGACGATGGGGCCGGCCGGAGCCGAGGCCCTTAAGGACTGGTTCGGCGGGGGTCAAGGCGGCCCCCGCCGGATCGCATTGTCAGAGGCCCCACCAGCGCATCGTGCCGTAATAAGAGGTGGCATCCTCATAGGCGCGGTCCACCGGCCGATCGTCCTCGTCGAGGTGCATGGTCGGCGCATTTTCCAGCCGCTCGCGCGAGAGATCGACCGTATAGCCGTCGCGGTCGACATCGTAGGTGAGCAGCTCCCACGGCACCGGGTGGACGCGCTCGCCGAGGCCGAGGAAGCCGCCGAACGCCATCACCGCATAAGCGACGCGCCCGCTCTTCTTCTCGATCATTACCGAATGGACGGTGCCGAGCTTGTCGCCGTCCTTATTGTAGACCGGCGTCCCCTCCACCCGGCGCGACGAGATCAAGGCATGCGAATAGTCCACCGCGGCGTCGGTGCGCGTTCTGTCTTCGGTCTCCATGTCAGTCTCCCCGGCTCGCGCGGGCAGATCGCAAACAGACGGATCCCGCCCGGGCAACTCTGTTCAACGCACGAAACGACGGGCCGTTCCCTCTAGCCCCTCCTTCCGCATTCCGGCAGGCGGGGCACCAGGCCATTGATTTTCCGAGCGAACTTCCCATTTCCCAGTCACTGTTCAACAACTGAAAGGAGGTGGTCTGATGTCTCATTGTCATATGCCGTTCGCGGCCCTGGTGAGCGTCGCCTCCGCGGAGACCCGCGCTTAACCTTCAGGCCGCCTTCCGGCTGACAATGCGGGGCCGTCCCTTCGGGGGCGGCCCCTTTTGTTTGCTGTCAGCGACCCCCCACGACCGGTGGGCCGAGTTGCCATTCGCCCACATCCCATTCGAAGATGCGTCCAGTCGCCTTGTGGACCGCGTACGTGCCCATGTTGGTGCTGCAAATGCCCTCGCAAATGCGATTACTGTGCAGCGTTATGACGTAAAAGTCCGCCGGGCTGCTGTCCGCCGGGATGATGTCGCAAAAGCCAATCACGCCGCCTGGGACATCCCGGACCGCCGTCACGCGCGCCTTGACCGCTTCGCACGCCCCGCGTTCCGATCGGACGGACTCCGCTCCCGTCGCGCATGCGGATAGCGACGCGACGGCCAATAGCAGTAGCGCTCCAGCCGTCATGGCATTGAGCTCCTGGCTTGCGAGGCGCTCAATGGACGTCACGCTGCTGGCGTTCGCCCTTGGAAGCGAGCGAGAAGCGCGGCTCCGGCGCGGCGAGATCGTCGGCGACCAGAGCGGCGGCGTAGCGGCCGACCGCGGGGCCGTGCTTGAAGCCGTGGCCCGAGCCGGCGCCGACGAGCACCACATTCGCCAAAGACGGGTGGCGATCGATCAGCAGGTCGCCGTTCGAGCTGTTCTCATATTGGCAGACGCGCGCCTCGCTCAGCGGGCGGCCGCGCATGGCGGGAAATCGCCGCTCCATGTAGCGGCGGACGTCCGCGAGCGCCTCGGCCGACGGGGTGCGGTCGCCGCGGTCGGGGTCCATCGCCGGACCGTGGGCGTCGTGGGCGATCTTGAAGCCGCGCGCCTCCAGGTCCGGAAAGCCGTAATAGATGTCGCCGGCGTTGAAATCGGCCCAGCCGGGGAGAGCCCCGGGAAGGAAGCGCCCGTCGCCTGGCGGCGGCGAGAAATAGAAGACCTCCTGCCGGGTCGGGAAGATGCGGTTGCCGAGCAGGTCCGGGAACAGGCGCGGAAGCCAGGGGCCGGCGGCGAAGACGAAGCGATCGGCGGCGATCCGGTCGCCAGCCGCGGTGCGGATCTCTTCCAGCGACCCCTCGCGGACGCGGGGCGGCGCGACCGCGGCCTGGCGGTAGCTGCCGCCGGCGCGGACGAACTCGGCGACCAGGGTCTGGACGGCGCGGCGCGCCATCAGAACGCCGAAGCCCGGCTCGAAGAGGCCGAGCTCGACCCCGTCGAAATCGATCGCCGGGAAGCGCCGCTGGAGCTCGCGGCGGCCGAGCCGCTCGATCGGCAGCCCGAGGCGGCGGTGGACCGCGATGCTGTCTTCCACATAGGGTTCGGCGCTTCCGAAGAAGAACAGGACGCCGGTCTCATGGAAGATCGGCAGGCCGGCACGGGCCGAGAGTCCGCGCCATTCGGGAAGCGAGTCCCAGGCCATGCGCGTATAGACTTCGTCGCGGCCATAGGCGCCGCGGGTCATCCGGCTCTCGTCGCCCGAGGAGGCGCGGGCATTGGCCGGCCCCCAGGAATCGACGAGGAGCGTGCGATAGCCGCGGCGGCGAAGGTGGGTCGCCGTCCAGGCGCCGAACACGCCCGCGCCCACGACGACCGCATCCCATCGCTCGCGCCGCTGCGCCTTCGCGCCGCCCGCAGCCGCCACTAGACCTGCGCCGAGGAGCAGGGCGCGGCGGCTGAGCCGGGGCACCTCAGAAGCGCTTCCTGACCGTCAGGCCGTAGGTGCGCGGCTGGCCGACATGGAAGCCGAGCCGGGCGCGCCCGCCGCGCTCGCGATCGAAGGCGAGCAGCGGGTTCTCGTCCAGCACGTTGGTGACATAGGCCATGACGCTGAAGCCGTTCTCCCAATCGACGCCCGCGCTGAGATTGAGCAGCTGATAATCGGGAAGCCGCAGGTTCAGCGTGGTCGAGGATCCAGCCGGCTGACCGCCGAACGGCAGGCCGTGGACGAAGGTCCTGGGGTTGTTCTCCTGGTCGCCCGGCTGGGTGTAGCGGCTGCTGACATGCTGGAAGGAGGCGCCGACATAGGCCTCGGCGGCGCGGGCGACCGGGAAGGCGTAGCTCGCGCTGGTCGAGAGCTGGAAGCGCGGCACCGACGGCAGCCGATTGCCCTCGCGCATGCCGGCGATGACCGCCCCGGCCGTGGTGGTCACGGTCGAATCGAACTCCGCCTCGAGCAGGCTCCCGGCAATTGCGAAGTTGAGCCCTTCGGCCGGGTTAGCGTTCAGCTCGAACTCCAGGCCCATCGTATGTGCCTTGGGCACGTTGAACACGACGCGCGACGAGCAGGTGCCGGCGTCGGCCGTGACCTGAAGGTTGCTGATGTCCGTATAGAAAGCGGCGCCGTGGAAGGTGAGGGGGCCGCGCCGGCCGCGAACGTTGAGCTCGTAGTTCCAGAGCGTCTCGTCCTCGTAGGTCGGGCGATTGCCGTAGGTCAGCGCGTCGACGCCGCCGGCACCGCCGGTGCAGAGCGGGATGTTGAGCGGATCGTTGACTCCGCCCAGGCGGAAGCCGTGCGCGGCCTGGGCGTTGACCCTTATGTCGTCCGCAACCTCGTAGGTCAGGATGACGCGCGGGCTGAAGCCGTCCGAAGAGGTGCGGTCGACATTGTTGTCGCCGTTCGAGAAGAGACCGCCCGAATTGAACTCGCGGACCTCGGAGAAGTCGTAATAGCGGCCGCCGGCGGTGATCGTGAAGCGATCGGTGATGTCGTAGCTGCCCTCGCCGAACACCGCCTTCTGCTCGATGTCGTAGGGCAGATCGGCATTGTAGGGCGAATTGAGCGGGAAGCCGTTGGCGACCGCGACCGAGGTGCCGGCGCCGAAGCGGGCGTCGGTGAAGGCGTCGTAGCCGGGCGTCGGGAGGCGCTGGCTATAGTCGCGCTGGACGTCCGAATAGAAGGCGCCGACCACCCACTGGAACGGTCCTTCGCTCGCCGAACTGAGGCGAACCTCCTGGCTCCAGGATTCGAGCGCCGTCGTATCGACGAGGTTCGAGGGCAGCAGCACGCCCGCGGCCGGGAAGCCGAGATCGACCGAGACGCTTCCGGTCAGCGCGCTTGCATCGCGGCTGACCAGGATGTCGCGGTTGATGTAGGTGGTGATCGATGTGAGATCGACGCGGCCGAGGCCGAAGGTGGCGGTGAGGTCCGCCAGCATCGTCTCGTCCTTGAAGCGCTCGTCGAGCAGCAGGAACTGCTCGCGCTCGCGGAAGGTGACGGCCGGCCGGGTCGTGTTGAACGGATTGGCATAGAGGTTGTAGACCTCCTGCCGGTTGAAGCCGTTGGTCTCGATCTCCTGATAGACGAAGCGCGGGGTGATCGCGATGCGGTCGCTGGGCTGAAAGCGGATGGCAATCCGACCGCCGGTGCGGTGGCCGTCGTTGATGTCCTCCTCGATCGCGCCGCCCTCGCGCCGCGCATTGATGAAGCCGCCATATTCGGTGTGATAGGCGACCGCGCGGATCGCGGCGCTGTCGCCGAGCGGAAGGTTGATCGCGCCGCGCAGCGCGCCGCCGAGATCGTCGCCGTCGACGAGGTTGATGTTCGCCTCGACCTGGCCCTCAACGACCCCGATGCGCGGCTGGTTGGTGATGTAGCGGACGGTGCCGCCGACCGAGCCCGAGCCGAACAGGGTGCCCTGCGGCCCGCGCAGGGTCTCCACGCGGTTGAGATCAAACAGGTCGAGATCGGGCGTGAACAGGGAGAGCGAGATGACGCTGTCGTCGAGATAGACGCCGACCTGCTCCTTCACGCCCGGCTGGTCGCGGACGATCTGGCCGGCCGAGACACCGCGGATCGCGACCTGGCTTTGGCCCGGCCCGAGATTCTGGACTGCGAGGCCTGCGACGTTGCGGGAGAGATCCTCGAGCGTGGCTGCAGCCGAGCGCTGTATGTCCGTCTCGGTCTGCGCGTTGACCGAGAAGGGCACCTCGATCAGCCGCTGCTCGCGAAGGGTCGCCGTGACGACGATGTCCGGATTGGACTGCTGCGTGCCCGCCGCCGGCTCTTGCTGGGCGAAGGCCGGAGACGCTGTGGTCAGCGTCGCGAGTGCGGAAGCGGCGAGGAGAAGCGGCCGACGGGCCGGAATGAAACGCTGGATCGACATACATCTCTCCCTTTCATTACGGCGGCCAAAGTAACCGATGTTGCGCGCGCGACCAAACGCAGCGGGCAGCGCGCGACAGGTAAGCCACGGGCTGTGGCGCCCGGGCCACAGTCGGCGCCGTGAAATTATAGAAGGTCCGCGGGAAGCGGCCGCTATGCGGCTATTTGCTCTCGCACTCGCCGCAGCGACCGCGGACCTCGATCACCGGACGCTCGGCCTTGAAGCCCGCGCTCTTCGCGGCGGCGCGGACGCCGCTCGAGAGGCTGTCGTCGTCGAGGTGGCGGGTGGCGCCGCAGGAATCGCAGATCAGGAAGATGCAGTCGTGGAGGCAATCGGGATGGTCGTTGGCGACATAGGCGTTGGCGCTCTCGACGCGCCGCGCGAGATTCGCGCCGACAAACAGGTCCAGGATCCGGTAGACGCTGTTGGCTGCGACCCGGCGGCCCTCGCTCTGCGAGACCTTCTCGGCGATGTCGTAGGCCGAGGCGGGCTTGTCGAAGCTCGAGAGAGCGGCGAAGACGGCGGCGCGCATCTGGGTCCACTGCTCGCCCGACTTTTCCATCGTCGCGCGCGCGGCATCGGCGAGGTCGTGCCCGCTATGGCTGTGATGGACATGATCCATGTAACCGAAATAGGCGTTCAGGCGCTTTCGGACAAGCGGCGCGGCAGGAGCGGACGTTGATCGACCAATATGGCGTTTTGGCCTGGAAGCGGGGGGAAATGGACGAGCGGCTGATCTTGCTCGTCACGTCACGCGAGACTCGGCGCTGGGTCGTCCCGCGCGGCAACCGGATGCGCGGCAGGAGCGCGCAGGAAGCCGCCGCGATCGAAGCGTGGGAGGAAGCAGGCGTGCGCGGGGCGGTCGGCGACGTCGCGATCGGCCTCTACGGCTATGCCAAGCGTAAGAAGAGCGGGCGCCACATGCCGGCAGAGGTGCTGCTTTTCCCGATGCTCGTGGAGGAGGAACTGGAGGACTGGCCGGAGCGCGAGGAGCGCGAGCGGCGCTGGTTTTCCGGCGCCGAAGCGGCGCGGGCCGTCGAGGAGCCTGGCCTTGCCCGGATCATTTCGCGCTTTGCGTCGGGCAACGAAATCGCTAGTCGCCTGCGCGAACCGGCGGGGCCGGACGTAAAGAGGGGCCCAATCATGCTCAGGCTGTTCCAGAAGCTGATGCCGCGCGAAGACAAGTTCTTCGATCTGTTCGAGCGCCATGCAACGACGGTCGTCGGCGGCGCGGACGCGCTTGTGCGGCTGTTCGAAGGCGCGGACGTCGCCGGCAGTTGCCGCCAGATCCACGACTATGAGAATGCGGCGGACGACGTCACCCGCGACGTGCTTATCGCGGTGCGGCGCTCGTTCATCACGCCGTTCGACCGGAGCGCGATCACCGCGCTCATCTCGGCGATGGACGATGCCGTCGACGAGATGTGGCAGACCGCCAAGGCGATCACCCTCTATGAGCGCAGCGAGTTCGAGCCGCAGCTGCTCGAAATGGCGAAGCTCGCCGCAGAGGCCGCGCGGCTGATGGCAGAGGCGCTGCCGCTGATGCGCAATATCGGCCGCAACGGGCCGAAGCTCCACGAGCTCACCGAGCAGATCGTGCTGCTCGAGGGCCGCGCAGACGACCTCTACCAGCACGGCCTCAAGGTGCTGTTCCAGACCCATGGGCGGGAACGGCCGATGGACTTCATCGTCGGCCGCGAAATCTACAGCCATGTCGAGCGCGTGCTCGATCGGCTGGAGGACGTCGCCGACGAGATCCAGGGCATCGTCATCGATCACGCCTGAGCAGGGAACGGACCATGGAACCCACCGTCGCCCTGCCGATCATCATCGGGCTGGTCGCAGTCGCACTGGCGTTCGACTTCATCAACGGACTCCACGATGCGGCCAACTCGATCGCGACGGTGGTCTCGACGCGTGTCCTCTCGCCGCAGCTTGCGGTGTGCTGGGCGGCGTTCTTCAACTTCATCGCTTTCCTGTTCTTCGGCCTTCACGTCGCCGAGACGGTCGGCAAGGGCATCGTCGACCCATCGGTCATCGACCCGGCGGTGATCTTCGGCGCGCTGATGGGCGCGATCGCCTGGAACGTGATCACCTGGGCGCTGGGAATCCCCTCCTCGTCCAGCCATGCCCTGATCGGCGGCCTGCTCGGCGCGGGGATCACCAAGGCTGGATTCGGCGCGGTGGTCAGCTCCGGCGTGATCAAGACGGCGCTGGCGATCTTCCTGTCACCGATGCTCGGCATGGTCGTCGCGTTGCTGATGATGCTGGTCAGCTCCTGGCTGTTCAAACCGGTCTCCGCGCGGACCTCGGACACCGTGTTCAGACGGCTGCAATTGGTCTCGGCGGCCGCCTATTCGCTCGGCCACGGCGCCAACGACGCGCAGAAGACGATGGGGATCATCGCCGTCCTGCTCTTCTCGACCGGCTATCTGACCGGCGACTTCTACGTGCCATTCTGGGTGGTGATCTCGGCCCAGGCGGCGATGGGCCTCGGCACCCTGATGGGCGGGTGGCGGATCGTCCACACGATGGGATCGAAGATCACGCGGCTCACCCCGCACCAGGGCTTCGCGGCCGAGACAGGCGGCGCGATCATGCTCTTCTCGGCGACCTCGATGGGCGTCCCGGTCTCGACCACCCACACCATCACCGGCTGCATCATGGGCGTTGGGGCCGCCCGGCGCGCGACGGCTGTGCGCTGGGGCGTCGCCGGCAACATCGTCGTCGCCTGGATCGTCACGATGCCGGCCGCGGCGATCATCGGCGCCGGCTTTTACCTGATCGCGAGCGCCTTCTAGGGATTCGGCTGGCGACGGCGGAAATCCGCGGGAACAGGCAGGGTCCGCGCACGGTTGTCACCTTCCGAGAAGGAGACGGTTGATGCGCGAGGAGCGAGGTTATTGGAACGCGACCGCTGAGGCGCCGTCCTTTCCGAGGCTCTCCGGCGACCTCGAGGTCGATGTCGCGATCGTCGGCGGCGGGATCGTCGGGATCACGACCGCGCGCTTCCTGAAGGATCGCGGCCTCAAGGTGGCGGTGATCGAGGCGCTGCGGGTGGGCCGGCAGGTGACCGGCATGTCCACGGCGAAGATCAGCTCTCAGCACGGCCTCCTCTATCGCGACCTCGAGAAAAAGCATGGTGAGGACAAGGCGCGGCTCTACGCCGAGGCCCAGCAATGGGGGATCCGCGCCATCGCCGAGCTCGCCCGCACCCACGACATCGACGCCGATATCGAAAAGATGCCGGCCTATGTGTGGACCGAGGACGAATCCTATGTCGAGCAGCTCGAACAGGAGGTCGAGATCGCGCGGCGGCTCGGCCTTCCGGCGCATCTTGACCGGGGCGACATCGGCCTCCCCTTCCCCGTGCTGGCGGCGATGCGGTGGGACGACCAGGCCCAGTTCCACCCGGTCAAATATGTCGCGGGCCTTGCGGCGAGCCTCCCGGGCGACGGCTGCCACGTCTTCGAGAACAGCCGTGCGATCGACTATTCGCCGACCAGCGTCACCACCGAGACCGGGACCGTAACGGCGCGGCAGGTGGTGATGGCGACCCACCTGCCGCTCGGGCAGATCGGCATGTATTATTCGATAGCCTATCCGCACGCCGATGCGGTGATCGCCGCGCCGGTCGGCCGCGCCATCCCGGGCATGTACAAGAATGCCGAGCAGCCCGGCCGATCGATCCGAAGCCATCGCGGCGCGGACGGCAGGACCATGGCGATCGTCGCCGGCGCGAGCTTCAAGCCCGGCCATCCCGACGACGAGCAGGACCTGTTCCGCGGCATCGAAACCTGGGTTGCGGAGAATTTCCAGCCCGGCCCGATCGCGCATCGCTGGGTGAACGAGGATTATACGTCGATGGACGGCGCGCCCCTGGTCGGCTGGTCGTCACATGTCGGCCAAGCCTATCTGGTCGCGACCGGCTTCTCGGCCTGGGGAATCACCAACGGCACGGCAGCGGCGCGGATCATCGCCGATCTCGCCACCGATCGGGAGAATGAATGGCTCCCTGTCTTCGATGCGCGGCGAGTGAAGCCGATCGCCGGCGCCAAGGAGTTCGCCAAGGAGAATCTGGACGTCGCCGCTCACCTAGTCTCCGGCTATCTCTCCCGGAAGCCGAAGAGCTATGACGAGCTCGCGCCCGGCGACGCGGCGATCATGAAGGTGGACGGCGACAATGTCGCGGCGTTCAAGGACGAGGAGGGACGGGTCCACGCGGTGTCGGCGGTCTGTACCCATATGGGCTGCCTGGTCGGCTGGAACGCCAACGACCGGACGTGGGACTGCCCCTGCCACGGCTCACGCTTCGCGCTTTCGGGCGAGGTGCTGCACGGCCCCGCGGTGAAGCCGCTCGGGAGCAAGGTAACGGGCTGAAGGGTTGGTGACGGGCTGAGGCCGGTCTTGGAACCCAGCCCGTCAGAAGTCAGATCACCGCGCGGCGGTTGAGATCGTGGCCCAGCGCAAGGACGAGGACTCCGACGATCGCATAGATCGTACCGCCATGGTCGTGTCCCAGCGTCAGCGCGCCGGCCATCATGCCCAGACCGAGGCTGCCGACCGCGGCGGGCATCATGAACCCATGCTCGAGCAGGCCGCGGCCGAGGCCGAAGATACCGAGGAAGAGGGCGATCACGAGGCCGACTTCGTGGACGATCGGATCGAGCAGCAGGCCGCCGGCCGAGCTCAGGAAGGCGACGAGGACGGCGCTCGCGACGCAATGGACGACGCAGAGGCCCGAGACGGCAATCGCCGCCCGATCCACATTCCCGTTCCTGACCCCATTGGCGAACATGACGCCCCTATATGCCTCAAAGCGTGAAGATACAACATCACATAGGCAAATAAGTTGCACCCCCGCTGCCATAACCGCGCATTGGCAAAAAGGCGCTGGGCGGCCATATCGCGGCCCATGCTCAAGCGCCCCGCCGAACCCCGTCCCCGCCCCGCTGCAATCTCTCTGTGGCTGCTCTTCGTCGCCGGGCTCGTGCTGACGATGATCGTCGTGGGCGGGATCACCCGGCTGACCGAATCGGGTCTTTCGATCGTGCGCTGGGATGTGGTGACCGGGACCTTACCGCCGCTCAACGCAGAGCACTGGCAGGCCGAGTTCGACGCCTATCGGACCAGTCCGCAATATCAGCAGGTCAACCGGGGCATGAGCCTCGAGGACTTCAAGTTCATCTATTTCTGGGAATATATCCACCGCCTGCTCGGCCGGCTGATCGGCCTCGCCTTCGCGATTCCGCTGCTCGTCTTCTGGTGGCGGCGCGCCATCCCGCGGGGCCAGGCGCCGAAGCTGGTCGGCCTGCTCGCGCTCGGCGGGCTGCAGGGCGCGATCGGCTGGTGGATGGTCGCATCCGGGCTCGTCGATGTGCCCGAGGTCAGCCACATCCGGCTCGCCGTCCACCTGCTCACCGCCTTCGCGATCTTCGGCGGCCTGATCTGGGTCGCGCTCGACATGCGGCGGCTGGCGATGAATCCCGGCGCCGCGCCGGTGCGGGTACCGACGATCGGCATCTGGGCGATCGCGATCCTGTTCGTCCAGTTCCTGTTTGGGGCCTATGTCGCCGGGCTCGAGGCGGGCTACGCCTTCAACAGCTGGCCGAAGATGGGCCACGAATGGTTCCCGGCCGACACGCCTATGGAGGGCGGCTTCCTGCGCAACCTGGTCGACAATCCGATCGTGGTGCAGTTCGTCCACCGCTGGCTCGCCTTCGTCGCGGCCGCGGCGGCGGCCTTGCTCGCGATCAAGGCCTGGCAGGCGGGCGAGCGCGAGGGCGCCGTCGCGGTGATCGCAGCGGTGACGATCCAGATCTGGCTCGGGATCCTCACCATCCTCACCGGGGTCGAGATCCACATCGCAGTCGCCCACCAGGCGATGGCCGCGATGCTGCTCGGCACCCTCGTCTACGCCGCGCACCGCCTCGGCGAGCGGCGACTTCGGGCGCGGGCGCAGGGATGACCGCTATCGTCTCCGTCTACGCCACCTTCGGAAGCGAGGCGGAGGCGCGGCGGATCGCGCGGACCTGCATCGAGGAGAGACTCGCCGCCTGCGCCAATGTCTGGCCGATCGCCTCCATCTACCGCTGGCAGGGCGCCATCGAGGAAGCGCAGGAATTCGCCGCCCTGTTCAAGACCAGCGCCGAGCGCGCCGAGGCGCTGATCGCGCGTATCGGCGCACTCCACAGCTACGACGTCCCCGCCGCGGTCGTCTGGCCCATCCCCGACGCGCTCTGCGATTATGCCGATTGGGTGAAGGACGAGACGGCAGGGGCTAGCCGCGAGGGCCATAGCTGCTAGGCTCTCTTCCAAAGAGGGGTCGAAATGCGCGTTGGTGTGATGCTCTTGGCGATCGGGATCGCCGTCTTTCCGTCCAGTGGCCAAGCCTCTGATGCGCCCGCCCCACCCGCCCAGGTGCCGGCGGCGGACTATGTGACGATTCCGTTCGCCCCTCCGATCGGGGTACCGCTTCGCTATCGTCTCGAACGACAGTCGCTCGGCGGCCGTGGGGCGGGAAGCTTCGCGGGCGAGTTCACCGCGACATTCGATCGCCATCCGGAGGGATACCTGCTCACCATCCAGTGGACGATCCCGCCCGGCCTGCGCCCGACCTCGCCCGCCGAACGCCTGCTGATCCAGCCTATGACATTCCGCCTGGATGAAAATTCCAACATCGTCGGCTTCAAGAACGAGACGGAATTTTGGGACGCTGCCGAAGCCATTCTGGTCGAGCATTTCGGCGGAAATCGATCCGATCCCGCCGCGCTCGAGCGCACAAGAACGGCGTACCGGTCTTTCCGCGAAATGTCGGACGATCAGCGCTTCAACATGCTCGGCCAGAACTTTCTGCCGATCATCGCGATGAGCGGCACGGAGCATGATCGGTCCGAACCCATTACCGCAAAGGTGCCGATGGAGACCCCGTTCGGCATAGCTGCCTTTGACGTCGCGGTTTCGCTGGACTCGACCGATCGCGAGAGGGCGCGGATCAGCTCCGTGTCGACCATTCCCGCCGCCGAATATGAGCGGATCATCCGGTCGGCGGCGGCCACCTTCGGCCAGCAAACCCTGCCGCCGTTCAGAAGCGACGGAATCCGCGCGACCGAAAGCTATGACGTCTGGCTGGCGACCGGCCTCACCCACGTTTACCGCTCGGAGCGAACCGTAGAGGTCGAAGCGGACGGGGAGCGGGCACGGGTCGGACTCATCCAAACGCTCACGCGCATCGACTGACGGTATAATAATACCCTCCACGAATCCCGCGTTTTCGTTGACATTTTCAGGCGCCGCTGCCATTTGGCCGCGCAGATCGCCGCCCCTTGCGTGGGCGGCGTCGCTCATTTCGAAGAGGTCTGGCCCATGAAGGCGCTGATGAAGACCACCAAGGCGGCCAAGCCCGCCGA
>JAEWCW010000050.1 GCA_023390415.1 Pseudomonadota bacterium | reverse complement strand
GGACCGCGGCATCGGCGGCCCGATCCACCCGGCCTCGGCCTATTTCTGCAAGCACCCGCCGATCCAGACGACGGACGACGAGGCCTTCACGGCGCTCGAGCAGTTCATCCACGGCTAAGCGGCAGCGCGGCAGCGGCCGCTCGCTGAATCAGGGCGCGTCCTCCCGGCGGAGGGCGCGCCCTTTTCGTTCAGGCGGGGGCGAAGGGATCGAAGGGGCGCTCGCGGATCCAACGGGAGGCGAGCCACTTGGCGCCCCTGGTGACCGGAGCGCCGGCATGGCGGGTGCGCGGATCGGCGCGACCGTCGCAATCGACGTTGCGGAAGATCAAGGCGTCGCCGGCGCGGGCGCGGACCGAGAGGCCGAGCTCGGGGAAGATCGTCTCGCCGCCTTCATAGCCGTCGTTGAGATAGACCAAAGCGGTCCAGGCGCGCTGGTTGGAGACCCCCGGGAGAGCATCGAGATGGGGGCGGAATTCCTGGCCAGGCATGTAGCGCAGCACGTGGAGCGGCTCGCCGCATGAAGGCGCGATCCCGACCGCTCGATGAATCCCCCGGGTCAAGGCCGCGACGACCGCGTCCATCTGCCCGGGGCCGAAATTCATCCCGTCCGAGGTGCGCACCGGGTCCGGCCGCGGGCGTCCGCTGGCGGCGTCGACGATCGTGGACGGCCGAAGCAGCGGCGCCGCGCGGCTGCCCAGCCAGGCGCATTCCTCGGCGGAGAACAGGCCTCGGACGAGGCGGACCGGAGGGTCCTCGCTAAGGATTTCGCAAGGGCGCTCGCCCTCGTCCATCGCGTCGATTAGAGCGAGCTGGCGGGCCGATTCCGGATCGCCGACGGCGGCGAGCGCGGCCCGCGCCTCGGCGGGCTCGGCAAGTCCCGCAAGCAGACGCGCGGAATCGCCGTGGCCGGACGCGGCAGCGGCGCGCAGGAGCGCCAGAGCCGCCCCGACATCGCGCGGCACGTAGAGGCCGTAAAGGTGCCAGTTGGCGAGCGCAAAGGCGGCCTCCAAATCGCCTTCGGCGGCGGAACGGCGGACCAAAGCGACGGCTTCGTCGCGCCGGCCCGCGCGGGCGAGGCGTTGGGCTTCTTCGAGCATCGTCAGTCGAGCAGATGCTTCTGGATCTTGCCCGCGGAGGTGCGGGGAAAGTCGGCGACGAACTCGAAGCTCTTGGGCACCTTGTAGGGCGCGAGGCGCTGACGGCAGAAGGCGGCGAGATCGTCCGGCGCCGGCCGCGGTGCGCGGTCCGACAACATGACGAAGGCGCGGCCGACCTCGCCCCAGCGCGGATCGGGCGCGGGAAGGACGGCGACGTCGGCGACGGCGGGATGCGCGCAGAGCACATTCTCCACCTCGGCGGGATAAACATTCTCGCCGCCGGAGATGAACATCTCCTTCCGCCGCCCCGCAATGTAGAAGAAGCCGTCCGAGTCCCGACGCGCGAGGTCGCCGGAGCGAAGCCAGCCATCGTCGGTGAAGGCAGCACCGGTCGCCTCCGGGTTGCGCCAATAGCCGGGCGTTACCCCCGGGCCGGCAAAATGGAGATCGCCGACCTCGCCCGGCGCCGCCGTGCTTCCGTCGGCGCGGACGATACGCGCAGTGCAGAGCAGCTGCGGCTTGCCGACCGACCCGATCCGGTCCCAGGCGTCGGCGGGATCGATCAGGAAGGCGGTCGGCCCGGTCTCGGTCATGCCCATGCCGTTGCAGACGCGGATGCCGAGATCGCGACAGCGTTCCACGAGCACGTCCGGCAGCGGCGCACCGCCGCAGCCCCAGTGGCGAACCCGGCCGAGCGGCGCTGCCGCGAAGCCGGGATGATCGAGCAGGGCCTGGTAGACGGTGGGCACCGCGAAGAAGGTGTCGAGCCGCTCCGCCTCGAGCAACGCCACGATCGCGTCGGCATCGAAGCCGTCGAGGACGATGACGCGGCCGCCCGCGATCAGCGTCGGCAACGCGTGGAGATTGATCCCGGCCGTGTGGAAGACGGGCAGGAAGGTGACGGTGCAGTCGTTCGAGACGAGATCGGTCGCCGAGCGCACGTTGACGTAGTTCGCGATCGCCATGCGGTAGGTGTAGATGACGCCCTTGGGCTGCCCGGTCGTCCCCGACGTGTAGATAAGGTACCAGGTCTGCGTAGCAGGCCAGAGAGCGCGGGCGAGCGCGGGCGCCGAAGCTTCGACCAGCGCCTCGTAATCGCGGTCCAGGTCGATCGCCGGCACATTGAGCGCAGGCGCTCCGGCCTCGTGGAAAAGCAGGCTCGGCGCGCAATCGTCGATCAGGCCGCGAAGCTCGGCCTCCGGCATCCGCCAGTTGAGCGGCACCAGGATTGCGCCGATCTTGGCGCAGGCGAACAGGATCTCGAAGAAGGCGATCCGGTTGTGCGAGAGGAAGGCGATGCGATCGCCCTCGCCGATCCCGCGCGCGCGGACTAAGGCGGCGACCCGGGAAGAACGCTCGTCGAGCTCGGCATAAGTGAGCGACCGGCCGCCCGGCTGCTCGAGCGCCGTTCGGTCCGGCGCGAGCAGAGCACGCTTCGCGATGAGATCCGGAACGTCGCCGATCATGTCCGGGCCCTGAGACCCTCTGAGACGAGATCGAGGGCAAGATCGGCGACCCGCTCGGGCGCCATGTCACGCTCCCACAGGCCGTAGCGCATGCCGAGGAAGACGCTGATTCCGATGAGCGCCCATGCGCGAAGCTCGTCCGCGGCCTCGTCGTCGCCGGTTCCGGCGATCTCGCCGCGCGCGCGTGCGGCCGCCAGGTTCCGCCGATAGCCGTCGGCGAAGGTGAGATAGTGGAGCCGATATTCGTCCTGGGCGACGAACTGCGCCTCCTCGATGATCCGGTAAAGCTCGGGCCGCTCGCGGACGAAGGCGATGAAGGCGGCAAGGCCGCGGCGCTCGGCCGTCAGCCGGTCGGGCGCGCCGCGCGACGCCTCGGCGACATGGGCGCGGGTCATCCGGCTCATGTCGCGGACGAGGGCGCGGAACACTTCCTCCTTCGATTCGAAATAGGTGTAGAAGGTGCCGAGCGCGACGCCGGCGCGCTGTGTGATCCCGGTGATCGCCGCCTCGTGGAATCCGCGCTCGCCGAATTCGCGCGCGGCCGCCTCCAGCAATTTGCGCAAGGTGCGCCGACCGCGCTCGGTGCGCGGCGTCTTATCAGGCGCGGTCTGGCTCGCGGTTGCCATGGCTCCTCCCTCGGGAGCCAAGGTGAACCCGCTTTCAGCTTCGCGCAAGCGCGCCCCCGCCGAGATTGTCAGCGATGCACGCGACGAGCGCGTCGATGGTGAAGGGCTTGCGAAGCAGCTGGACGTCGCCGCCGAGCGCGGCCTCGAGCTGCTCGCTCTCCGCATAGCCGGTGACGATGACGATCGGCAGCTCCGGACAGAGATCACGCGCGCGTCGGGCGAGTTCGGCGCCGTTCATGGCGGGCATGGCGAAATCGAGCAGCAGGAGATCGGGGCAATCGTCGGCGAGGCGCTTCAACGCCTCCTCGCCATTGTCGCAGGCGGCGACGCGGTGGCCGAGCTCGTCCAGCGCATCGACGAGGAAATCGCGGACATCCGGATCGTCGTCGACAACCAGGATATGGGCTGGCGCCGCATCGTGGCCGCGAGGCTTGTCGGCATGATCCGCGGGCGCGGCTTCCTGTCCGACGGCGGCAGGCAAGAGCATGTGGACCTTCGTGCCTTTTCCGACCTCGCTCCGGATGCGGACAGTGCCGCCCGACTGCTGGGCGACGCCATAGACCTGGCTGAGCCCGAGACCGGTGCCCTTACCGACCGGCTTAGTCGAGAAGAAGGGTTCGGTCGCGCGGGCGAGGACTTCGGCAGCCATGCCGCAGCCGTCGTCCTCAACGGTGAGGCAGATATAGGCGCCGGCCTCCAGGTCGGGCCGGCCCGGCTCCTCGACCGGTTTGGTCGCGATGGTAAGCCGTCCACCGCCATTCATCGCGTCGCGGGCATTGATCGCGAGGTTGAGGATCGCGTTTTCGAGCTGGTTCTCGTCGCAGACGGCGCGGCCTGCCGCCGGATCGAGACGGGTGACGATCTCGACCTCCGGCCCGATCGTGTGGGCGAGGATCTGGCGCATGTTCGCGATCACCTCATTGACCTCCACCGGCTTCATTGTGAGCCGCTGGATCCGCGAGAAAGCGAGCAATTGGCCGGTGAGCTTCGCGCCGCGGCGCGAAGATTCGAGCGCGGCCTCGGCGACGCGCTTCAGCCGCGGCTCCTCCACGCGCGAGGCGATCAGCTCGAGGCCGCCGAGGATCGGGGTCAGAAGGTTGTTGAAATCGTGGGCGATGCCGCCGGTGAGCTGGCCGACCGCCTCCATCTTCTGGGCCTGGCGAAGCGCCTCTTCGGCGCGCTCGCGCTCGGCGACCTCGCTCCTCAGCCGCTCGAGCGCTGCGCTGAGATCGGCGGTCCGTTCCGCGACCCGGCGCTCCAGCGCCGCCTCGGCCGCCTTGGCCTCGGTGACGTCGTAGGCGACCCCGATAAAGCCCTCATGCTCGCCGTTCGGGCCCCAGCGCGGCTGCGACTGGGAGCGAAGCCAGCGATATTCGCCGGCGGCGTCCAGATACCTCGCTTCGAGCGAGAAGGGCTGGAGAGAGGCCTCGCCGGCAACCGATTCGGCGAGCAGGCGCGCCATGTCATCCGGGTGGATGCGCTCGCGCCAGTCATAGTCGATCGCCTCTTGGTAGGAGACCCCGAGGAAATCGACATAGGCCCGGTTCACGAAGCTGCGCTTGCGATCGAGCCGGGTGACCCACATCGGGATCGGCGCCGAATCCGCGATCAATCGAAATCTCGCCTCGCTTTCGCGGAGCTGGAGATCGGCATTGTGCCGATCCGTCTGATCGTGGCCCTGGACGAAGATGCCGGAGACCCTGCCGTCCGCATCGATAATCGGCTGGAAGACGAAATCGAGCCAGCGCCGCTCGACCGGACCTTCGGGCCGGGTCAGCAGATCGACCTCGATCGACCGGCCGGTATAGGGCTGGGCGGTCCCGAAGACCTCGTCGAGCAGATCGATGAAGCCCTGGCCGGCAACCTCGGGAAGCGCCTCGCGCACCGTCCGGCCGACCAGGTCGCCCCGGCCGACCAGCCGGACATAGGCGTCGTTGGCCAGCTCGAAGACGTGATCCGGCCCGCGGACCACCGCCATGAAGCCGGGCGCCTTGTCGAACAGAAGCCGAAGCCGGTCCGCCTCGTCGATCCTGCGACGCTCGGCGAGCACCGTGTCGGTCGTCTCGACGCAGGCGCAGAACATGCCGCGCACCACTCCGTCGCCGTCGCGAAGCGGGCTGTAGGAGAAGGTGAACCAGGTCTGCTCCTCAAAGCCCTTGCGGCGCATGACGAGCGGGAGATTCTCCCAATAGGTCGCCTCGCCCGCCAGCGCGCGATCGACGAGCGGGCTGATGTCCGCCCAGATCTCCGACCAGATTTCCCGGAACGGCCGGCCGACCGCGGGATGCTTGGCGCCGAGCACCTCCACATAGGCGTCGTTGTAGAGGAAGCCGAGCTCCGGGCCCCAGGCCAGGAACATCGGGAATTTGGAGCTGAGCATGATGCCCGCAGCGGTCTTCAGCGCTTCCGGCCAGACGCTTGGAGGGCCGAGCGGCGAGCCCGACCAATCGAGCGCGCGCATCGCTGCGGCCATTTCGCCACCGCCGGCAAGAAACTGGTCGTCGGGCGAGGAATCCGCGCTCAAGCCGCCTCCACAGAACAGGCCCCCGCCCGGCAAAAGCCCCTAGCGGCGGTGCGCGGCCGGCGAAAGCCCCCGCGCCCGCCCTAAACGCTCAATTGCGCGAAGCGGCTCCCGCCTCGACCGCACGCATCACGCGCAGCAGGTTGCCGCCCAGGATCTTGGCGATGTCGGCATCGGACAAGCCTTCGCGGCGGAGGCGCTCGGTGATTCGCGGGATCAGCGAGATGTCCTCCATGCCCTGAACCCCGCCGCCGCCGTCCCAGTCGGCGCCGAGGCCGACATGGTCGACCCCCATCACCCGGATCGCGTGCAGCATCGAGCGCATATAATCCTCGAACGTCGCCTGGGTGAACGGATGTCCGGCCTCGCGCGCGGCGCGGTCGGCGACGAGGCGGCGGCGCTCCTCGGCGCTGAGACCCTGCCAGCGCTCCTGGCGCTGCTCGATCGACGTGCGCTCAGGCCCGCTGTCGCTCGGTGCCAGGAAGACGCTGTTGATGAACATCACGCCGCCGGCGCGGGCGAGGCGGCGCATGCGCGCGTCGTCGATGTTGCGCGGGTGGACGTTGATCGCGCTCGGCCCGGTGTGGGAGAGGACGATCGGCACCCGGCTCAGCGCAAGCATCTGATCGAAGGCGGCGTCTGACGAATGGCTTCCGTCGATGATCATGCCGAGCCGGTTCATCTCGGCGACCCACTGCCGGCCGAGTGGCGAGAGGCCTTGATGGGCGACGTCGCCGGGCCGCGGCCGAGAGCTGTCGGCGAACTGGTTGTTGCCGTTGTGGACCGGGCCGGCCATGCGCACGCCGAGCCGATGGAAGGTCTCGAGCATGCTGACGTCCTCGCCGAGCGGCCAGCTATTCTCGATCGCGATGAAGGCGATGCGCTTGCCCTCGCGGTGGAGGCGCTCGGCATCGTTGGCGGTGAGGGCGAGCGACATCCGGTCGCGATTCTCGCCGATCACGCGATGGATCGCGGCGGCCCGACGAAGCGCCGCGGCGCGGCCCTCGCGATAGCCGGCGGCAGTGTTGTCGCCTTGCGCGGTGTAGATGACGAGGAAGCCGCCATCGAGTCCGCCCTCGATCATGCGGGGAATGTCGACTTGGCTGCCGTCCCATTCGAAGCGGTGGCGCTCGCCGAAATCCCAGTCGCCCGAATCGAATCGGGCGGCGATGTCGAGATGCGTGTCGAGGACCAGCATCTGCTCGTGGTCGAAGCCGGCCTGATGCCCGACCGGCGGGACGGCCGAGGGCGCCGGGGGGTTCTGGGCCATCAGGGGCGCGGCGAGGAGCGGGGCGGCGAGCAGGGCAAGCAGGGGTCGACGCATCAACAATCTCCGGATGACTCATCCATGTCATGGCGCCCGGCCTCCCGCCCGGTCAAGCAGGGGCCGGGCGGATGCTCGCGCAACTTGCCAAGCCACTGGCCGGCGGCGACAATCGGGCGGCCCTTGGGGGGTGTCGGGAATGCTGAACTGGCGGCGGGTGGAACGGCTTTATGTCGAGCTCCCCTTCGCGCGCCCGGGCAGCGCCGGCGCCTATCTGGGTGCGGTGCTTGTGCCGCTGGCGGCGACGGCGCTGCGATTGTGGCTCGAGCCCTGGCTGGAGGGCGTCCAGTTCATCACCTATTTCCCGGCGCTGATCCTGGTCTCGCTGGTCTGCGGATTCCGCGCCGGCCTGGTCGCGGCGATCCTGTCCGTCGCGGCGAGCTGGTTCTTCGTCGTCTTCCCGCGGCAGAGCTTCGCGATCGTCCGGATCGAGGACGGGATCGGCCTCGGCCTGTTCGCGCTGAGCGCGCTGATGATCGTCGCAATCGTCGGGGCGATGCGGCTCGCGGTCGAGCGCTACCGGCTGCTCGCGCGCAATCTCGGCCGGCGGATCGACGAGCGCACCGCCGAGCTTGAGCGCGCCCAGGACGCCCTGGTCCAGGCGCAGAAGATGGAGGCGCTCGGCCAGCTCACCGGCGGGATCGCGCACGATTTCAACAACATGCTGACGATCGTCATCGGCAATCTCGATCTCGCCAAGCGGCGGCTCGCCAAGGGTGCGAGCGCCGAGAAGCAGATCGGCCATGCTCTGGACGGTGCGGAGCGGGCGGCGGCGCTGACTGAGCGGCTGCTCGTCTTTGCACGGCGCCAGCCGCTCGCGCCGACGGTCTGCGACGTCAACCGGCTGCTCGGCAACCTGTCGGAGCTGCTCCGCCGGACCCTGGGCAAGACGATGCGGATCGAGGCCAGGGCCGCGCCCGGCCTGTGGCAGGTGAGCGTCGACGCCGCGCAGCTCGAAAGCGCGATCGTCAACCTTGCGATCAATGCCCGCGACGCGATGGACGGCGCGGGCACGGTGCGGATCGAGACCGCCAACCTGAGCGTGGGCGGGGATGGATCGGGGGTCGCGCCCGGCGACTATGTGTGCCTGTCGGTATCGGACGACGGCGCGGGAATGCCGCCCGAGATCGCGACTCGAGCGGCCGAGCCCTTCTTCACCACCAAGGCGCCCGGGCGCGGAACCGGGCTGGGGCTCAGCCAGGTCTACGGATTCGTCGGCCAGTGCGGCGGGCATCTCGACATACGCAGCGCGGAAGGCGCCGGGACCACGGTCACCCTCTATTTCCCGCGCTACGACGGCGTCGGCGATCCCGGCGCGATGCCGGACTCGTCCGAGCTTCCGCGGGGGCGGCCGGGCGAGGTGGTGCTGGTGGTCGAGGACGAGGACAAGGTGCGCGGCACAACCGCGGCCGCGGTGCGGGAGCTGGGCTATGAGGTGCGCGAGGCGAGCGGCGGGAAGGAGGCGCTAGCCTTGCTCGAGCAGGATCCTTCGGTGCGGTTGATGTTCACCGACATAGTCATGCCCGGCCTCGACGGCCGCGCCCTCGCCGAACGCGCCCTGGAGCAGCGGCCGGGCCTCAAAATCCTCCTCACCAGCGGCCATGCGCCGGGGGCGGGCGAGGAGAAAGAGCTGCTCAGGAAGCCGTTCACGATCGAGCGGCTGGCGCGCGCCCTCCGCACGACGCTCGAATCCTAGACGATCCCGTCGCGCAAGGCGTTCGCGGAGAGACGTTGGGCGCTCGCCATCAGTTCCTGGTGAAGAAGATCGAGGCTGCCGTGCTCAGTCCCGCAATCATTGCAGGAGATGGCCGACCCCGATCGGTCCGGAGGCGGCAGGCTGAGATTGGCGCTGCCGCATTTGTCGCAATGTAACTCGACCGTAACGTCCATGAGGGGTGAACGTCGCCGGGCGGATTGGGTTCAATCCTCGTCCATCGCGACGTTCACCAGCGCCTCGGCGTCGATCAGAAGCGCATCCTCGGCGAGGCCCTGGGCGGTGCGCTCGCGCCCGATCATCACCAGCACCGGCACTGCGAGCGGCGAGACCCGCTCGAGATCGACATGGACCATCGTTCCTGCCGCCCGATCGAGCAGGTTGGCGAGGCGGCCGACGTCGGTCATGCGCTGGCGGGCATCCTCCCAGGCGGCGCGGAGGAGGAGGTGGTCGGGCTCGTAGCGGCGGAGCACATCGTAGATGAGGTCGGTCGAGAAGCTGACTTGTCTCCCGGTCTTGCGCTTGCCGGGATGGTGGCGCTCGACGAGGCCGCCGATCACCGCGACCTCGCGGAAGGCGCGCTTCAGAAGGCTCGATTCCTGGACCCATTCGACGAATTCCTGCTCGAGGATGTCGGCCGAGAGCAGGGACGCCGGGTCCGCGATCGGCTCGATCGAATAGCAGGCGAGCGCATAATCGTTGGAGACGAACCCCAAGGGCTTGAGGCCGGCGCTCTCCATCCGCCGGGTGATCAGCATGCCGAGCGACTGGTGCGCGTTCCAGCCTTCGAAGCTGTAGATCACCATGTAATGGACGCCCTCGTGCGGGAAGGTCTCGACCAGCAATTGGTCGGGCGCCGGGAGGACCGAGCGGCGGCCCTGCACCTCCAGCCAGTCGCGCACGTCGTCCGGGAAGCGCGGCCATTGCGAACGGTCGTGGAGGAAGGACCGCACCCGCCCGGCGAGGTTGGTCGACATCGCCATCCGGATTCCGAGATAGGTCGGGATCCGCGCGGCCTTGCGGCTGGCGCGGACGATGAGATCGGTGCCGTCGATCTTCTCGACCTCGAGCACCAGGCCGGAGAAATAGAAGGTGTCGCCGGGGCGCAAGGTGGCGCCGAACTGCTCCTCGACCGTGCCCAGCCGGCGCCCGCCGCGGAAGCGGACGTCGAGCAAGGGCGCGTCGACGATGATCCCGGCATTCATCCGGTGCTGTTGGATGAAGCGCGGGTGCGAGACCCGCCAGGTCCCGTCGGCCTCGCGGGTCAGGCGGCGGAAGCGGTCATAGGCCTTTAAGGAATAGCCGCCGCTCTCGATGAAGCCGAGGACGCGCTGGAAGGTGTCCTCCTGAAGGCCGGCATAAGGCGCCGCGGAGCGGACTTCGGCCAACAGTTCCTCCTCCCGGAAGGGGCCGGCGCAGGCGACCGCCATGACGTGCTGGGCGAGCACGTCGAGAGCGCCGGGGCGGAAGGGATCGGGATCGAGCTCGCCCTCGTCGATCGCGTCGAGGGCTGCGCGCCCTTCCAGATATTCGAAGCGGTTGCCGGGGACCAGGATCGCCTCGCTCGGCTCGTCGAGCCGGTGGTTGGCGCGGCCGATCCGCTGGAGCAGGCGAGACGAGCCCTTGGGCGCGCCCATCTGGATGACGAGATCGACATTGCCCCAGTCGACACCGAGATCGAGGCTTGCGGTGCAGACCAGGGCGCGGAGCCGCCCATCGGAGACCGCCGCCTCGACCTTGCGGCGCGCCTCGACCGCGAGGCTGCCGTGGTGGATCCCGATCGGAAGCTGCTTGTCGTTGATCGTCCAGAGATCCTGGAAGATCAATTCGGCGAGGCTTCGCGTGTTGCAGAAGACGAGCGTCGTCTTGTGGCGCTCGATCTCGGCCATGACCTGCTCGGCGGCCCAGCGCCCCGAATGGCCGGCCCAGGGCACCTTCTCGTCCTCGGGCAGCAGGATTGAGATCTCCGCCTCCGCCCCGGGATCGCCGATGACCACGTCGACCGCCTCTGCATCGGCATGGGGCGCGAGCCAGCCTTGATAGGCTTCCGGATCGGCGACCGTGGCCGAGAGGCCGACCCGGCGGAGCTTCGGCGACAGCGCCTGGAGCCGCGCCATGGCGAGGCTCAATATGTCGCCGCGCTTGCCCGGCGCGAAGGCGTGGATCTCGTCGACGACGATCGTGCTGAGATTGGCGAAGAGGCTGAGGCTGTCCTCGTGGCTGAGCAAAAGGCTCAGCGACTCAGGCGTGGTCAGCAGCATCTGCGGCGGGCGGACCCGCTGGCGTGCCTTGCGATCCGAGGGCGTGTCCCCGGTCCGGGTCTCGACCCGGATCGGCAGGGCCATCTCCTCGATCGGCGCCAGCAGGTTGCGCTGAACGTCGACCGCGAGCGCCTTCAACGGCGAGACATAGAGGGTGTGGAGGCCGTCGGTCGGCGCCTCGACCAGTTCGGCGAGGCTCGGCAGGAAGCCGGCGAGGGTCTTGCCGGCCCCGGTCGGCGCGACCAGCAATGCGCTTCGCCCGGCGCGGGCTGCGGCAAGCATCTCCAACTGGTGCCGGCGGGGGGCCCAGCCCTTCGCCCGGAACCAGTCCTCGATGACCGGCGGGAGGCCTGCCGTGCCTGCCGCCAAGCCTTACGGGCCCTTCGGACCGCCGTCGGGCCCGCCCTGGCGTCGTTCGGCCTCTTCCTGCTCGTAGACCCGCCGGGTTCCCTCCTCGGCGCGCCGATCGGTCTCACGCGACGTGCGGTTGCGAAGCACCGCCCAAAGAATGGCAATCGCAAGGATCGCCGGGCCGACGATCGTGAGCAGGGTCCAGTTGAAGCCGCTACTGTCCATAAACTCGCGCTCCCTTATCGCTGCGCCCGCGCTCCGGTTGGCCGCGGGCCATGGTCGCCCCATATAGCTCCCGATGGCCCGTCTCGGTTCCTGGATAGAGCCTTTTCCCGAAGGCATCTACGTTCGCCCCGCCGATGCCTGGATCGATCCGTCCGAGCCCAAGGCGCGCGCGATCGTCACCCACGGCCATAGCGACCACGCCCGCGGCGGCCATGAATCGGTCTGGGCGACGGCCGAGACCCTGGCGATCATGGAATGCCGCTACGGGCCGCAGCAGGGCGCCAACCCGGTCGCCTATGGCGAAACGGTCCGCCTAGGCGAGGTCGAGGTGAGCTTCGCTCCGGCCGGCCACGTCCTCGGCTCAACGCAGGTCGTGCTGGAGCATGGCGGCGAGCGAATCGTCGTCTCGGGCGATTACAAGCGCCGCGCCGACCCGACCTGCGCGCCGTTTGAGCCGGTGCCCTGCGACATCTTCATCACCGAGGCGACGTTCGGCCTCCCCGTCTTCCGCCATCCGGAGACGGCGAGCGAGATCGACCGGCTGCTGGCGCGGCTGCACGACAATCCCGAGCGCTGCATCCTGGTCGGCGCCTATGCGCTGGGCAAGGCCCAGCGGCTGATCGCCGAGCTGCGCTGCCGCGGCCATTCGGACCCGATCTACATCCACGGCGCGCTTCAGCGGCTTTGCGATCTCTATGCCGAGCACGGCGTGGCGCTCGGGGATCTCAGGCCGGCGACCGAAGCGAAGAAGGACGAGCTCCGCGGGCATATCGTGATCGCCCCGCCGGGCGCGCTCAACGACCGCTGGTCGCGGCGGCTTCCGGAGCCGATCACGGCGATGGCCTCGGGCTGGATGCGGGTCCGCCAGCGCGCCCGCCAGCGCAACGTCGAGCTGCCGCTGATCCTCTCCGATCATGCCGATTGGGACGAGCTCACCGCAACCATCCGCGAGCTTGCCCCGCGCGAGGTCTGGATCACCCATGGCCGCGAGGACGCCCTCAAGCATTGGTGCGCCCTCCACCAGATCAAGGCGCGCGAGCTGAACCTGGTCGGCTACGAGGACGAGGACGACTAGAGGGACGCGCCAAGGACGAGCACGGCGAGCGCGGCCACCGCGAGTATCCCCCAGCGCACCCCGCGTTCGAGGGCGAAATTGCCGGTTCGGGAGAGGGTGATGGCGCTTGCGGGCATGATGATGAGGAACAGGCCGACCGACAGAGCGAGGCCGGCCTTCCAGTCGAACAGCCACAGGCCCACGAGGCCGAGCGCGACCCAGAGGATGCTGAAGAGCAGGGCCTCTGGGTAGCGCGGCATCTCAGTGCGCGACCGCGGGGCCGCGGACGATGCCGGACGCCGCAAGCTGGGCGTCGATCTCCGCGACGAGCCGGGCGAGCGCGGCCTGGTCCTTCGCCTCGGCGCGGGCGACGAGCACGTCCTGGGTGTTCGACGCGCGGAGAAGCCACCAGCCGTCCGGAGTCGTCACCCGGGCCCCGTCCGTGTCGTTGACGTCCGCGCCGTCTGCGCGGAGCCGCTCCAGCACCTCGTCGACCACCGCGAACTTGCGGCTTTCGTCAACCTGGAAGCGGAGCTCCGGCGTGTTGACCATGGCGGGCATGGAGTCGCGAAGCGCGGTGAGCGAGCCGCCGCTGCGGTGGACGGCTCGGATCAGCCGGACGGCGGAATAGATGCCGTCGTCGAAGCCGTAATATTGGTGCTTGAAGAAGATGTGGCCGCTCATCTCTCCGGCGAGCGGGGCGCCGGTCTCCTTCATCTTCGACTTGATCAGGCTGTGCCCGGTCTTCCACATGAGGGGCTTGCCGCCCAGATCGGCGATCCGATCGTAGAGCGCCTGGCTCGCCTTGACGTCGCCGATGATCGTCGCGCCGGGCTCGGCCTCGAGCACCGGCTCGGCGAGGATGGCGAGGAGCTGGTCGCCCCAGACCACCCTGCCCTCGCCGTCGACAGCGCCGATCCGGTCGGCGTCCCCGTCCAACGCGACTCCGAAATCGAGGCCCTTGTCGCGTACCAGACGCTTCAGGTCCTCGAGATTGGCTTCGACGGTGGGATCGGGGTGGTGGTTCGGGAAGCGGCCGTCGACTTCGGTGTAGAGAAGGTGATGCTCGCCGGGCAGCTTCTCGACCAGCCGCTCGACCACCGGGCCGCCCGAGCCATTGCCGGCGTCCCAGCCGATCCGGTAGGCGCCGCCGTCGAAATCCTGGACGAGGCGATCGACATACATGTCCATGACGTCGAAATCGGAGACGGTGCCGGTCCCCTCCTCCCAGTCGCCGGCCTCTGCCATGCGGCCGAGCCCCTGGATGTCGGCGCCGAAGAAGGCGCCGTGGCGGAGCACCATCTTGAAGCCGTTATAGCTGCCCGGATTGTGGCTTCCGGTGATCTGGATGCCGCCGTCCACCTCGAGCTCGGCCTCGGCGAAATAGAGCATCGGCGTCGGGCCGACGCCGATCCGGACCACGTCGATGCCTGCCGCGTTGAGGCCGGCGATCAGCCGCGCCTCGAGGCCCGGCGAGCTTTCGCGGCCGTCGCGGCCGACCGCGATCCTTGTGCCGCCCGCGCGCCGAACGACCGTTCCGAAGCTGCGTCCGACCGCTTCGGCATCGTCCTCGCCCAGAGTCTCCCCGACGATTCCGCGTATGTCATATTCGCGCAGGGACGTCGGGTTGAAGCGATGGCTCATCTGGGGCTCCGGCTGGGGAATTCGGGAAGTGCGGTCAAGACGCGCGAGGCGTCCTCCGGTTCATTTCGGTGACGAGGGCATCGCGGGCGGCGTTGACCCGCTCGGCGAGGTCGGCCGAACCGCCGGCATCAGGGTGGACCCTGGCGATCAGCCGGCGGTGGGCGGCGCGGATCTCCTCGAGGCTCGCGCCCTCGGCGACTCCGAGCAGCCGGCGCGCCTCGGCCGGCGCCATCGCGGAGACCCGTCGAGTGCGCCCCTGCCACCACAGGATCGCCGCTCCGATGAGGATGATGGCGACAAGGATCTTGCCCATCAGCCGGCGGCGGCGATTGCGGCGGCGCGACCCTGGGCGCCGTCCTGGCCCGGCTCGGGGATGCCGAGGCCGGCGATCATCTCGCGAAGCTCCTGGCGCGCGGCGATGTGGCTGATCCCGACCTCGCCGATCTGCGCGAGATCGAGCAAGGTGAGGCCCTTGGGGAAGAGCTCGCGGTAGATGACGCGCTCGCCGAGGCCGGGGATGATCCGGAAGCCGACCCGGCGGGACAGTTCCTCGAGCGCCATGCCGACGCGGCGCATGTTGCGCGCCTCGATATGCTGCATGCGGTTCCTCAGCACGACCCAGTCGACCGCCGCATTGTGGGTCTTGGCGCGCTGCGTGCGGCTGTTCCAGACCAATTCCGCATAGAAGCTCGGGCGGCGGATCCGGTAGGTCTCGGCATCGACCTCGCCGATCAGGTCGAGATCGACGAAGCTGTCGTTGATCGGGGTGACGAGCGTGTCGGCGCGGAGCATCGCGGCGCGGGCATGGGGATCGTCGCGGCCGGGCGTGTCGATGACGAGGATCTCGGCCTCGGCGCCGATCCGGTCGATCTGGTCGTCGATCGCCTCGCCTTTGGCCGGATCGAAGGTCTCGTAGGTCGGCATCGGCAGGTCGACGCCCTGACGGCGGATCGTCGCGGCACGGTTGTCGAGATAGCGGCCGAGCGTGCGCTGGCGGGTGTCGAGGTCGAGCGCCGCGACCCTGCGGCCGGCCGCGCAGAGGGCGACCGCGGCATGGACGGCGGTGGTCGATTTCCCCGTGCCGCCCTTCTCGTTGGCGAAGGTGATGATGTGCGGCACACCCAAAGCAATAAACCCCTGCTTGATTTCGGTCCCGGGCCCGGCCAATGGACCCGCCGCCTGAATAGGCCAAGCCTGTATTGGAGGCCAAGGGGCCGTGCACGTCATTCGCGAAAAAGAAGCGCTCGATTCGGCGCTGGCCGAGCTTCGGCAGGAAGGCGGGACGATCGCCTTCGTCCCGACCATGGGCGCGCTCCACGCGGGCCACATGGCGCTGGTCGAGGAGGCGCGGCGCCGCGGTACCCACGTCGTCGCATCGATCTTCGTCAACCCGACCCAGTTCGGCGCGAACGAGGACCTTTCGCGCTATCCGCGCCGCGAGGGCACCGACATCAGGATGCTCGAGGATGCGGGCGTCGAGATCCTGTGGGCGCCCGACGTGGGGACCATGTATCCGGCCGGGCCGGAGGCTGACGTGAAGGCGGGCTCCGCGGCCGAGGGGCTCGACGGCGACTCTCGCCCCGGCCATTTCGACGGCGTGGCTACGGTGGTGGCGCGGCTGTTCGGCCAGGTGAAGCCCGACGTGGCCGTGTTCGGCGAGAAGGATTTCCAGCAGCTCCTGGTCATCCGCCAGATGGTCGAGGCCGAGGGGCTGGGCGTGGAGATCGTCGGCGTGCCGACCCAGCGCGACGCCGATGGCCTCGCTTTGTCCTCGCGCAACCTCTACCTCACCGACAAGGAACGGCGTGCGGCGCGGGCGCTTCCGCGCGCTCTAGGCGAGGCGGCGACGGCGATCGCGCAGGGGAGCGCGCCCGCCGACGCGCTTGCCAAGGCGCGCGAGGCGCTCGCTAAGGCCGGCTTCGACCCGATCGACTATGTCGAGCTTCGCGACGCCGAGACGCTCGCGCCGCTCGCGGCCGCCACCCGGCCGGGCCGGATCCTGGCGGCGGCGCGGATGGGAACGACCCGGCTGATCGACAATCTCCCGGTGCCTGCCGCGAGCTGAAGGTCACCGCGACGTTAACCATTTGTTGGTTAACGGTGCGCGAAGAAGGTCTCCGACGACAGTCGAACAGGGGACCGATATGGCTCACAGTGCCAAAACCGCCGCCTTCCTGATGGAAAGCCTGATCGCCGACGCCGCCCGCGGCGACGCCGACGCGCTCTACCAGCTGGGAGTCGCTTACTCGACCGGCACCGCCGGAACCGAGATCGACCTCATCGAGGCGCATAAGTGGTTCAACCTCGCGGCGCTCAACGGAAGCGAGGCCGGCCAGCATTGCCGCGCCGAGATTTCCGAGGAGATGACCGCGCGCGAGATCGCCGAGGCGCAGCGCCAGGCCCGCGCCTGGCTCGCCGAAAGCTGGCGCCGCGCCGCCTAACCGCGCTTGAAGGGGGTAAAATCGCCGAGCGCCGCGATTTCCTCGATCGCCGCCCGACGCTCGGCCTCAAGATAGTCCGCCACCGCGCGGCGGAAGCCCGGGTCGGCGATATGGTGAGCCGAGAAGGTCGGCACCGGCCGATAGCCGCGGCTCAATTTATGGGCGCCCTGGGCGCCGGCCTCGACCCGCGACAAGCCCTGCCCAATGGCGAACTCGATCGCCTGATAATAGCAGATCTCGAAATGGAGGCCCGGCGCCTCGATCTGCGTTCCCCAATAACGGCCGTAGAGCGCGTCGTCGCCGATCAGGTTGAGCGCGCCAGCGACAGGTCGCCCGCCCCGCATCGCCATCACCAAAAGCACCCTGTCCGCCATCCGCTCCCCGAGCAATGAGAAGAAGCTGCGGGTGAGATAGGGGCGCCCCCATTTGCGGCTACCCGTATCCTGGTAGAAGCCCCAGAAGGCGTCCCAATGCGCCTCCTCGATCTCGGCGCCGCGCAGATGGCGGATCTCGAGGCCTTCGACGGCGCCCGCACGCTCCTTCCGGATCGCCTTGCGCTTGCGCGAGGAGAGCGCGCCGAGGAAGTCCTCGAAATCGGCAAAGCCCTCGTTGAACCAGTGAAACTGGCTGTCGATGCGGATCAGCCAACCCGCCTCCTCGAACGCCTGGACCTCCGACGGATCGATGAAAGTGGCATGGGCCGAGGAGAGGCCGTGCTGCTCGACCACCGCCTCGGCGGCGGCGATCAGGCCGGCCGCCAGCGTCGGATCGCCGGTGAGGAGCCGGTGCCCGGGGACCGGCGTGAACGGCACCGCGATCTGGAGCTTGGGATAATATTCGCCGCCCGCGCGCTCATAGGCGTCGGCCCAGGCGTGATCGAAGACATATTCGCCCTGGCTGTGGGTCTTGAGATAGGCCGGTAGTGCGGCGGCGGCGCGCCCGTCGGGATCGTCGAGGACGATCGGAACCGGTTGCCAGCCCGTGCGCGGCGCGACGCTGCCCGATTCTTCGAGGATCGACAGGAAATCATGGGTGGTGAACGGGTTGCCGGCCCCGGCGCAATTATCCCACTCATCCCGCGGAAGCTGGCCGACTCCGCCCGCGATCCGCGCCCGCAATGCGGTCATTCGCCGGTCTCGTAGATGATCTGGTCGGCATGGGCCGCGGCCGTTGCGCGGTCCGCCTCGCTTCGGCAGGTCCAGGTGAGGATGGGCAGGCCGCGAGCGCGCTGGCGGGCGGCGAAATCCGACGGGAAATCGCGGACGTCGTAAGCGAGGAATTCGGGCTTTCCCCACCAGACAGACAGCGTCCGCGCGATGTTGCGGTGGCCGGGCTCGCTGACCACCAGGCCACGGACGATCTCTGGTGCGTGGGTAGCGAACCAGCGGGGGACCGAAGGATTGAACGACATCGCCGCGACCCGCGCGTTCCGTCCGCCCAGCGCGGATCGGACGGCCGCGCAGATCGGGCCGACCCGGCGGCCTTCCGTCTTGATCTCGATCAGGAGCGGTGTCTCTGGGAATTGGGCGATCACATCTGCCAAGATCGGGATGGTCTCGTCCGATCCCAAGAGGCGGAGGCGCGAAAGCTCGGCGGCACTCCGCTCGGAGAGCGGGCCGCCCTCCCCGGTCAGCCGTTCCAGCGCCGCGTCGTGGAAGACGATCGCGGCACCGTCGCTGCTGAGGCGGGCGTCGAGCTCGATGCCGTGGCCGGCCTCGGCCGCGGCGCGGAAGGCGGCGCGGCTATTCTCGGGCCGGCCCGGCCCGTGCAGGCCGCGATGCGCGTAAGGGCGCGCCGCGAGCCAGGCTATCCGGTCAGTCGGCCTTGAGGGCGACGATCGCATCGATCTCGACCGCCGCGCCGAGCGGGAGGACGGGCACGCCGACGGCGCTGCGCGCGTGGCGGCCGGCCTCGCCGAACACGTCCTGCATCAACTCGGAGGCGCCGTTGGCGACCTTGGGCTGATCGGTGAACGAGCCGGCGCTGTTCACGAACACGCCGAGCTTCACGATCCGCTCGACCTTGTCGAGGCCGACGGCCTTCTGGATCTGGGCGAGGAGCATCAGGCCGCAGGCGCGGGCGGCGCGGACTCCATAATCGAGATCCTTGTCCTCGCCGAGCCGGCCGGTGAGGAGCTGGCCGTCCTCGAACGAGACCTGGCCACTGATGTGGAGGAGATTTCCGGCCTGAACGGTCGGCACATAGGCGGCGACCGGGGCGGCTGCTTCGGGAAGGGTGATGCCGAGCTCGGCGAGGCGATCCTGGATGTTGCTCATGCGCCAGCCGTAAGCACCTCGGCGCAGCACAAATCAAGGGCGGGAGCCCCGGCCGGCGCCTCGAATGCCGGCCGGGACCCGCCGTGGCCGATCAGCAGCGGCGGCCGCGGCCTGCGGGATCCATGTAGGAGCCGCTGTCGGAATCGCTGCAGGAACGAGTGCCGCGCCCGCGGCCGATCGGATCCGCATATTGTCCGGTGTCGCGGTCGGTGACAGAGCGGCCGTTGCCGGCCGGATCGTTGGGATCGCTGTTGGTGATGCCCGTGCCGCGTCCACCTCGGCCACGGCCCACCGGATCGGCATAGCGGCCAGTGTCGCGATCGGTGACGCCGCTGCCGCCGCGACCGCGACCGCGACCGCGACCGACCGGATCGGAATTACGACCGGTATCGCTGTCCGTGATCGCGCGGCCGTTGCCGGCGGGATCGTTCGGGTCGCTGTTGGTGATGCCCGTGCCGCGTCCGCCGCGGCCCCGGCCGATCGGATCGGAGGGATCGTTATCGGTCGCTCCGCCGCCGCGCCCGCGGCCGATCGGATCCGCATTGCGGCCGGTGTCGCTGTCGGTGACGCCCTGGGCTGCAGCCTCGGTGCCGATCACGACGAGGGCGGTTCCACCAACCGCACCGCCGGCCACCTGTCCGAGGAACGAGCGGCGGCTCAGTTTGCGCGTGATCTTCATTTCGACGTCTCTCCCCTAAGCCAAGCCGATCACAATTCGGTCGCGGTCAGCATGCGCCTGCTCGCGGCGGCGGTACATTCCGACATATGTCGGGTCCGCCCCCGGATGGCTGCGATTGCACACCCTCCCGGGCCACCCTAGATGCCGATCATGCTGGATGCGCAAAATGCCGCCGCGGCCCCGGCCGCGATCCGCCGCGAAGATTATTCGCCCCCCGCCTGGCTGGTGCCGGACATCGCGCTGAAGTTCGAACTCGACGCCGAGCGCACGATCGTCCGCGCGCGGATGGAGGTGCGCCGAAACGGTACGGGGCCGCTGCGGCTGGACGCGGAGGGGCTCGAGCTGATCGGCCTCAGAGTCGAGGGCGCAAGCGTGCCGATCGACCGGGAGGGCGATTCGCTGGTCGTCGCGATCGACGGCGATGCGGCTGTGGTCGAGACCGAGGTCGCGATCGCGCCGGCGCGCAACAGCCAGCTGATGGGCCTCTACGAATCCGGCGGGATCCTCTGCACCCAATGCGAGGCCGAGGGCTTCCGGCGGATCACGCCCTTCCCCGACCGGCCGGACGTGCTCTCCCGCTATCGGGTGAAGATGATCGCCGACAAGGCGCGCTATCCGGTGCTGCTCGCCAACGGCGACCCGGTGGCGGCCGGCGAGCTTCCGGACGGGCGGCACTGGGCGGAATGGAACGACCCCTTCCCCAAGCCTTCCTATCTGTTCGCGCTGGTCGCGGGCGATCTCGTCGCCAATCGCGACAGCTTCACCACGCGGTCGGGCCGCAAGGTCGAGCTCGGCATCTGGGTGCGCGAGGGCGACCTTCCGAAGACCGCGCATGCCATGGCCTCGCTCAAGGCGGCGATGAAATGGGACGAGGAGGTGTTCGGCCGCGAGTACGACCTCGACGTCTTCAACATCGTCGCCGTCTCCGATTTCAACTTCGGCGCGATGGAGAACAAGGGCCTCAACATCTTCAACTCGCGCTACATCCTCGCCGATCCCGAGACCGCGACCGATGCGGATTACGACGCGATCGCCGCAGTGGTCGCGCACGAATATTTCCACAATTGGTCCGGCAATAGGGTGACCTGCAGAGACTGGTTCCAGCTCTCGCTGAAGGAGGGCTTCACCGTCTTTCGCGACCAGGAATTCAGCGCCGACATGGGATCGCGCGCGGTCAAGAGGATCGAGGACGTGCGGGCGCTGCGCGCGGCGCAATTCCCCGAGGATTCAGGGCCGCTCGCCCATCCGGTGCGGCCGGATTCCTATATCGAGATCTCGAACTTCTACACGGCGACCGTCTATTCGAAGGGCGCCGAGCTCATACGGATGATGCGCACCATCCTCGGCCCGGAGGCTTTCCGCGCCGGAAGCGACCTCTATTTCGAGCGCCATGACGGCCAGGCGGTGACCTGCGAGGATTTCGTCCGGGCGATGGAGGAAGCGAGCGGGACCGATCTCGGCGCCTTCCGCGCGTGGTACGGCCAGGCCGGGACTCCGCGGGTGTCCGCCTCGCTCCGCCAGGAAGGCGGCCGGACCTTGCTTTCGCTGGCGCAGACCGTCCCGCCCACGCCGGGGCAACCGGTCAAGAAGCCGATGCCGATCCCGCTGGAGATCGCCCTCTTCGGCGCGGAGAGCGGCGCCAAGCTCGACGAAAGGCTGGTGGTGCTGGAGCGCGAGAAAGACGAGATCGCGTTCGACGGGATCGGGGAGCGCGCAATCCTCTCGATCAACCGCGGCTTCTCGGCGCCGGTCGTCGTCGAGAGTGACCGGAGCGCGGCCGATCTCGCCTTCCTCTCCGCCCGCGACGACGATCCGTTCGCGCGCTACGAGGCGATGCAGCAGCTGATGCTCTCCACCCTGATCGAGGCGATCGAGGGCGGCGCGGCGCGGCACGAGCCGGTGATCGAGGCCGTCCGCAACACGCTGCAGGACCCGGCGCTCGATCCGGCCTTCGTCGCCGAGGCAATATTGGTGCCGAGCGCAGGCTTCATCGGCGACCAGATGGAAACGGTCGATCCCGAGGGCATCCACCAGGCGCGCGAGGCGCTTCGACGCCGGCTCGGCCAGGAGCTCGAGCCCTTGTGGCGCTCGGCCTATGCGGCGAGCGCCGCCAACCGCTTCGAACTCTCCCCGGCGGCCAAGGGCGCGCGGCGACTGCGCTCCGTGGCGCTCGGCTATTTGATGGCGGCGGGTGCGGAGGATGCGGCGGGAATCGCGCTCCGCCAGCATGACGAGGCCGACAACATGACCGACCGCCAGGCCGCGCTCGGCGTCCTCGCCGACAGCGACGCGCCGGAGCGCGAGGCGGCGCTCGCCGGCTTCTACCAGCGCTACAAGGGCGACGACCTCGTCATCGACAAATGGTTCATGACCCAGGCGCTCTCGACTCGCGAGGACACGCTCGAGCGGGTTTTCGAATTGCTCCGCCATCCGGACTTCAGGCTCGGCAACCCGAACCGCCTCCGGTCGCTGATCGGGGCGTTCGGCGCCAACCAGCGCGCCTTCCACAGCCGCGAGGGCCGCGGCTACAAGTTCCTCGCCGACGCGATCCTGGCGGTCGACAAGATCAATCCCCAGAATGCGGCGCGGCTGGTGCCGCCGCTCGGGCGGTGGCGCCAGTTTGGGGAAGAGCGCGGCGCGAAGATGCGCGCGGAGCTCGAGCGGCTGCTCGCCACCCCTGGCCTCAGCAAGGACGTGTTCGAGCAGGTCTCGAAGTCGCTGGCCTGATCTAGCGCCCCGCCACCCAGCGGGCGACCTGGCCGGCGACGTCGTTGGCGGCGCGGTTGAGCGCAGGCGCGACGGTCGCGGCGTCGGCAGCGGCTACGGGCACGCGCGCCTCGAAGCGGTTGGTCACCACCGCCTCGCGGCCGCGGGCGATCTGCGCGTCGTAGAGCGCAACAGCCTCCATCCGCTCGGCATCGAGGCCGAACATCAGCAGCTGGCCGGTGAGGCGCGTGCCCGGATCGTGCGTGTACTGGCTGGGATCGAGGACCACCCGATTGGTGGTCGCAGCGATCGTCTCCGAGACGACGTTGCGGAACAGCTCGGAAGGATCGTCCGACCAATAGGCCTTGCGCAGATACTGAATGGTCTGCGGCGCAACATAGACCGGCACGCGCGTGGTCGCGAGCGAGGCCGGGACGGTCGGCTCGACCACCGTGATCGCCTCCCCGGGGCCGGCGGTGCGGGCAGCGCCGACGGCGCGCGTCTGGTCGGCGCGCAGGGTCAGGAGCTCATCGGGGGCGCTGCCGCCGAAACAGCCTGCAGTGAGCAGGGCCGCCGCGGCGGCGGCCAGTGCGCGCTTCTTCATTGCCGTCCTCTTCTTCCGCGATAATCGGGCAGGCGCTGCCCGCCCAATATGCCGCCGACGCCCTGCTGCTCGAGCCGGTTGGTGACCGCGCGCAGCGATTCCGACGTCTCGCGCAGATCACGCATCGTCTGGCCGATCTCCGGCAGGGTCTGCTCGGTGAAGGCGTTGACCCCCGGCCGCGCCTCGGCGAGCAGGGTCTCGAGATTGCGCATCGCCTGCTCGGCGGCGCGCATCGTGTGGCGCAGGTCGTTGACCAGAGGCCGGCCGTCCTCGTTCACGAGCCTTTCGGTCGAGCCCATCAACGCGCCCGCGCGCTCGGCCGCCTCGCCGGCCTGGCGGATCGCGATTCGCGCCTCGGCGAGAGTGGCGGCGATCTCGGGGGAACGCTCGGCAAGCGAGCGGCTCATCGATTCGACGTTGGCCAGGATCCCGGCGATCGACTCTTGGTTGCGGTCCGAGAGCAATTGAGTGAGCCGCTCGGTCAGAGTGGAGATGCGCTCGAGCAATTCGGGCGCGGTGTTGAGGATCGCGCTGACACCGCCCGGCCGGGTCGGGATGACAGGAACGCCGAACGGGCAGGCTCGCGCCGGATTGCTCTCCGGACAGGCGAGCGAGCGCGGCCGCGGCGCGCCGGGGCGGATGTCGGGCGGATTGAGCTGGATCTGCGAGAGGCCGGTGAAGCCGACTCCGCGGATGGTCGCGGTCGTGCCCTCCAGGATCGGAGTCGAATCGCGCACGCCGACCCGGACCCGCACGAACTCCGGATTGCGCTCGACCAGGTCGATCTCCTCGATCTGGCCGACCGGAACGCCGTTATAGGTGACCGCAGTGCCCTTCGCGAGGCCTTCGACCGACTGGCGGAAGAGGATGTCGTAGCCGCGCTGATTGTCTCCCGAGACTTGGCTCAGCCAGACGATGAACAGGATGAGCGCGGCGAGCAGTCCGAGGACGACTCCGCCGACGAGGATGTGGTTCGATCGCGTTTCCATCAGCCCCTAGCTCTTTCCCTATCGGCGATCGTGGCGGCGGCGCGCCCGCGCGGACCTTTGAAATACTCCTGGATCCATTCGTGATCCAAAGCCAATAATTCCGGAATCGTTCCGATCGCGACGACCTTCTTGTCGGCAAGCACTGCAACGCGGTCGCAGATCGCGTACAGCGTGTCGAGATCGTGGGTGATCAGGAAGACGGTGAGCCCGAGCGCGTCGCGAAGGTCGCGGATGAGGTTGTCGAAGGCGGCGGCGCCGATCGGATCGAGGCCGGCGGTCGGCTCGTCGAGGAAGAGAAGTTCCGGATCGAGGGCGAGCGCGCGCGAGATTCCGGCGCGCTTGCGCATGCCGCCCGAAAGCTCCGCCGGATATTTGGCGCCGGCATCGGCCGGAAGGCCGGACATCACGATCTTGTAGGCGGCGATCTCGTCGAGCAGCTGCTCGTCCATCGCCGGAAAATATTCCTTGATCGGAACCTGGACATTCTCGGCGACGGTGAGGGTCGAGAAGAGGGCACCGCCCTGGAACAGGATGCCCCAGCGCCTGCGGACGTGCTTTGCTTCCTCCTCCGGCCGGCCGATCATCGGCTCGCCGAACACCGTGATCTCGCCCTCGTCCGGGATCTGGAGGCCGATGATCGAGCGCATCAGCACCGACTTGCCGGTGCCCGAGCCGCCGACGACGCCGAGGATCTCGCCCCGGTAGACGTCCAGGTCGAGTCCGTCGTGGACGACCTGGTCGCCGAAGCGATTGACCAGCCCGCGGACCTGGATGACCGTCTCGCGCTCGCTCATAGCCAACCGATCGAGGTGAAGAAGACAGCGAAGAAGGCGTCGAGCACGATCACCAGGAAGATCGCCTGGACGACGGCGGCGGTGGTGCGGAGACCGACGGATTCGGCATTGCCTTCCACCTGGAGGCCCTGGAAGCAGCCCGCCATGGCGATGATCAGGCCGAACACCGGCGCCTTGATCAGCATCTGCCAGAGATCGGTCATCGGGACGACCTCGCGGATGCGCTGGACGAAGGTGATCGGCGGAATGCCGAGATCGATCCAGGAGAAGATCCCGCCGCCGACGATCGCGAGCATCGAGGAATAGAAGCCGAGCACCGGCATCAGCAGCACGGTGGCGAGCACCCGCGGAACGACCAAGGCCTCCATCGGGGAGACGCCGATGGTGCGCATCGCATCGACTTCCTCGGAGAGCTTCATCGATCCGATCTGCGCGGCGAAGGCCGAGCCCGAGCGACCCGCGACCATGATCGCGGTCATCAGGATCCCGAGCTCCTTCACCGAGGAGCGGCCGATCAGGTTGATCGTGTAGATCTCGGCGCCGAACTGGCGGAGCTGGACGGCGCCCTGCTGCGCTATGACCACGCCGACGAGGAAGCTCATCAGGCCGATGATCGCCAAGGCGTGGATCCCGACCTGCTCGAAATTGGTGACGACGCTGTTCACCCGGAAACGGCGCGGATGGGTGATCACGTTCCAGAAGGAGATGAGAAGCGAGCCGAAGAAGCCGAGCAGGCCGTAGAGGGTACGCCCGGCCTGTCCGGTCGCCGCGCCGATCTGGGCGAGGACCCGCTTCCAGGCGGGGGTCTTGTCCGGCCGCACCTTGACCGGCTGGTCGGCCTTCTCGACGACCTCGATCAGCGCCGCCTGCTCGTCGCTCGCGCCGACGATCTCCGCGCCCTTGTCCCGCCGCAGCTTGTAGATCAGCCAGGCGCCGACCGTGTCCATGCGCTCGACATCGCTGAGATCGACGACGAAGCCCCGACCCTCGAGCTGGCGCACGCGCTCGGCGAGCTTGCGGATCCGCGCCAAGGTGAGGTTGCCGCTGAACCGCAATACGGTGCGGCCGTCCTCCTCAATCTGGCTGAAATCGGGCATGATCGTCATAAGCGGCGGGGACGATGCTCGAAAAGGGCCGAAGCGGCAAGCGCAGGACGCGCGGGTAAGGATAGACAGGCGCTACGCTTTCGTGCTTGCCGAGGTTCCATGAGAGCAGCGCTCGCCATCTACGACATGGACAAGACGATCACCCGGCGGCCGACCTATGGACCGTTCCTGGCCCATGCCTGCGTGCGCCTGGCGCCGTGGCGGCTGGTGCTCCTGCCGGTCGTCCTGCTTGGCATTCTCGCCTACGTCGTGCGGCTGATCGACCGCGGCCGGCTGAAGGAGTGGAACTATACGTTGCTGATCGGCCGCGGCATCGCGCCGGAACGGCTCGAGCCGGTTGTGGAGAGCTTCGCCGACAAGCAGGTGGCCACGAATGTGCTCGCGGGCGCACGCACCAGCATCGCCGCCGACAAGGCGGCCGGCCGCCGGCTGGTGATGGCGACCGCCTCCTACCGGCTCTATGCCGCCGCGATCGCGAAGCGGCTCGGCTTCGACGACGTCATCGCGACGGACACGATGCGCGATTCCGCCGGGCGGATCGTCGCTCGGATCGACGGCGCAAACTGCTACGGGCGCGGCAAGCTCGACATGATCGAGGCCTGGCTCCAGCGCGAGGGACTGGAGCGCGAGGCGCTCCACATCCGCTTCTATTCGGACCACGTTTCCGACGCCCACGTCCACCGCTGGGCCGACGAGGCGGTCGCAGCGAATGCCCACGAGCGGCTGGTCAGGCTGGCGAAGACCGAAGGCTGGGAAGTCGTGGACTGGAGGGGCCGCTAATCCTCCCCACGCGCGCGTGGGGAGGAAAGCGCGTCAGACCGCCTTCAGAGCCTGGTCGAAATCGGCGACGAGATCGTCGGGATCCTCGACGCCGATCGAGACCCGGACGAGATTGTCGGTGATCCCGAGCGCCTGCTTGCGCTCCTCGGGCACCGACAAATGGGTCATCGCCGCCGGCGCGCTGGCCAGGGTCTCGGTTCCGCCGAGGCTGACCGCGAGGTGCGCGATCTTCAGCGAATCGAGGAAGGCGAAGGCCTCCTTCTCGCCGCCCTTGAGGTAGAGCGAGAAGGTCGATCCGGCGCCGGTGCAGTGGCGGCGGTAAATGTCGGCCTGGCGGGCGTCGCCGCCATCCTCCAGAAAGCCGAGATAGCCGACGCTCTCCACCTTCGGATGATCGCGCAGGAAGGCGCAGACCTTGGCCGCATTCTGTCCGGCGCGCTCCATTCTGAGCTCGAGGGTCTCGAGGCTGCGCAACAGCATCCAGGCGGTGTTCGGATCGGTGATCGTGCCGATCGTGTTCCGAAGCATCCGGATCTGGTTGATCAGCCCCTTTGAACCGGTGATGCCACCCGCGACCAGATCCGAATGGCCGCCGGCATATTTGGTGAGCGAGTAGACCGAGAGGTCCGCGCCCTGGCGGAGCGGCTGTGCCCAGAGCGGGCCGAGGAAGGTGTTGTCGATCGCGATCGGCGGCCGCTCGCCCTCGTCGAACATGGCGTCGCGCGCGGCCGCGACCGCCTCGACGTCGACCAGGACGTTGGTCGGGTTGGCAGGGCTTTCGAGATAGATGAGCGGGACCCGGCCCTTGGCCTTAGCCTGCTCCAGAACCGCCTCGATCTCCTCGCGGGTCGCGCCTGCCGGGAAATCGAGCCAGGAGACCCCGAAGCGGCCGAGGATGCGGGCGATCAGGGTCTCGGTCGCCGCATAGAGCGGGCCCGAATGGACGACGACGTCGCCAGGCTGGACGAAGGCGAGAAGCAAGGTCGAGATGGCCGACATGCCCGACGAGAAGGTCAGGGCGTCCTCGGCATCCTCCCAGAGGCCGAGCCGGTCCTCGAGGATCTCCTGATTGGGGCCGTTGAAGCGCGAATAGACCAGGCCCTCGGCACCGCCCGGACGCTTGCCGGTCACGCCCTCGAAGTGCCGCTTGCCGGCGGCCGCATTCTCGAAGACGAAGGTGGAGGTGAGGAAGATCGGCGGCTTCAGCGAGCCTTCCGAAAGGGCGGGGTCGAAGCCGTGACCCATCATCAGGGTCGAGGGCTTCAGGCGGCGGCCGCCGATTTCGAGCACGCCGGTCTTCGGCCGGCGGCGCGGGGTCGCGCCGGTGATGTCGTCTTCGTCTTGCATGTACATGCCTCCTCGATTCGCATCGCTGCGTGGAGACCGAGCCGGCTTAGGCCAGGCTCACCGGCTGCGCGACTGCGCGGCCCCGGGGGGTGAGGTCGGTTGCCCGCGGGCTCCCTAGCCGATCACGCCCGCGATGATCCAGACGATTCCGACCATCAGTGGCACGCCCGCGACGTCCAGGATCAGCCCCGCCTTCAGCATGCGCGGGAGCGCGATATGGCCGGTCGACCAGGCGATGGCGTTGGGGCCGGTGCCCGAGGGCAGCATGAATCCCCAGCTGGCGGCGAAGGCAGCGGGAAGCGCGAGCAGGATCGGATCGATGCCCGTCGCAGCGATCATCCCGGCCACGACGGGAATGATCCCGCTCGCGGTCGCGACGTTGGACGCAAACTCCGTGATCACGACGACGAGCGCGACGAGAGCAAGAGCGACGACGAGCGGATGGATCTCACGCAGCGGCTCGAGCGCGGTGCCCAACCATTCGGCAAGCCCGGATTGGCCGATGCCCGCGGCCAGGGCGAGGCCGCCGCCGAACATCATGATCACGCCCCAGGGCGCGCGGTTGGCCTCGTCCCAGTTCAGGATGGGCCGGCCGGTCCCGTCCGGGATCACGAACAGCAGGAGCGCGGCGAATACGGCGATCGTGCCGTCGGTGACTGCATCCCCGGGGAGGACGGAAGAGATGAGGGGAAGCGAAATCCAGGCCGCGACCACTGCGGCGAGAAGCGGCACGAGCCTCTTCTCGGCAATTGTCCAGGCACCGATCTCGCCGATCCCGGCGACCGCGTCTGCCGGATCGAAATCGGTGGGCTTCACCCGCTGGACCTTGAGCAGCACCAACCAGCAGAGCGGGACCGCGACGAGGACGAGCGGAATGCCGTAGGTCGCCCAGGTCAGGAAATCGATGCGGAAGCCGGTCGCGCGCTCGACGATTCCGGCGGCGATGGCGTTGGTCGGCGAGCCGACCAAAGTCCCGAAGCCGCCGATCGTCGCTGCGAAGGCGATGCCCATGGCGAGCGCTCCGGCAAAGCCCTCGGTATGGCCGCGCCCGACCTTTGCAGCAGCGAGAACGGCGAGGGCGATCGGCATCATGATCAGGGTCGTCGCCGTGTTGGAGACGATGGTCGAGAGGATCGCCGTTGCCGTCATGAAGGCGAGCAGCATCGCCGCAGGGCTCGATCCGCCGCGCCTCACGATGGCCAGCGCGAGGCGGCGGTGGAGGCCGGTGCGCTCGATCGCCAAAGCGATGATCGCGCCGCCGAGAACGAGGAACAGGATCGGCGAATAATAGGAAGCCGCCGATTCGTTGGCGGTCATGATCCCGAACAAAGGGAAAGCCAGGAAGGGCACCAAGGCGGTCGCGGTGAGCGGCAGCGCCTCTGTCATCCACCACACCGCCATCAGCGCCACGATCGCCGACGTGTGCCAAGCGGCGACAGGCATCCCCGCCGGCGCCGGCAGAAGCAGCATCGCCGCGAACAAGGCGAGCCCGCCCCACAGGCCCCAACGTCCAGCCATCATCTGCCCCTCCCCTTTTGGTTTGATGGCAGAGGCCCGGCTATTCGGGAAGTGCGATCAGCGCGATCTGGCGGCCGTAGTCGGGCTCGGCGCGGTGGGTGGCGCGGCGGTAGCTGAAGAAGGTCTCGGGCTGCGAATAGGTGTCCTGGCCGAGCGCCTCGACGCGCGCGAGGCCGGCCTCGGCGAGGCGGGAGAGGACGAAGCCTTCGAGATCGAATTGGTGGTGGCCGTCGCGGCCCGGGGCGAAGAAGCGCTCGTTCTCCGGATCGGCGTCTGCGAACCGGCGGAGGAATGCCTCGTCCACCTCGTAGCTCCGCCGCGCGATGCACGGGCCGACGGCCGCGCCGATCCGCTCGCGGCGGGCGCCTAGCCGCTCCATCGCTGCGACGGTGGATTCGACGACGCCCGCGAAGGCGCCTTTCCAGCCGGCATGGGCGGCGCCGATCACGCCTGCCTGGGCGTCGGCGAGAAGCACCGGCGCGCAGTCGGCGGTGAGGATTCCGAGCGCGAGGCCGGGGCGGTCGGTGACGATGGCGTCGGCCTTGGGGCGCCCGTCGTCCGGCCAGGGCGCGGGGGCGACGATTGCATCGGGGGAGTGGACCTGGTGGACGGTGACCAGGCTCGCGCCCGGCGCGACCGCCGCGACGGCACGGCGGCGATTCTCGGCGATCGCCTCCCGGTCGTCGTCCGATCCCCAGCCGACGTTGAGGCCGGCGCACACGCCTTCGGAGACCCCGCCGCGGCGGCCGAGGAAGCCGTGGCGGAGGCCGGCGAGCGCCTTCGCGGTGAAGATGTCGATGCTCATTCGCCGAGCTCCAGCCGCATGATGATGTCGTCGTCGGCGTGGGTGCCGACCATGAAATGATAGGTGCCGACGGCCTCGAAGCCATAGCGTTCGTAGAAGCGGCGGGCGCGGTGATTGTCGGTGAAGACGCTGAGATAGAGCTGCCCGGCGCCGCGGCGGCGGGCCTCGGCGAGCACCCAGGCCATCATCTCCTGCGCGGCGCCCTGCCCATGCCATGGCTTCAGCAGGTAGAATTGGCGAAGCTCCACCGTGGGATCGGTCACCTCGAACGGAAGCGATGGCGGGCCGACCTTGGCATAGCCGATAGCGCGGCCGCCCTCCTCGGCGAGCCGGACCGCGAAGGCCGGGTGGGAAAGCTCGGCGCGCCAGCCCTCCGGGCTGTGATTTTCGAGGAAGGCGGCGAGATTCTCGGGCGTGTAGAGGTGGCCGAACGTCTCGGTGAAGGTGGCGCGGCCGAGCGCTGCGAGGGTCTCGGCATCTTCGGGGACGGCATCGCGATAGACGATCATGCAAAGCCCTCCGGCGCCGGCCAGGCGGGCGCGGTCAGGGCCATCGCCTTGAACAGGCTGCCCATCTGGTCCGGCGCCACGAGGCGATGCCGCGCCGCCTCGATCTCCTCGGCGCGCTCCGGCGCGGCCCCAGACAAAGCGGCCGCCCGCTGGCGGATTCCGAGCGCTTCGAGGAAGGCGCCCTGGCCGACGGGGCCGAAGACCCGGACGCCCTCGCCCGCCGCGGCCTTGGCCAGCGCCTCGAAATCGACATGGGCGGTGAGGTCGCGGCTTCCGGGCTCCTGCCATGGGTCGGCGTAGGCGTGGGCGGCGACCGCCTGCAGGGTCTCGCCGGCGCCGCTCCGGGCGTGGCCGTAATCGACGATCAGGGCAGCGCCGCCTTGTTCGGCGAGGCGGCGGGACAAAGCGCGGGCGACGTTGAGCGAGGCGGGCGAGGTCTCGACGATCGTCCCGGTCTCGGCCGGCGCGAGCGGCGCCGGGATCAGCGGGCCGGGGACGGGCACGAAGCCGGCCTCGCCATGGGTGACCAGCCGCTCGTGCCAGCCGCGCCGGGTCGCGATCAGCTGGCGGATCGGGAGCGCGTCGAAGAATTCGTTGGCGACCACCAGGAGCGGCCGATCGGTAGGCAGGCTTTCGAGATCGTCGTGCCAGGCCGCGCCCGGCACCCGCTCGGCCTGCGCGGCGCGGAGGACGGGGCTGGTCTCGACGAAATGCTCCTCTGGCGTCAGGCCCGCCTTGGCCATTGTCCGGAGCGCGTCTGCAGCGAGGGTGCCGCGGCCGGGGCCGAGCTCGACATAGAGAGCGCCTTCGGGCGCGCCCGCGCGAAGCCAGAGATCGGCGAGCCAGAGCCCGATCAGCTCGCCGAACATCTGGCTGATCTCGGGCGCGGTCGTGAAATCGCCGCCTGCGCCAAGCGGGTCGCGTGTCGCGTAATAATGGGCATTGGCCTCGGCCATGAAGGTCGAGACCGGGATCGGCCCGGTGGCGGCGATCAGGCGGGCGAGGCGGTCTGTGATCGAATCGAGCGGCACGAGCGCCGCTCTAGGATCCGTGCTCCCCGCCCGCAACGCCGGGTCAGGCAGTGCCGCCGAGCGCGATCTTCAGGATCGCGAATAGCGAGAAGGCGGCGGCGAGGACCGATGAGAAGAGGATCAGGACGGTCCACAGCATCCGGCTGCCAGAATCGTGGACATAATCGTCGACGATCACCTGCAGGCCCTGACGGATGTGCCAGAAGGTCGCGACCACGAGCAGGATCATCGGCACCGCTGCGAGCGGCGACGAGAGCCATTCGCGAAGCATGCCGTAATCCACGCTGCCGAGCCGGAGCAGCGACACGCCGAACCAGACGAAGAGCAGGAAGGTGGCGAGCGCGGACATGCGCTCCTCCCACCAATGGTGCGCGCCCTCGCGGGCGGAGCCGAGCCCGCGGACCTGGGCGAGCGGAGTCTCGCTCGCGGTGGTGGCGCCAGTCACGGTTGGGGCGGCGGCGTTCACTTCGCTGGTCATAGGTAAAGTCCCCGAAGGAGATAGGCCCAGAGGCCGGCGGTCAGCAGGATGCCGCCGAGCAGCGTCATCAACGACCAGAATTTGTTGGTCTTGAGCTCGTAGCCAGCGCCGATATCGAGGACGAAGTGGCGCAGCCCCGTGAGCGAGTGCTGGAAGAAGGCCCAGCTGAGGCCCACGCCGACGACGATTCCGGCCCAGTGCGTGGCCCAGCCGGTGAAATCGGCATAGGCTTCGGGGCCGGTTGCGGCGGCGGTGAGCCACCAGACGAGCGCAGCGCCGCCGACGATGGCGAGGCCCGCGCCGGTGATGCGGTGGAGGATCGAAACAGCCATGTGCGGCCCCCATTTCCAGATGGTGAGGTGGGGGGACAGTGGTCGATTGGGATTGCGGTGCATGAAACGGTCCCCGTTGCGGCTGCCCGTGCTTTTAGTCGGGGCTGCAGCGGTTGCAAGCGCCGCGGCACGCGATCGCGGGGGGCCTGACTAACGGCAATTTAACGCTCGGCCACTTAACCCGGCCTCGCAACCCACGGACTGGAGCGAAGTGAAGATGGCGAGCAGGGCGGACAGCGGCGATGTCGTGATCGCGGACCGCATCGCGCGGTTCGACGCGGACGGGAGCCTCGCCGAGGACTGCCGCGAGATCTGGTCGCTTCTCGCCCCCGATGCCGACGAGCTCGCCCACGCCTTCTGGCGCCACTATTTCCGCGCCCAGGACGTGTCCGGCGAACTCGACGAGGCCCGGCTCGGTGAGCTCGCGGCACGGATCGCGCCCTATATCCGCGCCAAATTCTCGGATATTGGCGGGCAGCGCTGGGCCGACATGGCGCGCGACTATGTCGCTGCAGCCGCGGCCGCCGGGGTCTCGCTGACCACGCTCACAGCGGCGCTCGCCGCGGCCGCCTCCGCCGGCTACCGGGTGGTCGGGCGTAAGCTGGCCAGCGACCCCGACCGGCTGATCCGCCTTGCCGACGCCTGCTGCCGTTCCTCGATGCTCGAGATCGACGTCTATGGGGCGCATTTCGACCGGCTCCGCGCCGACGGCGAGCGCGAGCGGCGTCGCAGCCGCGCCGGCGAGTTCAACGGCGAGGTGATGAGCGTCGTCGAGCGCGCTGCCGCCGAGAGCAAGCACCTCCGCAGCCAGGCCGCCGACGCCAGCGCCGCAGCGCGCGGCATGCTCGGCAAGACGAGCGAGGTCGCCGCAGCCGCCGAGCAGTCCGCGGTCGCGATGCGCGAGGCCGCGCAGACGGCGGCAGGCCTGATCATGGCGATCGAGGATGCGCGCAACGAGGTCGAGGTCGCAGCCGACGTCGCGGTCCGCGCCGGTGAGCAGGCGAGCGAGGCGGTGCAGGTCAGCCAGGCCTTGTCCGGCCATGTCGGCGCGATCGAATCGATCCTCGGCCTGATCCGCGAGATTGCCGGACAGACCAATTTGCTCGCGCTCAATGCGACGATCGAGGCTGCGCGGGCGGGCGATGCCGGGCGCGGCTTCGCGGTCGTCGCCCAGGAGGTGAAGAGCCTCGCCTCGCAGACGGCGCGGGCGACCGACGACATCACCGCGAAGATCACCGCCATCCAGCAGGCGACCAAGCAGACGGTCGCCGCCAACGGCTCGATCCAGCGCACGGTGGAGGAGGTCCAGACCTCGGCCGACCGGATCCGCAAGGCGATGGAGGTCCAGGCGCAGACGGTGACGATGATCACCGCGGCTGTCGACGAGACCGCGCTCGCCGCCGATTCGATGTCCTCGACCATCGCCGCGATCCGCGCCGACACCGAGACGGTGGCCGGCGAGATCGACGAGGTGGAGAAGAATTTCGGCCAGGTCGACGAGCAGATGGCGCGCTTCAAGGCCACCGCCGGCCGCTTCGCCCAGGGCTTCGTCGGCTAGGCTTTCCACCAGGGCCTCGCGGCGCTAACCGGCCGCGATGGCAAAGATTCTCGTTACCGGCACAAGCCGCGGCATCGGCCGCGCGATCCGCGATGCGCTCCAGGGCCATGAGGTGGTCGGCCACTCGTCGAGGGGTGGCGAGGGCGAGATCGCCGCGGACCTCGCCGCGCCCGGCGCCGCGGAGCAACTGTGGGCCGAGGCGCTGGAGCGGCTCGGCGGACAGATCGACGTGCTGGTCAACAATGCCGGGATCTTCGAGGCCGCGCCGATCGGCGAGCCGGCGGACGACTGGACCGCCGCCTGGGAGCGGACGATGCGGGTCAACCTCACGGCCGCCGCCGAGCTCTGCCGGCTAGCAGTCCTCCACTTCCGCGAGCGGGGCGAAGGCGGCCGCATCGTCAACGTCGCCAGCCGCGCCGGCTATCGCGGCGATTCGCCGGACCATTGGCATTACGCCGCCTCCAAGGCGGGGATGATCGGGATGACCAAGACGATCGCCCGCGCTTATGCCGGCGAAGGCATCTACGCTTATGGAGTGGCGCCGGGCTTCACCGTCACGGGCATGGTCGACGAGTATATCGCCAGCCGGGGCGGCTCCGCCTTCCTCGCCGATATCCCGCTCGGCCGCCCGGCAGCCGCCGAAGAGGTCGCGGAGACCGTGCGCTGGCTTGCGACCGACGCGCCCGCATCGGCCACCGGAAGCGTCATCGACGTCAATGGGGCCAGCTTTGTCCGCTGAGAGCTGGAAGGTCAGCCTCCCCTGCACCAAGGCTGAGGCCGAGGCGCTTCAGGAGGACGTGACCGCCTTCGCCCATCTCGACGAGCCGCCGGTGCTGATGACGAGCGAGCCGGACGAGACCAAGCCCGAAGAGTGGCGGCTCGACGCCTATTTCCCGGCCGAGCCAGGCGCTGCGGAGATCGAGATCCTGCGCGGCCTGGCGCCGAGCGCAGCGGCTGCGGCGCCCGAAATCGAGCGGCTGGGCGACGAGGATTGGCTGACGATGAGCCAGCAGGGGCTGGAGCCGATCCGCGCCGGCCGCTTCTTCGTCCACACGCCCGCGCACCGGGATTCGGTGCCGACGGATTCGGTGGCTTTCGAGATCGACGCCGGCCGCGCCTTCGGCACCGGCCAGCACGAGACCACCGCCGGCTGCCTCGAAGCGCTCGACCGGCTGAAGGAGACCGGCCTCTCCTTCGCGAACCTCGCCGATATCGGCACCGGCACCGGCCTCCTCGCCTTCGCGGCGCTGAGCCTCTGGCCCAAGGCGGAGGCGATCGCGTCGGACATCGATCCGGTGTCGATCGAGGTGACGGAGGAGAATGCGGCGATCAATGGCGTGCCGATCGGCACCGGACCGGGCAAGCTCGAGCTGGTCGTCGCCGACGGCATGGAGGAGCAGCGGCTGAAGGGCCGAGCGCCCTACGACCTCCTCATCGCCAACATCCTCGCCGGCCCTCTGATCGATCTCGCGCCCGACTTCGCCAAAGCGGTCGCGCCCGGCGGCCGCATCGTCCTCGCCGGGCTGCTCGCGACGCAAGCCGAAGCCGTGACCGCCGCCTATCGCCGCCAGGGCTTTGCCGGGATCTTCGCGATCGAGCGCGGCGACTGGACGATCCTGGCAATGCGCAAGAGCCGCGCCACCGGCTGGCAATGAGGGGCTAGCGCCGCTCCCGCCGCCCGCCGGCGTCGAAGCCTTCCTGGACGATCGCCGGGATCATGCAATTGCCCGCGCTGCGCAGCACGGCCAGCTCCAGATTGCCCGGCGGCAGATCGCCGAGACGGCGCGGCGCCGCATTTTGGACGGTCGCGTAGCGGCGAGACGGAAGCGGCATGCAGGTCTCGGCCTGCGATTGCGCCGCCGGCTGCGCCGGCTGGGTCGGCTGAGCGGCGGGCGGCGCCGCAAAGGCGGTGCCGGCGGACAGACAGGCGGCAAGAACGATCGGGCGCATACGCATCTGGTACCTCCCTAGTGACGCCAAGATAGCAGATCGCGCCGCGGCGATCACCCCTCGGCGTCGGCAACCAGCTTCAGCCAGGCCTGCTCGTCGATCGTCTCGATCCCGAGATCCTTCGCCTTCTTGAGCTTGGAGCCGGCGCCGGGGCCGGCGATCAGCAGGTCGGTCTTGGCGGAGACCGAGCCCGACACCTTGGCGCCGAGCCGCTCGGCCTGGGCCTTGGCCTCGTCGCGCGACAAAGCCTCGAGCGCTCCGGTGAAGACCAGGGTCTTGCCCGAGACCGGCGAGGCCTTGGTCTCCCAGACCACGTCGGACGGGGCGACTCCCGCATCGAACAGGTCGGCGAGCACCTCCTGGTTGTGCGGCTCCTCGAAGAAGTCGCAGAGCGCGCCGGCCACCTCGCCGCCGATCCCCGGGCATTCGATCACCGCCGCCGCCGCGTCGTTGCGGCGCTTCCTGAACTTCTCGTCTGTCTCACCGATCGCCTGGACCTGCTCGGCGCGCGCGACGACGGCGCGGTCGATCATCGCCTTGAACCCGTCCCAGCTCCGGTAGCGGCGGGCGAGGTCGCGCGCGGTGACCTCGCCGACATGGCGGATTCCGAGCGCGAACAGGAAGCGGTCGAGCGGCGGCGTTCGCTTGGCGTCGATCGCGGCGATCAGATTGGCGGCGCTGATCTCGGCCCAGCGCTCCCGACCGAGCAAGGTCTCCCGGGTCAGCCGGAAGATGTCGGCGGGCGACTGGAGCAGGCCGTCGCGGAAGAAGCTCTCGATATGGACGATCCCGAGCCCCTCGATGTCGAGCGCGTGGCGCGAGACGAAGTGGCGCAGGCGCTCGACGCGCTGGGCGGGGCAGATCAGGCCGCCGGTGCAGCGGACGTCGACCTCGCCCTCCTCCTGGACCGCTTCAGAGCCGCATTCGGGGCAGGTCTCTGGGAACGGCCAAGGGCCGCGCCCTTCGACCGGCGTCAGATTCTCCAGCACCTGCGGGATGACGTCGCCCGCGCGCTGGATGAGGACCCGGTCCCCGGGCCAGACGCCGAGCCGGGCGATCTCGTCCTTGTTGTGAAGCGTCGCGTTGGTGACGGTGACTCCGCCGACCCCCACCGGCTTCAGCCGCGCGACCGGGGTCAGCTTGCCGGTGCGGCCGACCTGGATGTCGATTGCCTCCAGCAGGGTCTCGGCCTTCTCGGCCGGGAATTTGTGGGCGAGCGCCCAGCGCGGCGCGCGCGCCACCTGGCCGAGCCTCTGCTGCCAGTCGAGCCGGTCGACCTTGTAGACGACCCCGTCGATCTCAAACGGCAGATCGGCGCGCTTCGCCTCGATCGCGCGGTAATGGGCGAGCAACGCGGTCACATCGGTGCAGCGCAGGAGGTCGTCGGCGATGGGGATCCCCCAGCCCGCGATGGCCTGCATCATGCCGAGCTGGGTATCGGCGGGGAGCGACGAGGCCTCGCCCCAGCCATGGGCGTAAAAGCGCAGGGGCCGCGACGCGGTGACCGCCGGGTCCTTCTGGCGGAGCGAGCCGGCGGCGGCGTTGCGCGGATTGGCGAACTGGCGCGCCTTGGCCGGGTCCTCCGCCTCCTCGCGAAGCCGCGCGTTCAAAGCGGCGAAGTCGGCCTTGGACATATAGACCTCGCCCCGCACCTCGAAAACGGCGGGCGCGCCCGCGACCGACTGCGGGATGTCGGCAATCGTCCTGACGTTGGGGGTGACGTCCTCGCCGGTCGTGCCGTCCCCGCGGGTCGCGGCAAGCACCAGCCGGCCATTCTCGTAGCGCAGCGAGCAGGACAGGCCGTCGATCTTCGGCTCGGCAGTGAGCGCGACCTCGGCATCGTCGGCGAGCTTCAGATAGCGCCGCACCCGGCCGACGAAATCCTCCACCTCCTCGTCGGAGAAAGCGTTGTCGAGACTGAGCATCGGCAGCGCGTGGCGCACCTTGGCGAGATGGGCCGCCGGCGCAGCGCCGACCTGGCGCGACGGCGAATCCTCGCGCACCAGGTGCGGGAAGAGCGCCTCGAGCTCGGCATTGCGCCGAACCAGCGCGTCATAATCAGCGTCGGAAATCTCCGGCGCGTCGTCGGTGTGATAGAGCCGGTTGTGCCGCGCGATCTCCCGCGCCAGCCGCTCCAGCTCCGCCGCCGCCTCGATCTCGGTCATTCACCCTCTCCCGCTTGCGGGAGAGGGCCGGGGTGAGGGTCTTCTTGCGGAAGCGGCCCGCCGAGCGCTTCGAGGATGACCTCCAGCACTCCATCCAGGTTACCAAGCACGTCGTTGTTCCAAAAGCGCATGACCACAAAGCCCTGCGCCTCAAGGGCGGCGGTCCGGCGTCCGTCCCGTTCCGGACTATGCTGCCCGCCATCGACCTCGACGATGAGACCTCTCTCGAGGCAACAGAAATCCGCGATGTATGGACCGAGCGTCCATTGCCGGCGAAATTTGTGGCCGCCCAGCCTCCGGTTACGGAGGTGGAGCCACAGTGCCTGCTCGGCGTCGGTGGCATTGCGCCGAAGGCCGGCGGCGTGCTTGCTGATGGTGCGGCGGACGAGGCCCATGCGCTCGCCGATATCAAGAAGAAGACCCTCACCCAACCCTCTCCCGCACGCGGGAGAGGGCTTCAGGATGCGAAACACTCTTTCAGAAAGTCGCCGAGAGACGCCCAGGAGCGGCGGGCGGCGGTCTCGTCATATTGGATTCCGGAGGCCGGGTCGGCGGCGTTCGGATTGGTGAAGCCGTGCATGACGTTGCCATAGGCGTGGAGCTGCCAGTCGGCGCCGGCTTGCGTGAGCTCGGCGGCCAGCGCCTCGACATGGGCCGGCGGCGCCAGCGGGTCGTCCCAGCCGTGGAAGACGATGACCTTGGCGGAGATCGGCGCGGGCGGGAGGCCGGAGGGCGCGAGCAGGCCGTGGAAGCTGGCGACTCCGGCGACGTCCGCGCCGCGCCGGGCGATATCCAGCGCGCAGAGGCCACCGAAGCAGAAGCCGATCGCGGCGACCGGGCCGACCTCCGGCTGGGCGCGGACCGTCTCCAGGACGCCCAGGAGCCTTTCGCGAAGGAGGGCGCGGTCGGCGAGAAGCGCGTTCATCAGACCGCGGCATTGCTCGCGGGGCAGGCCGCGCTCGCCGTAGAGGTCGGCGACGACGGCGGTGTAGCCTTCCGCGACAAGGCGGTGCGCGAAGCCCATTTCGAGATCGCTCCGCCCCATGATGGTCGGGAAGATCAGGACGGTGGGGCGGGGCCCAGCGCCGGCACCCACCAGCATCGCCTCCAGCCGCACGTCGCCGTGCAGCGTCTCGATCGGCCGCTCGGTCATCGCCCATCCTCATTCCCAGATGGGGAGGATATGCGCTGCGCGGCGATCAGCCCGGCGCCGGATCGCATGAACTCGTCAGTCATCGGACCGGCCGCGGAATCCAGACCGTGCAGGAAAGGCCCGTGGTCGCCGCAGAGCCGTCCGCCATGCGGGTTCGCCGGAAGCATCCGCCCAGCGGGAACTCCCGGCTAAGCCAGTAGCCTTCCTCGCCGGCATCCTGCTCATAGGCTTCGATATCCGCCGCCTCCAGAAAGGCCCAGAATCGCTCGGCAGCCTCGCCGGTGCACATATACTTGTGGCTGTCGTCCGTGTCGCTGACCTCTCCTTCCTCGATCGCACTAGCGAGGCAGGCGGCGATCATCCCTGGTGTTTGCTCCGGGAAAGCGGCCGGTGCCGGGTCGGCGAGGACGATGGTGGCGATCAGAAGCATCATGGCAGCTTCCTTTCCAGGCAAGTGACCGGCCGCGGCATGGCATGACCGGCAGTCATCACGCCGCCTCCAGAAGCCGCGTCGCCTGCGCCCGGGCCTCCTCGGTCACCTCGGCGCCGGAGAGCATTCGGGCGATCTCCTCGCGGCGGCGGGATTCGTCCAGGGCGTGGACGCTGGTGCGGGTGACGAGGCCGTCGTGGCTCTTCTCGATGAGAAGGTGCCGGCGGCCGCGGGCGGCGACCTGCGGGCTGTGGGTGACGACCAGCACCTGGCTCTCGCCGGCGAGGCGGTGGAGCCGCTCGCCGATCGCGCTTGCAACGGCGCCGCCGACGCCGCGGTCGATCTCGTCGAAGATGAGGGTCGTCGCGCCGCCCTGCTCGGCGAGAGCGACCTTGAGGGCGAGGACGAAGCGCGAGAGCTCGCCGCCGCTGGCGATCCGGGTGAGCGGGCCGAACGGCGCGCCGGGATTGGTCGAGACCTCGAACTCGATCCGGTCGCGGCCGGCGGCTGAGGGCTCGGCCGGCGCGATCGCGGTTCGGAAGCGGGCGGAGTCCAGCTTGAGCGGCGCGAGCTCGGCGGCGACGGCGGAATCGAGCCGGGCGGCTGCGGCGCGGCGCTGCTCGGAGAGCAGGTCGGCGGCGGCATCGTAGGCGGCGCGGGCGACCGAAAGGCGCTGCTCGAGCGCGGCGATGCGATCGCCACCCGCCTCGATCGCCTCGAGCCGCGCCTCGAGCTCGGCGCGGTGATCGGCGAGCGCATCGGCCTCGACCCGGTGCTTGCGGGCCATCGCCCGGATCTCGAACAATCGGGTCTCGACCTCCTCGAGGCGCGCGGGATCGGCGTCGAGCGCTTCGCGGGCGCGCTCCAGGCGCTCCTCGGCCTCCCCCGCCTCGACCAGGGCGCGGTCGAGCGCGGCCAGCGCGTCGCCGAGAAGCGCATGCTCGCCGGCGATGCGGTCGAGCCGGCGGGCGGCCTGGCGC
>JAEWCW010000146.1 GCA_023390415.1 Pseudomonadota bacterium | reverse complement strand
GCGCCTTCTACCAGTCCGGCCAGTCCTGCATCGGCGTCCAGCGCATCATCGTCCACGCTGAAATCTATGACGCGTTCCGCGACAAGCTCGTCGCCCGCACCCGCGGCCTGAAGGCCGGCGATCCGCACGACGAGGAGACGTTCATCGGGCCGATGATCGACGTCAAGGAGGCCGAGCGGCTGGAGCGCTGGATCGACGAGGCGAAGGAGAAGGGGGCGACCCTGCTCTGCGGCGGCGGTCGAGAGGGCGCGATGCTCGAGGCGACCTTGCTCGAAGGCGTCGCCCGCGACACCAAGCTCAACGTGGAGGAGGCGTTCGGCCCGGTCGCCTTCCTGGTCCGCTTCGAGACCTTCCGCGAGGCCTTGGGGATCGTCAACGATTCCAAGTTCGGCCTCCAGGCGGGCGTCTTCACCCGCGACCTGTTCAAGATGTTCGATGCCTGGGACGAGCTCGATGTCGGCGGGGTGGTGGTCAACGACGTGCCCAGCTACCGGGTCGACAACATGCCCTATGGCGGCGTGAAGGATTCGGGGCTTGGCAGGGAAGGGGTGCGCTTCGCGATGGAGGACATGACCGAGATCAGGAACCTCGTCATTCGCCGCGGCGCCGGCGCAGCTCTCCGGTACATGGGCGAATGAGGCGCCTGATTTTCGCGGCCGCGCTCGCGCTCGCCGCCTGTAGTCCTTCGAACGGCCCCGGCTCGCCGGAAGTGGAGCAGAGCCTTCGCGAGGCCAATGCGCGCTACGACCGGGCGATCGTCGCCGGCGACCGCGCCGCGCTCGAGACTCTGCTCGCCCCCGATTACGTCTACATCGATTCGCAAGGGCAGGTTCGCGACCGCGCCGCGACCCTTGCGCAACAGGGCGCCGGCGGAGTGCGGATCGAATCGCCGGGCAGCGAGGAGGTCGCGATTCGCTGGCTCGGCGACCATGCCCTGGTCACCGGCCGTTTCCGCGGCCGCGTCACGATGGGCGACAATAGTGCTCCGATCGACGAGCGCTACAGCTCGATCTGGCAGCGCCAGGACGGCGCCTGGCGCATCCGCCACGAACATACCAGCCAGCCGCCGCGGCTGCCGCCGGCGGCGGCGACTCCGCAGGACTGAGGATCAGGCGCCGCGGCGGGCCTGTTCGCGGGCTTCGAGAAGGGCCCACAGACCGTGATGCTGGACCAACAATTGCTCGGCGCCGAACAGCATGGCGCGCTCGTAGGCGATTCCGTCGGCGAAGCCCTCGCTGAGCGCGACGATCTCCTCGCGGCCGTCGAGCGCCAGCGGCGGCGGCTCGATCGCGAGTCGGCGGGCTGCGATGTCGAGCACGCTTCGGATAGCGCGCCAATCGGCAACGAGGCCGATCGCGGCGCCGAGGGCACAGCCGCGGCGCTCCGATAGGGCGAGGGTGGCGAGGGCGCTGCGCTGGGCCGCGACCGCAGCCTCGCTTGCGCCGCCGCCGGGCGTTCCCGGGACCGGCCCGACCGCCACGGCGAGCGCTGCAAGGAACCGCCGCTCGGTGGCGAAGGCTGCCGCGCTGCGCTCGAGCCAGGCGCGCGCCTCCGGCTCCTGGGTGCGCTTCGCCGCATGGTCGATCACGCCGGGATGGAGGCCGTGGAGCGCGCAGAGGAAATAGACGGCGTCGGCGAGGTTGCGCGGGGAATGCTCGCCGCGAAGCAGCTCGGCGCTCGCGAAATAGGGCTGGGCGGCGCTGCCATGGGCGGCGAGCCGGGCCTCGAGAAGCGCGCCCGTCGGCGCCTTGCCCGCAAATCCCGCCGAAGCTGCAACCATCTCAAGACCTCCCGGCGACCGGGGTCTGCCGGCGCTCGGCCCGCTCTAGCGGCGAGGCCGTAAAAGCGAGGTTTACGGCCCGGTAATCGGGCGGAAATGTTGTTTGTACGGTATCGAAAGAAATGCGCCCCCCGCGTGGGCCGGCGGGGGGCGCAGGACTCGGACGCCGCGCCGGGTTCAGGCGGCGAGGGGGATGGCGTCCGGCTGTGACTGTTCGGCAGGCGTTGCGGCGGCCTGCGGTTCGACCGTCGGCGCCGGCTCAACGATCCGCGGCTCGCGGACGATGAGGCGCGCGGCGAGGACGACGACGCCCAGGCCCGCATAGAGGCCGGCCATCGCGATCGGGTTCCAGAACAGGCCGAGCGCGAAGGCGATGCGCAGCAGGCTCGGCGGGATCCCGAGATCCTCGCCCAGGCCCTGGCAGACGCCGAAGAAGGTGTCGTCGCGGGTCAGAAGGTTGGCACGTTCGGTCTGCATGTCTGTCTCCCTGGCGCGGGACCCGTTGAGGGCCGCCGTGACGAAGGAGCCTCAGCACGAGCCGTGCCAGACGCGGGAAAGCGCTGATTTCCGCGGATTCCGGAAGAAGATCGGGGAAGGCCGCCCGAGCAGCTGGCCTCAAGGCTTCCCAAGGATTGGCAATAGGCGCCAATCCTTCGTCAGGTCGCGGGCTTGCCTTGGGCCGCCGGCGGCGCCGCTTCGGTGCGGTCGAGATAATGGCCGGCCATCTCGAGATGGGCGCGCGCCGCGAGCGGGTGCGCCGCCTGCCGGGCAAGGTCGAGCTCCTGCGCAGCGCGCCTGCGATAATATTCGGCTTGGGTCTCCGCCATCCCGAACCCCCGGTGTCGAGCCGGGCAACCTTAACCCACCCAGGCCCCGCCCGCACTCACCTGCATCAGCGCGAGGCGCCATTTGGACATGGGCTCATGCGGATGGTCGCCACCCGAACAGACGCCACGCCGCCCCCCTGTGGTGGCTGTTCCACCGCAATGCCTCGAAGGATCGCTTCGAGGACGTGCGGCGCCGCAGCGTCTGCCTCCATTGCTGGCGCCGCCACGGCGTGAAGATCCGCGGCGCGCGGTTCGAGCTGACCGAGGACGCGCCGCCGCTGGACGTGAGCCTGGCGATGCCGGGGGAATTGGACTGGAAGCGGGAGTTGAGGCGGAGGCGGTGAGGGGGGAGCGTGGACCAACTGGACCGGGTATGCGGTAGGTTTGTTCCCGGTTAGGTTGGACGGATGACAACGTCAGATTGGGCTCTAATCATTAGCCTCATTTCGCTGCTGATCGCGATCGCCAGCTTTGTCTGGAATGTCTCGTCAAAATTCATTTTTCCTAAACCCCGTGTGGCGGTGAGCTTTATGCTGATGCGGGTGGTGCATAGTCGACCTAAGCAGCGCTACTTGACCCTAAACGTGACCAATTTCGGACCAGGCGAGGTGATCATAGAGTGCGCCGTCGCTCGGCCGGTGAAGCCCTGGTACAGGCGTCGAGTTCCCCTCGGCATGTTGAATCCAATTCACGACCTGCACGACCCGGACCGGCCGACGGGCCCGTTCTGCGCCGGATTGCCGAAGAAGCTGGGTATAGCTGAGAGCTTCACACTCTACTTCCCCTATGAGCGCGATATGTTTCTTCGAGAGCCCCTGGAGGCCGTTGGGGTGCACGACAGTTTTCGAAGATCGCACTGGGCACCACGCAGGGACTTTGTGCGGGCTGTGGAACAATACCAACGTGATTTTGCTGTCGGTATTGAGTAGGCGGAAGCTTAAACGCCGGGGTCGACGGTAGCCTGAGCCGACGCCACCGAGGTCCGACGACATCAGGCGGCTGTGGAGAAAGCCTGGGGTCCATGAAGTCAATAGCGACATCTGCTAATCAAAGGAGCAATAAGCCTGATATTCTGGGCGGCTTTGGTGTTGTCGCGGCGCTGATCCTATCATGCGTAATCGTAGGCGTTTTAGCATATCAAATCGGAATACAACACGCTGCGGGGAACAGTGGGTCGTCTCTTACCGGTGCAGAACTGCGAGCACAGCAGAGCTCAGCCTTAGCGACATGGACCGGAGCAGCCGTTTCGGCCTTTACTCTCATAGTTACTGCCATCGGTGTCTGGTTTATCAAAAACACGCTAGATGCAACGTGGAAGGCTGTCGAAGATACGACTTCTGCCACTCAGGCAATGATCGATGCAAACAAGATCGCACGAAGCAGCTCGCGGCCTCTAATGATGTTCGATATTGAGGAGGCCTTTTTTGAGGGGCCGCCATTCGAGAGCCCGTGGGATGGGCCGCAACATAATTTGAATCACCATATTAGACCTACGTTCTCGTTCAAAAACTTCGGAACGCAACCATGCTGGATTATCTCCGCATGGATGAGCTTTTATATCGCCAAGTTTGTCGATGGCCAATTGCACGTTCCGGATGATTTACAGGACTGGTTCCGCGTCGCGAACGCGGGATTCGTGCAACCAGGGGTCTCACTGAAGCTGGGCGGTGGTTTTTACGGTATCTCGCCCGGAGACGCCGATCTGATCGAAAACGGCGGAGGTGTGGTTTTTGGAATGTGCCAGTACCGTTCGCTCGGTGGCGACATCTTTTGCACGCGGTATGCTTACCAAGTTCCGATCCAGCGACCTCATAATAAAAGCACTGATCGAGGCTTCCCCATTGCAAATTTGGCTCACTGGAGAGACGGCCTGGTCCGCAGCGGAAAGTTGACCCACGAAGACCGTATCGAATGGGTGGAAACGTAACTCTTTCGATTTTTGTGTGGCCTAGGCTGTATTCCACTCCATATCGCGAATCGTTGTGATTCTGTTATCGATTGAGGCCAGGCCCCAATGGTGAGACAAAGAGCCGATAGTGATTGAAGAAAACCATTATCGATATCTGAATGACGTCCTGTGGAATAGACCCACTGTACGACCTCAGGTGGAACCGTATCCGTTCAGCGATGGCCACGTGCCAACGCATACTCAATGCCAGCTGACGGCGATGCACCTTGAGGTGACCCGGGGTTGGCGAGCCCAAATCGGCATCCAGTGGCTCGACAAAGGCGGGCGCCTTCTGCCGTGGCCGCATGTCGTCAACTGGGTCGGGGATGGTCTTATTGATTTTTCCTGCCCAATTCTCGAACCGAAACTCGGCTTCACTCTCATCGGCAATGATGTGCACATGGCGAATGAGTTGACGCGGTGCGTGCACGACCGAGAACTGGGCCCGCCGGGAAGCCCATGGGCTGATCCGTTGTTGTGGAAACTCCATGAGGATTGGTTCGCCAAATTGAAGCGATTTGGCCGCAGCACAGAAGCGCGCTTCGACCCAAATCTCTAGCGGTGCCCTCCGCGTCTCTGCGTGTCTGCGCGAAACCCTTCCTGGCCGCTATTTCTTCGCGGTCCTTCGCGTTCTTCGCGTGAAACCCCGACAGCCTGTGCAGCCGTCACGGGGGCGGCCCCGTGACGTCGGACGGGTTCGCTCGGCTTAGGCCTCGCGCCCCGCCGGCCGGCTCTCGCGGTCTCTTCGCGCTGCTTCGGCGGCTGCTTTGCAGCCGGCGGCGCTGCGCTTGGCCGCTCGGCTATTGGTCCAAGAAACTCCGCATCTTCCTTGAGCGCGACGGATGCTTCAGCTTCCTCAGCGCCTTCGCCTCGATCTGGCGGATGCGCTCGCGGGTCACCGAGAACTGCTGCCCGACTTCCTCCAGCGTGTGATCGGTGTTCATGCCGATTCCGAAGCGCATGCGGAGGACTCGCTCCTCGCGCGGCGTCAGGCTCGCCAGCACCCGGGTCACCGTCTCTTTGAGGTTCGCCTGGATCGCGGCGTCGACCGGGATCACCGCATTCTTGTCCTCGATGAAGTCGCCGAGGTGGCTGTCCTCCTCGTCGCCGATCGGGGTCTCGAGGCTGATCGGCTCCTTGGCGATCTTCATCACCTTGCGGACCTTCTCCAGGGGCATGGAGAGGCGCTCGGCGAGCTCTTCCGGGGTCGGCTCGCGGCCGATTTCGTGGAGGATCTGGCGGCTGGTGCGGACGAGCTTGTTGATCGTCTCGATCATGTGGACGGGAATGCGGATGGTCCGCGCCTGGTCGGCGATCGAGCGGGTGATCGCCTGCCGGATCCACCAGGTCGCATAGGTCGAGAATTTGTAGCCGCGACGATACTCGAACTTATCGACCGCCTTCATCAGGCCGAT
>JAEWCW010000132.1 GCA_023390415.1 Pseudomonadota bacterium | reverse complement strand
GCGGCGATGCTCGATGCGGGCGGCATCGACCCGACCGTGATCAACGGCGGGATCATCAACGCCTACGGCTCCAACGCCCGGCTCGGAAGCTCGGACTGGATGGTGGTCGAGGCCGACGAGAGCGACGGCAGCTTCCTTCGCCTCGACGGGACGATCGCGGTGGTCACCAACATCGATCCCGAGCATCTCGACCATTACGGCTCGTTCGAGAAGGCGAAGGACGCCTATGTCGAGTTCGTCGAGAACGTGCCCTTTTACGGCGCGGCCCTGCTCTGCGTCGATCATCCCGAGGTGCAGGCGATCATCCCGCGGCTCCGCGACCGGCGGATTGTGACCTACGGCTTCGCCGCTCATGCCGACGTGCGCGCCGACAACGTCCGGCCGTTCCGCGGCGGCAACCGCTTCGACGTCGCGCTCCGCGACCGTTCGGGCGAGATCCGGACGATCGCCGACATCGAGCTTCCGATGCCCGGCCGCCACAATGTCCAGAATGCCCTTGCGGCGATCGGGGTCGCCGCCGAGCTCGGAATCGCGGACGAGACGATCGCCCGCGGCTTCGACAAGTTCGATGGGGTCAAGCGGCGCTTCACCCGGGTCGGCGAGGTCGAGGGCGCGACGATCATCGACGATTACGGACACCATCCGACCGAGATCAAGGCGGTGCTCGCCGCCGCGCGCGAGGGCGCCGAGGGCCGGGTGATCGCGGTCGTACAGCCGCACCGCTACACCCGCCTGCGCGACCTGATGGAGGAGTTCCAGGGCGCCTTCAACGACGCCGACATCGTCTATGTCGCGCCGGTCTATCCGGCCGGCGAGGAGCCGATCGAGGGCGTCGATTCCGAAGCGCTCGCCGAAGGGCTGAAGCAGCGCGGGCACCGCGGGGTGAAGACGGTCTCCGACCTCCAGGACCTCTGCGCCAACCTTCGCGACATCGCCGCGCGTGGCGACATGGTCATCTGCCTCGGCGCCGGGGACATCACCAAATGGGCCGCCGCGCTTGCAGACGGCATCTGCAAGGCGAGGCTCGCGAAATGAGCGCGGTCGCCGAGCTTCCCGCCGTGCGCGGTCGCCTCACCGAGCAGGCGCCGCTGAAGCCGCTCGTCTGGTTCAAGGCGGGGGGTGCGGCGCAATGGCTGTTCGAGCCGAAGGACGTCGACGATCTCTCCGATTTCCTTGCCGGCCTGGAGCCGGACGTTTCGGTGATGGGCCTCGGCCTCGGTTCCAACCTGATCGTCCGCGACGGCGGCGTTCCGGGCGTCGTTGTCCGGCTCGGCAAGGCCTTCGCCACCGTCGAGCGCCTCGATGCGACCACCTTGAGGTGCGGCGGCGGGGCGAGCGGGATCCTGGTGTCCTCGACCGCGCGCGATTCCGGCATCGGCGGCCTCGAATTCCTCCGCTCGATCCCCGGCACCGTCGGCGGCTTCGTCCGGATGAACGGCGGAGCCTATGGCCGCGAGGTCAAGGACATCCTGCTCGACTGCGAGATCGTGCTCCGGTCCGGGGAGCGCAGGACGCTCGCCCTCGCCGACCTCGGCTACACCTATCGGCACAGCGAGCTGCCCGCGGGCAGCATCGTCGTCGGCGCGACCTTCCGCGGCCATCCGGACGCGCCCGAGGCGATCGGCGCCGAGATGGACCGGATCGCCGCCGAGCGCGAGGCGTCGCAGCCGCTGAGGAGCCGCACGGGCGGCTCCACCTTCAAGAATCCGCCGGGCACCAAGGCCTGGAAGCTGATCGACGAAGCGGGCTGCCGCGGGCTGACCGTCGGCGACGCTCAAGTCTCTGAAAAGCATTGCAATTTCCTCCTGAACCTGGGCAATGCCAGCGCCGCTGACATCGAGGCGCTGGGCGAGGAAGTGCGACGCCGTGTGTTCGAGCATTCGGGGGTGATGCTGGAATGGGAAATCCAGCGCGTGGGAGTTGAATCGTGAGCCGCAAGCTTCATGTCGCCGTCCTGATGGGCGGCTGGTCCGCCGAGCGCCAGGTGTCGCTGACCAGCGGCTCGGGCGTCGCCGACGCGCTGGAGAGCCGCGGCCACAAGGTGACCCGCATCGACATGGATCGCGACGTTGCGAAGCGCCTTGCCGAGGCGCAGCCGGATGTCGTCTTCAACGCGCTCCACGGTACGCCCGGCGAGGACGGGACGGTCCAGGGCCTGATGGACCTGATGGGCCTCAAATATACCCATAGCGGGCTCGAGACGTCGGTGATCGCGATCGACAAGGAGCTCACCAAGATGGTGCTCGTCCCGCACGGCATCCGCATGCCCGAAGGGAAGATCGTCGAGAGCGAGAGCCTCTACGAGGCCGATCCGCTGCCGCGGCCCTATGTCCTGAAGCCGGTCAACGAGGGCTCGTCGGTGGGCGTCGCGATCGTCACCGAGAGCGGCAATTACGGCGATCCGATCGGACGTACCGCCTCCGGGCCCTGGCAGGAGTTCGGCCGGCTCCTTGCCGAGCCCTTCATCCGCGGGCGCGAACTGACCGTGGCGGTGCTCGGCGACGAGGCGCTGGCCGTGACCGAATTGAAGCCGACCACCGGCTTCTACGATTATGACGCGAAATATACGGACGGGCTGACCCAGCATGTCTGCCCGGCCGAGATTCCGGACGACATCCGCGACGCGGCGCTGAAGATGGCGCGCGACGCCCACGATCTGCTCGGCTGCAAGGGCTGCTCGCGCTCCGACTTCCGCTGGGACGACGAGCGCGGCGTCGAGGGTCTGTATCTGCTCGAGGTCAACACCCAGCCCGGAATGACGCCGCTCAGCCTGGTGCCGGAGCAGGCGCGCTACCGCGGCATCTCCTACCCGGAGCTGGTCGAGAAGATCGTCGAGGCGGCCCTATGACGGCGCGGATCGCGCGCGGCGGATCGGCGCCTCGGGCGAAGCCGGCAGCGCGCGGCGGCGGGAGCCGGGGCGGACGAGGCGGCGGCGGAGCCCGGCGCAAGGTCAAGCAGCCGGGACTGCTCGAACAGGCCGGGCTTCCGCCCGAGGCGGTGCGCCGCGTCGTCGGCTGGGGCCTGCTCGGCCTGATCGTCGCCGGCGGGATCGCGACCGCGGCAGCGCTCCAGGTGCCGCAGACCGTCGGGGCGGCGATCGGCCAGGCGGTGGGCGATGCCGGCTTCGCGGTCCGCCGCTACGAGATCCGCGGAGTGAACCGGATGGACCGCCAGCGCATCGATACGGTGGTGCAGGGCGAGCTTCGCCGCGCGATGCCTTTGGTCGATCTCGGCGCGCTTCGCGAGCGGCTGCTCGTCTTCGGCTGGATCGCCGACGCGCGCGTCTCGCGGCGGCTTCCCGACACGCTCGTCATCGACATCGTCGAACGGACTCCCGCGGCCATCTGGCAGCACGACCAGCGGCTGATGCTGATCGACGGCAACGGTGTGGTGCTGGAGCATGTGCGGCTCGACCAGATGCCGGACCTGCCGCTGGTCATCGGGCCCGACGCCAATCGCCAGACGCCCTATCTCGCGCGGCTGCTCGAGTCCGCCGGCCACCTTCGCCCGCAGGTCCAGGGCGCGACCTGGATCGGCGGCCGCCGCTGGGACCTCCGCTTCCAGACCGGCGAGGTGCTGGCGCTGCCGGAAGGCGAGCAGGACGCGGTCCGCGCGATCCAGGATTTCGGCCGGCGCGACCAGCAGGCCCAGCTTCTCGGCCGCGGCTTTGCGCGCTTCGACATGCGCATCGCCGGCCAGATGACTGTCCGGGTCTCGCGCGAGCCGGGCTCCGCGGTACCCGCGATCGCGCCCGACACGCCGCCGCCCGCCGGCACGCCCGACGACCTTTCGAACACGATCTAGGAGCTTCACTTGGCGCCGCCGCAGACCCGCAAGCTCGTCACCGCCCTCGATATCGGCTCGTCCAAGGTCTCGGCCTTGATCGCGGAGCCGACCGAGAATGGCGAGCTCAGGATCCTGGGAAGCGGCCAGCGCCAGAGCCAGGGCGTCCGGCGCGGATTCATCGCCGACATGGAGAAGAGCGAAGGCGCGATCCGCGAGGCGGTGGAGCAGGCCGAGCGCATCGCCGGCACCAATGTCGACCAAGCGTTCGTTGGCTTTTCGGCAGGCGGCCTCATCAGCGATCTCGCCTCGGTCGAGGTCTCGATCGGCGGGCGCCGCATCGAGAAGGAGGATATCGACGCCCTGCTCGGCGCCGGCCGCGACGCGATCGACCCGCAAGGGCGGATGATCCTTCACGCGCTCCCCGCGCTTTACACGCTCGACGGGCTGCAGGGCGTGAAGAAGCCGCTCGGCCTCCATGCCGACCGGCTTGCGGTCGACATCCACGTGGTCGCCGCCGAGCCCTCCCCGGTCCGGAATCTCGATCTATGCGTCCGATCCGCGCACTTGGGCGTTGAAGCCATCGTCGCCTCGCCGGTTGCCGCCGGCAAGGCATGTCTGAGTGACGAGGAGCGCGAGTTGGGTGTGGCGCTGGTCGAGTTGGGGGCGGGGGTGACGAACGTCTCCGTCTTCGCCGGCGGGATGCTCGTCGGCCTGCAGTCGCTGCCGATCGGCGGGATCGACATCACCGACGACATCGCCGCCGCTTTCGGCACCCGGCGCGGCGAGGCCGAGCGGATGAAATGCTTCTACGGCTCGGCGATCACGTCCCCGCGCGACAATCACGACATGATCGAATTGAAGCCGATGGGCGGCGCGGAGGAAGGCACGGAAGCGGCGCGGATCACCCGCGCCCAGCTCGTCGCCGTGATCCGCCAGCGCCTCGAGCATCTGACCGGAGAGATCGCCAATGCCCTGAAGGACCTGGGGTTCGCGGGCCCGTTCGGACGGCAGGTGGTGCTGACCGGCGGCGGATCGGAGCTGAAGGGCATCGCCGATTACGCCCAGGGCGTGCTCGGCCGCGCGGTGCGCGTTGGGCGCCCCTCCATCCCCGGCCTTCCCGAGGCGCATAGCGGCCCGGCCTTCTCGACCCTCGCGGGCCTCGCCTTGTTCGCGGCGTCGGACGAACTCGATCTTCGTCAATCGGTCTCGCTCCAGCCCTCCGCGACCCGGTCGCAAGGCGCCGGCGGCGGGCTCGTGACTCGCCTGATCAACGTCTTCCGTACGAGTTATTAGGAAAAATCACTTGAGCGTTAACTTTTCACTCGCACCCAAGAATCGCATCGTGCAAAAGGCCTTACGGAGCGCGTCGTGCGGCGCTCGAGCACAGGGGAGATTGTGATGAGCATCGATTTCATCCGGCCGGATGTGGACGAACTTCGGCCTCGGATCAGCGTCATCGGCGTCGGGGGCGCCGGCGGTA
>JAEWCW010000044.1 GCA_023390415.1 Pseudomonadota bacterium | reverse complement strand
GCTCTACACGCGCGATCTGGCAGCGGCGGTGCGCCGCGTGCAGGAAGATTATGGGCTTCAGCCCGACGGCGTGATCGGTGGCGGAACGCTCGACATATTGAACACGACGTCGCGCGATCTCGCGCGGCAGCTCGCGGTCAATCTGGAGCGGCGGCGCTGGCTGGCGCGCAATCCGGCGGGCACGCGGATCGACGTCAACACGGCGGCCGCGTTCCTCGAATATTGGCGGGACGGGCGGCTCGCCGACCGGCGCATCGTGGTGGTCGGCCAGCCCGGCTGGGAGACCCCGCCGCTGGCCTCGCCGATCGTCCGCCTAGTCGCCAATCCGCCCTGGAACGTCCCGGAATCGATCGAGCAGGACGAGCTCCTGGCCAAGGGTCCGGCCTATCTCGCGGCGAACGATTTCAGCCGCAATTCGAGCGGGCGGCTGGTCCAGGCGCCGGGACCCCGATCGGCCCTTGGCCTCGTCAAGTTTGACATGCAGAACCGCCACGCAATCTACCTGCACGACACGCCGTCCAAGCAGGGCTTCACGCGCGCCGAGCGGCACATGAGCCACGGCTGCATCCGCGTACACGACGCGGTCGGCTTCGCCACCTTGCTCGCCGAACATGACGGCAAGCGCGCCGAGTTCGAGCGCGCCCTCGCCCGGCGTAACGACGAGGGCAAGCCGCGCGAAGGCGCGATCCAGCTGTCCAGCGAGATTCCGGTGCGGCTGCTCTATCATACCGCCTTCGTCGACAATGGCGGGCAGCTGCGCTTCCGGCCCGACGCTTATGGCTGGGACGATCGGGTCGCGCAGGCGCTCGGCCTGGCGCCGCGGCAGCGGCCGCAGCTGCGTCGGATCCGGGGCGATGTCGGGCCCTGACGATTGAACGGCGCCGCCTTCGGCGCTAAGCGATTGGCGTGGGCCGGATCTTCCACTTCCTCGCGCTGATCGCGTTGAGTCTGTCGCCGTTGGCGATGCACCGCGCGGAAGCCGCCCCGGATACGAGCCATCATGCGGCGGCGGCGGAGGGCGATTGCCACGGCAAGCCCCAGCGCTCCGACGACCATGACCGAAGCAAGAGCGCCGATTGCGCAATCGCCTGCTCGGCGATGCCGTGCATCGCTGCCGGGATCGCGGCGAAGGATGTGGTGGCGCCGGTCTATGCCGTTGCGCCGACCAGGGCCTTTATCGGCAGCGCGCCGGGATCGGACCCGCCCCCTCCACGACTTGCCTGAGAAGAACGCCATTCTTTCTCAGGAGATTTGAAGATGAAGATCATCGTTGCCGCGTTCGCGCTTGCGATCGCGACCCCCGCCGCCGCGCAGACGGCGGACCATGGCCAGCATCAGCAGCAAGGCCAACATCAGCACCAGCAGCATCAGCAGGGCCAGCACCAGGGCCATGCCCAGCACGGCCAGCACCAGGGTGCGGCCCATGACTGCCCGTGCTGCTCGCCCGCCGCGGACGGCACCCGTCCAGCCTGCTGCGAGCGGATGCACGGCCAGCAAGGCGGGCGCCAGCCCGCGCCGCAGCCGGGCCACGGCCAACATTGAGTGACAGGCGGGCGGCGGCCCCGGTCGTCGCCCGCCGACCCCAATATCGGAGCATCAGAGTGTACAGATTCTTGCTGACCGCGGCTGCCGCGGTCGCCTTCGCCACGCCTTCGCTGGCGCAGGACCATTCCGCCCATGACGAGCATTCCGCCATGCCGCATGGCGCACACGAGGCACACGACGCGCAGGACCAGACGGAGACGGCGCCCGATCCGCATGCGGGCCATGCCAAGACCGCCGATGGTGCCATGACGGGCGCGCTCGGCCCTTATCCGATGACGCGCGAGGCGTCCGGCACCGGCTGGCAACCCGATGCCTCCCACCATGGCGGGATCCACCTCCGGAGCGGCGACTGGACGCTGATGGGGCATCTCCTCCTCAACGGCGTCTACGATTGGCAGCAGGGGCCGCGCGGCGGCGAGAAAGGCTTCGTCGCGGGCATGGCGATGGGCAGCGCCCGGCGCGACTTCGCCGACGGGTCGACGCTCCAGCTGCGCGCCATGCTGAGCCCCGATCCGCTAATGGGCGCCTCCGGCTATCCGCTCCACCTGGCCGCCGGCGAGACGGCGGACGGGGTCCGGCGGCTCGTCGACCGCCAACATCCCCACGATCTCTTCATGGAGCTGTCGGCGAGCTATGCCGTGCGCCTGTCGGACGAGGCGAGCCTGTTCGTCTATGGCGGCCTTCCTGGCGCTCCGGCGTTCGGGCCGCCGCCCTTCATGCACCGCATGTCGGCGATGGACAGCCCCGAGGCGCCGATCAGCCACCACTGGCTCGATTCCACCCATATCGCCTTCGGGGTCCTCACCGGGGGCGTGACGATCGGGAGCGTGCGGGCAGAAGCCTCCCGCTTCAACGGCCGCGAGCCGGACCATCGCCGCTGGGACATCGAGACCGGACCGCTCGATTCCACGGCGGCGCGCCTGTCGGCCAACCCGACCCGCAACCTCTCGCTCCAGGCAAGTTGGGCGCGGCTGATCGGGCCGGAGCAGCTCGAGCCCGACGAGAATGAGACACGCTGGTCGGCGAGCGCCGTCTACACGCGCGAGATCGGAGAGGACGGCTGGTTCTCCTCCACCTTCGCCTGGGGACGGCGCGAGCGCGGCCACGACGCGATGGACGCCTTCACGCTGGAAGCCGCGGCCGGCCTCGGCGACTGGACCCTGTTCGGCCGCGCCGAGCGGGTCGAGACCAACGAGCTCACCGACGGGCCGGGCGGGCATCACGGGCCGGTCTTCGAGGTCGGCAAGGTCTCGGCCGGGCTGATCCGAGACGTTCGCGTCGCGCCGCACGTCCGTCTCGGCGTCGGGGGCCTCTATGCGCTGAACTTCGTCCCCGCCGGGCTCCAGCCGCTTTATGGCGGCGACCCGGACGGTGCGATGCTGTTCCTCCGGCTCCGCGTCGATTGAGCCTAGATCAGCCTGGCTGCGATCGGCCGTTGCGGCGGCGACGCAGCCAGGCGGTGAGGCCGAGCCGGACCGGGAACAGGATGATGCCGGAGACGATGACCACGAGGCCGAGCGCGGTCGCGATCACCAGCAGCGGCGTGTTGAAATTCTCGTGGCCGGCAAAGTCCATGATGTGGAGCGACCATAGGAAGTCGTAGACCCGCCAAAGGTTGGAGCGGCGTGCGGTGACGAGGCCGCTATCCTGCGCGACGTAGAGCGATCGCTCGGCGCCGTCGTCGAAATCGACGCGCCAGGCGGGCAGTGCGCCGCGATACTCGGTCGATTCCTCGGTCACGGCTTCGACCCGCACGGCGCGCTGATCGCCGGCATGATCGGCCTCGGCGATCTCGGCGGCGAGGGCGGGCGGAAGCGGCGCGAGCGGCCTGCCGTCGGCCAGGTCGTAAAGGCGCGGGCGCCCTTCTGCGGGTGAGACCATTGCCACCGGGCGGCCGAGCAGGGTGCGGATCTCGATGCGTGCGCCCGCCTCGTCGGCGGGAAGGCGCTGGAGACCGGCCGCGGCTACGGCGGCGGTGACGTCGGCCGGCGGCGCGGCCGCCTTCAGATGCTCCGAGCGGACCCGCTCGATCGGCACGGCGGCGAAGAACAGGCCGCTCGCGAACCAGAACAGGATCTGGATCGCCATCAGCAGTGCCAGCCACTTGTGGATCGTCGCCGCGAACTTGGTCACCCGCACGCCCGCCTCCCGCTCGCTTCCCCGGGGCATCTGGTAGCGCCGGCGCGACCGGCCGAACAGTGGCGTTCGCCGGAATGTTTCGGGAGCCAAAAAAGTCGGCGCTCCCCTAACCCAAGTAAAAGCAGAGCCTTACGGTTCGACTATGGAAGCTGGGGGTGCCGGGGCAATCTCTCTCGGGGGGGAATTTCGTCTTCATGATCAATCTGCATTGCGGGTGAGGGCATTGCACGGATCTCATACCCCCGCCGGGCCGCGGGCTGCTCTCGAACCAATTGTGCGCAAGATCGAACGTCGCTTCCCGCTCGAAGCCGACGACCGGGATGCGCTGCTCGGCCTTCCCAATATGGTCCGCCGGGTCGTGGCAGGCGCGCATATCGTGCGCGACGGCGACCGTCCGGAGCATTGCACCGCCCTGGTCTCGGGATTCGCCTACCGCCACAAGATCACCGGCGAGGGCGGCCGGCAGATCATGTCCGTCCATATCCGCGGCGACTTCCTGGACCTGCAGAACAGCCTGCTTCCGGTCGCCGACCACAATGTCCAGGCGCTGAGCGCCGCCGAGGTCGCTTTCATTCCGCGCGAGGCGATCCGCGAGCTTGCGATGCAACGGCCGGCGGTCGCCGCGGCCTTGTGGTTCGATACTTTGGTCGACGCCTCGGTCTTCCGCGAATGGGTGGTCAATGTCGGCCGGCGCGACGCGCGGACACGGGTGGCGCATCTGCTATGCGAATTCTTCGCCCGGCTCGAGGCAGCGGGCCTGGCGAGCGACCATCGCTACGACTTGCCGATGACCCAGGAGCAGCTCGCCGACGCCGTCGGCCTCACCTCGGTCCACGTCAACCGGGTGCTCCGCCAGCTCGGCGAGGAAGGCCTCATCAAGCGCGAACGCCGCGACATCGTGATCCTGGATTGGGACCGGATGCGGCATGTCGCCGGCTTCAACGATCGCTATCTGCACCTCGCGAGCGTCGGCAACGGCTGAAAGAAATCCACGCGCCCTGATGCAGGTGAAAGCGCCGGCAGGCCGCGGGGTGTAGGGCGGGGACACTTCGGCGTGGCCTCCCCTCCACTGCCACGCCGCGGGGCGCGCCACGGCGCGCCCTTTTTTTCACGGGCCGGACGTCTATGGTCGCGGCCATGGCCATCCTGCACGATTATTGGCGCTCCTCGGCGAGCTACCGGGTCCGGATCGCGCTCAACCTGAAGGGCGTCGATTACGAACGCCGGCCCGTCGACCTGCTCGCCGGCGCGCAGCGCAGCGACGACTATCGCGCGCTCAACCCGCAGGGCTTCGTGCCGATGCTGGAGATTGACGGGCACCGGCTCGTCCAGAGCCTCGCCATCCTCGACTATCTCGAGGCGACGAGACCCGAGCCCGCTCTTCTCCCTCCCGATGCCGCCGATCGCGCGCACGTGCTCGCCCTCGCCGGGGTCGTGGCGTGCGACATCCACCCACTGAACAACCTGCGGGTGCTGAAGCACATCACCCGCGAGCTCGGGGCCGACGACGCCGCCAAGAAGGCCTGGATCGCGCGCTGGATCCTGGACGGCTTTGCCGCGCTCGAGGCGCTTGCGGCACCGCGCACGGGCGCCTTCCTGTTCGGCGATTCCCCGACATTGGCCGACATCTGCCTGGTGCCGCAGCTCTACAATGCCCGGCGCTTTGAGGTCCCGCTGGACGATTTCGCGCTGTTGACGCGGGTGGACGCAGCCGCCAATGCCCTCCCGGCCTTCGCCGCCGCGCACCCCGATTCGGTCGCGCCCTAGGGCGATCATTCCATCCCCGTTATCCTCGTTTTCCACAGGCGGATTGTGCTTTCCGCGACTCGGTTTTGCTGACAGCTTGAGCCCGTGGCCGAGAGCCGCCGGACGGAAACCGAAGGCAGCCTCCCCAGCCACAGCCGGAGCGGAAAGCTCCTCGAGCCGCAAGGCGGAAGGAGGGGAACGTGCAAGGCAGGGCGGCTGACGAAGCCGCCGCGAGAGCGGCAGCCAGGTGAGAGCCAGGGTGAACGCGCAAGCGGCAGCCTCGGCAGCAACCCGGCGGGACCAGGGCGACGGACGGCAACGTCCATCCTCCTGGCCAGCCAAGCCCCACCCGAAGGCCGTCCTCCCCCGGAGGCCGGCACGGAGGCGAGGGTGGGCGGCTCGAGTGGCCGCCGTCATTCGGACCGGTGCGGCTTCGGCCAATCCGTCCGATAGGGCAGAGCGGAAGCGCAGGCGGACGCTATTGCCCGAAACGGCGGCAGCTTCGCGGACGTCCGAAATTCTCGGCGAGAGCCGGTCCGCATCTCCGGATGCGGGGACGCTCTTTCGAGACAGTGGGGGCCGGTGGCAACACCGGCCCCCATTATCGTTTGGGATTCACGCGACGGCGGGCTCGCCGGCCATCAAGGCGGGGAAGAAGCCCTGGTGCGCGCGGCGCAGCGCGTCGAGCGGGACGCGGAGGCCGGAATCGGCATCGTCATCCTCGATCGCGTCGCCGCCGGTGCGGCCGAAATAGGCGATCTCCACGCCCGCGGCATCGGCCGCCCCGGCAAGCGCGGACGGATCGGCGGTGGTGACGAGGTAGCGGCCCTGGTCCTCGCCGAACAGGCGGCCGGCGGCGTCGCCCTGAAGCTGCTCGCCCTCGATCTTGAGCCCGATATTGCCGGCCATCGCCATTTCGGCGGCGGCGACGAGGATGCCGCCGTCCGAGACATCGTGGACGGCAGTGACCAGGCCGTCCGCGACCAGCCGCCGGATCAACTCGCCGGCACGGCGCTCGGCGGCGAGGTCCACCGGGGGCGGCGGGCCGTCCTCGCGGCCGTGGATCTCGCGAAGCCACAGCGACTGGCCGAGATGGCTGCAGCCGCTGCCGCCGACCAGGAAGACATAGTCGCCCTCGGCCTTGAACGCGATCGTCGCCGACTTGCGCCAGTCCTGGAGCAGGCCGACTCCGCCGATCGCGGGGGTCGGCAAGATGGCCGAGCCGCCGCCGGTGGCCTTGCTTTCGTTGTAGAGCGAGACGTTGCCGGAGACGATCGGGAAGTCGAGCGCCCGGCACGCTTCCGACATGCCATCGAGGCAGCCGACGATCTGCGCCATGATCTCGGGCCGCTGCGGATTGGCGAAGTTGAGGCAATTGGTCACCGCGAGCGGAGTCGCGCCGACCGCTGACAGGTTGCGATAGGCCTCGGCGATCGCCTGCTTGCCGCCCTCGAAGGGATCGGCATAGCAATAGCGCGGCGTGCAGTCGGTGGTGATAGCGAGCGCCTTGCCGGTGCCGTGAACCCGGACGATTGCAGCATCGCCGCCCGGCGCCTGGACGGTGTCGCCACCGACCTTCTGGTCATATTGCTCGTAGATCCAGCGCCGGCTGGCGAGGTCTGGGGAGCCGACGAGCTTCAGCAGGTCCGCCGCGGGATCGGCGGTCGCAGGCGCGTCGGCGACCGGGCGGATCCCGGTCCAGGCGCGATATTCCTCCGCCGAGACATGGGGCCGGTCGTAGAGCGGCGCCTCGTCGGCGAGCGGGGCGAGCGGGATGTCGGCGACGACATCGCCCTTCCACTTGAGGACCATCCTGCCCGTGTCGGTAACATGGCCGATCACGGCGAAATCGAGCTCCCACTTGCGGAAGATCGCCTCGGCGAACGCCTCGCGGCCCGGCTTCAATACCATGAGCATGCGCTCCTGGCTCTCCGACAGCATCATCTCATAGGGCGTCATGCCCGCCTCGCGCTGGGGCACGTCGTCCATGATCAGCTCGATCCCGACGCCGCCCTTGGAGGCCATCTCGACCGAGGAGGAGGTGAGGCCGGCGGCGCCCAAGTCCTGGATCGCGACGATCGCGTCGGAGGCCATCAGCTCGAGGCAGGCCTCGATCAGAAGCTTCTCGGTGAAGGGATCGCCGACCTGGACGGTCGGGCGCTTCTCCTCGCTGTCCTCGCCGAAATCGGCCGAGGCCATGGTCGCGCCGTGGATGCCGTCGCGGCCGGTCTTGGAGCCGACATAGACGATCGGATTGCCGACGCCCGAGGCGGCCGAATAGAAGATCTTGTCGGTGTCGGCGATGCCCACGGTCATCGCGTTGACCAGGATGTTGCCGTCATAGGCCGGGTGGAAATTTACCTCGCCGCCGACGGTGGGCACGCCGACGCAATTGCCGTAGCCGCCGATACCGGAGACCACGCCGGAGATCAGGTGCCGCATCTTCGGATGGTCTGGCCGGCCAAAGCGAAGCGCGTTCATGTTCGCCACCGGCCGCGCGCCCATGGTGAAGACGTCGCGAAGGATCCCGCCGACCCCGGTCGCCGCGCCTTGATAGGGCTCGATGTAGCTGGGGTGGTTGTGGCTCTCCATCTTGAAGATCGCCGCCTGCCCGTCACCGATGTCGATCACGCCGGCATTCTCGCCGGGGCCGCAGATCACCCAGGGCGCGCTCGTCGGCAGCTTCTTCAGGTGGATCCGGGAGGATTTGTAGGAGCAATGTTCCGACCACATCACCGAGAAGATGCCGAGCTCGGTGAGGTTGGGCTCGCGGCCCATGGCGTGCAGGACGCGCTCATATTCTTCCGGGGACAGGCCGTGCTCGGCGACGATTTCGGGGGTGATCGGCTGGGTCATGCGCCGCGCTCTAGTCAATCGATTCCGCTTTGTCGAAGGGCGCGCGCGGGTGTATGGTTGATCACCGTTTGTTCCACGCGATGAGGGAGGCGGAGATGAGCGTCAGCGCGATACCCCAAGGCTACCACACGGTTACGCCCTATCTGACCGTCGACGGCGCGGCCGAGGCGATCCGCTTCTACGGCCAGGCGTTCGGCGCCACCGAGGTGCTCCGGATGGAGATGGGCGGCGGCAAGCTCGCCCATGCCGAGATCAAGATCGGCGACAGCCACGTCATGCTCTCGGACGAATGGCCGGACATGAACCTGCTCGGCCCGAAGGCGCGGGGCGGGGCGACGGCCAGCCTGATGATCTACACGACGGACGTCGACGCCGATTATGCGCGCGCGATCGGCGCCGGCTGCAGCGTCGAGCGGGAGCCGGAGGACCAGTTCTGGGGCGACCGGATGGGAACGCTGGTCGATCCGTTCGGTCACCGCTGGTCGCTCGCCACCCACAAGGAGGACGTCTCCCCCGAGGAGATGGGCCGGCGGATGGCAGCGATGATGCCCCCCGAGCCGCAGCCGCAGCCCGCCTGAGGCCAAGAAAAAGGCCGGCCCGGGACGTGCCCGGCGCCGGCCTGTGGTTGAGGTCGTGCGATCAGCCGCGCGAGCGGCAGGTCTGCGCCGGCTTGCCGGGAACGGCGATGCGGGTCTCGGCGGCGTTGGCGGCGATCGAATAGCCCTCGGCGACGAAGGGCGGGTTGCCGCCCTCGGCGGTCAGAGTCGTCGCCGGGCCGGTCTGCTCGGTGCGCAGCTGGGCCGTATTGTTGGTATAGAAATCGACATAATAGACATCGTCACCGCAGCGGAAGGTGCGGCTGGCCTGGATCGCCGGCGGAAGCTCGGTGACCCGGGCGACGTGCTGGATCTGGTTCTGCTGGTTCTGCGCTTCGGCGGCCGCATCGGGCTGCTCCTGGCTGCAGGCGGAGAGGGTGAGAAGGACCGCGGAAGCGGCGGCGGCGATCGTTGCAATGTGACGGGTCATGGCAACCGTGACATGTTTTCCGCGGCGTTAACCGTCAAGGATTTTTCGGGCTGCTGGCGCCCGGTAGATTCCGCAGTTCGACAAGGCTCGCGCTTTGGGCTAATCGTGCCGCCTCATCAGTGGGGCGGAGAGCTTTCGGCGCATGCAGCGCGTTCGCATCGGCCTGACCGGCCTGGCCTTCGTTTTCGTCCTGGTCTTGCTTGCGACCAGCCTGATCCGGCCTAGCGCCGAACCCCCGTTGACCCCGAACATGGTCGAGCGGCCCGAGACCGCGCCCGCGGTGAACAGCGTGGCCGGCGCCGCGCCGAAGGAACCCCTGGCCGAGCTGGGAGTCGCGCCCGGCAATGCCGAGCCCGCAAACAGCATCCGCCCAAACCCGCCCGAGCCCGCGCCTGACTCGCAGTGAGGCCGCGCTGCCGCTGGCGGCGGCGGCCGGCTATGCCGCAGCCGAGCTCGCCGCCGGACTCGTCGCCGGACAATTCTTCGCATTGGGCCGCGCCGAGGCGCTGATCTTCTTCCTGTTCCGACCTTGGCTGCTGCTCGCCGGGGCGCTGCTGGTCGGAGCCTGGCGCTGGCCGCGCAGATTGGCCTTCTACGTGGCCGCTCTCGGAATCGCCGCAGCGAGCGAGACCATCCTCCTCCTGGCGCTCGGGAACACCTTTCCCTGGATCGAGGCCGGACGCGGGGTCATCGGCGGCGTGGTGGTCGCCGCAATGGCGGATCTCCTGGTCCAGGCCGGGCGCCGCTGGAGGGCGGGGCTCGGCGCGGCTTTCGGGGCGATCCTGTTCGGCCTCGCCTATGTGGCCGGCGGCGTGACGGCCTATGAATCGGTGGTCGTGGCCGATCCGGCGCCCCGCGCAGCGCCCGTCCGTCCGCCCCTGCTGGTGATGACCAGCCTGCCGATCGTCTGGGGCGAGGGCGGCGCCTTCGATCCTGCGAGCCGGCCTGCGGCCGTCTATCGTCTGCTCGAGCGCGAGTTTGCAGTGCAGCCGGTCGACGCGATCGACGCGGACACGCTGCAAGGCCGGCGGCTGATGCTGCTGGCCCAGCCGCGCCTGCTCGCGCCGGAGGAGCTGGCGCGCCTCGACATATGGGTGCGCGGCGGCGGCCGACTCCTGATCCTCGCCGACGAGCGGCTGGCCTGGCCCAGCACGCACCCGCCGGGCGATGCGCGCCGTCCGCCCATGGCGAGCCTGCTCCACCCCCTGCTGCGCCACTGGGGACTCACCCTCGAGCCCGGCGCGGGAGACGCGGCGACGGTCCAGGTCGGCGCCCGCAAGCTGAACCTCGCGGCGCCCGGGCGCTTCGCTACGGCCGACGAGGCGTGCCGAGTCGGGCCGGTCTGGATGGCGCGCTGCCGGATCGGGGAAGGGGAGGCGATCCTCGTCGCGGACGCCGATCTTCTTCGCGACGATCTATGGGCGCCCGCCGACGGCCGTCACCTTCGTGTCGCCGACAACGGGCTGCTCGTCGCCGACTGGCTGGACCGCCTCTCCGGGATCGAGCGGTCCCGGACGGACAGGGCGGTCGCCTGGATCGGTGCGGGCGCGGAACGAAGACTTGGGCTGATCTTGGCGGCGCTTCCGATCGTCTTGGCGCTGCTTGCCGGGCTGCTGCTGCGCCGCCTCCGCCGCGCATAAGCCAACATGTTTATCCACAGGATCGTCACCAGAACAGGAATAGAACTCGTCTGCGGAACAAACCATGAATTCATGCCGGATGCGCACTTTGTGGCATGAAAATCCATGAAAGGGCATGAAAACCCCTTCCAAGCCCATGCCAATCCTGTTATTCACAGCGCTCTAGAGTTTTGGGGCACTTCCAGGTCGAGTCGGCCGGCCACGCGGGCGCAAACGGGTTGCGGCGCGAACGGGGGAGGTGCGTGAGCAGGGGTCGGAACGTCAGCCGTGGAGTTGGAGCATCTCTTCAACGGAAGCGCGCTCAACGCGGTGGACGCGAAGGGGCGTCTGTCGATTCCTGCCTTCATCCGCGGAGTCGTGGAGCGCCGCTCCGACGCCAAGGCGATCATCATCGCGCCGCACGAGGTCGATCCCTGCCTGATCGCCTACGACCGCGGCTATGCCCGCAATCTTTTCGCTGAGAACGAGCGCCGCCGGCTCCTGGAGGAAGGCCAGGGCAGCGGCGACAATGTCGGCCATTTTCGTCGGGCCCGCCGTACTTTCGGCCTGACCGAGGACGTGTCGTACGACCCCAGCGGCCGCATCATCCTGCCCCCGATGATGCGCCGCAAAGGCAGGATCGAAGATCTTGCCCTGTTCGTAGGGGTCGGCGGCACGTTCGAGATCTGGAATCCTCATGTCGCGCTGGAGCATGGCGACGAGGATTTGCGCGAGCTTGCAGCCTACAAGCTCGAAGAAAAGGGGCTTTCGGCATGACCGCCGTATCGCCCCACAAGCCGGTGCTTCTCGATGAGGTCGCCGAAGGCCTGGCCGTCGCGAACGGCGAGACCCATGTCGACGGCACCTTCGGCGCCGGCGGCTATACGAAGAAGATCCTGGAGCTAGGCGCGGCCCGTGTGTTCGCCTTCGATCGCGACCCAGGCGCGATTCGAGCAGGCGAGGCTTTGGCGGCCGCGAGCGGGGGGCGCCTGACGCTGGTACCGGAGCGTTTCAGCCGGATGCGTCAGGCGCTTGCCGACCGGGGCGTGGACGCGGTCGACGGAGTCGCGCTCGATATCGGCGTCTCCTCGATGCAGCTCGACCAGGCCGAGCGCGGCTTCTCCTTCCAGTCGGACGGCCCGCTGGACATGCGCATGTCCAAGGACGGGCGCAGCGCCGCGGACTTCGTCAACGAGGCCGACGAGGGCGAGATCGCCGACGTCATCTACCGCTATGGCGAGGAACCGAAATCGCGCCGCATCGCCCGGGCGATCGTTGCTGCGCGGCCGCTGACCCGCACCGGCGAGCTTGCCGAGGTGGTGCGCAAGGCGGTGGGTTGGCGCCAGGGGATGAAGAAGGACCCGGCGACCCGGACCTTCCAGGCGCTGCGCATCCATTTGAACGAGGAGCTGGCCGAGCTCGAGGGCGGGCTCGAGGCCGCGGAGCAGGTGCTGAAGCCGGGCGGTCGCCTCGCGGTCGTCACCTTCCACAGCCTCGAGGACAGGATCGTCAAGCGCTTCCTCAAGATCCGCAGCGGCGACGTCCCCGCCGGCTCGCGCCATCTGCCGGCGCAGAACGATTCCGGCCCGGCGCCGACCTTCGAGGCGGTCACCAAGGCGGTTCGTCCCGGCGAGGCCGAGCTTCAATCCAATCCGCGCGCGCGTTCGGCGACGCTTCGGGTCGCGCGGCGCACCGCAGCACCCTCCTGGGCACCTCTCAAGGGACAGCGCACATGATTCTCCGCAGCTTCAAGTCGGTCGCCTGGGTCGCCGGCGTCGGCGCCGCCGCCCTCGGCTGCTACATGCTTTCGCTGAAGGTTGCCGCCGAGCGCAGCGAGCTCGCCGGAGTCGAGAGCCGGATCGTAGCCACCCAGCGCGCGATCCGGGACCTGCAGACCGAGCTCGGCACCCGCGGCCGGCTCCAGCAGCTCGAGAACTGGAATGCCGAGGTGCTGGCGCTCGCCGCGCCTGCGGCCGGACAATATGTCGAGAACGAGCTTCTCCTCGCCCGCTTCGAGACTCGCGACACCCCCGCCGCGGTCGAGGCACCGGTCCGCATGGCCTCGGCCGATGCAGCGCCGCAGGCGGCCCCACACGCCGAAGCCCCGGCGGCCGTCCACCGCGCGGTCGCGCCCGCGACCCAGACGCGGCCTGCCGAGCAGCCGAC
>JAEWCW010000119.1 GCA_023390415.1 Pseudomonadota bacterium | reverse complement strand
GGCGCGCGCTGGCCGGCGAGGTTTCGCCCGCCGGCGCTTTTGCGTTTGGTCCGATCCGGGAGCGAAGTGGCATGTTCGATAGTCTGAGCGATCGCCTGAGCGGGGTCTTCGACCGCCTGCGTGGGCGTGGCGCGCTGACCGAGGCCGACGTCCGCGGCGCTATGCGCGAGGTCCGGATTGCCTTGCTCGAGGCCGACGTCGCGCTCCCGGTGGTCCGCGAGTTCGTCGACAAGGCGACGGAAGCCGCGGTCGGCCAGAACGTGCTGCGCTCGGTCACGCCCGGCCAGCAGGTCGTCAAGATCGTCCACGACGCACTCGTCGAGATGCTCGGAAGCGAGGCGAGCGAGCTCGAGCTGGCGGTGACCCCGCCGGCGGTGATGCTGATGGTCGGCCTCCAGGGCTCGGGCAAGACGACCACCACGGCCAAGATCGCCAAACGGCTCAGCGATAAGGAGCGCAAGAAGGTGATGATGGCGTCGCTCGACGTCTATCGCCCGGCCGCGCAGGAGCAGCTTGCGGTGCTCGGCCGCCAGGCGGAGATCGCGACGCTTCCCGTCGTCGCCGGGCAGCAGCCGGTCGAGATCGCGAAGCGCGCGCTTCAGGCGGCACGGCTCCAGGGCTTCGACGTCCTCATCCTCGACACCGCAGGCCGGCTCCACGTCGACCAGCAGTTGATGGACGAGATGAAGGCGGTGGCCGCGGTCGCCGATCCGGCCGAGACTTTGCTCGTCGTCGACTCGCTGACCGGTCAGGACGCGGTCAATGTCGCCCGCAACTTCTCCGAGCAGGTCGATCTCACCGGTGTCGTCCTCACCCGGATGGACGGCGACGCCCGCGGCGGCGCCGCGCTGTCGATGCGGGCGGTCACCGGGAAGCCGATCAAGTTCGCCGGCGTCGGCGAGGGAATCGACAAGATCGAGCCCTTCCACCCGCAGCGCGTCGCCGGCCGGATCCTCGGCATGGGCGACGTCGTCAGCCTGGTCGAGCGCGCGCAGGAGACGATCAAGGCGGAGGAGGCCGAAGCCCTCGCAAGGAAGATGGCGAAGGGTCAGTTCGACCTGAACGACCTTCGCAACCAGCTTCAGCAGATGCAGCGCATGGGCGGCCTCGGCGCGCTCGCCGGCATGCTTCCGGGCATGAAGAAGATCCAGAACGCCGCCAATTCGAGCGCGATGGACAACAAGATCCTGGTCCGGCTCGACGCGATCATCGGCTCGATGACCCCGAAGGAGAGGGGCAAGCCGGAGCTGATGAACGCCAAGCGCAAGATCCGCGTCGCCAAGGGCTCTGGGACGACTGTCCAGGACGTCAACCGGCTGCTCAAGATGCACCAGGAAATGTCCAGTGCGATGAAGAAGATTCGCAAGATGGGCGGGCTCGGCAAGCTCGGCGCCCTGTTCGGCGGTGGCGGCATGGGCGGCCTGCTCGGCGGCGGTGGCGGGCCGATGGGGGGCGGGCCGATGGGCGGAGCGCCCGGCGGCGGCCTTCCCGGCCTGGGCGGCCAGGGGCCGGGCAACCTTCCGCCCGGCTTCGAGAATTTTATCAAGAAACCCTGATATCTACCTAGAAAGGACTATCAAAATGGCAGTTTCCATCCGGCTCGCCCGGGGCGGCGCGAAGAAGCGTCCTTATTACAAGATCGTCGTCGCCGACGCCCGCAACCCGCGCGACGGCAAGTTCATCGAGCGCATCGGCAGCTACAATCCGCTGCTTCCGAAGGACAGCGAGGAGCGCGTGAAGATCGACGCCGACCGCGCTCGTCATTGGCTCTCCGTCGGCGCCCAGCCGACCGACCGCGTCGCGCGCTTCCTCGATGCCGCGGGCGTCCGCGAGCGGGCGGCCCGCAACAACCCGAACAAGGGCGTCCCGGGCGACAAGGCCAAGGAGCGCGCCGAGGAGCGTGCGTCGAAGGAGGCTGAGGCCGCTGAGGCCGCTGCCGCCGCCGAGGCCGAGACCGTCGCGGTCGCCGCTGCAGAGCTCGACGCCGCGACCCCCGACACCGGCGCCGACGAGGCTCCGGCCGCTGCCGAGGAGGCTCCGGCCGCTGAGGAAGCTCCGGCCGCCGAGGAGGCTCCCGCTTCTGAAGAGGCTCCGGCCGCTGCCGAAGAGGCTCCGGCCGCCGACGCCGGCGAGGCGACTCCGGCCGACGAGGCCCCGAACGAGGGCGAGTCGACCAGCGAGCCGGCCGAGGGCTCGGACGAAGCCGCTCCGGCCGAAGGCGCCGAAAAGGCGGAGTGAGCCTTGACTGACGTCACCCTCGCCGCCGTCGCCGGCGCGCACGGCATCGGCGGCGAGGTGCGTCTCAAATTGTTCACCGAGAGCGTCGAGGGGATTGCCCGGCACCAGTCGGTGACCGTCGGCGGGCGGGCCCTGACGCTCAAGTCGGTGAAACCGGGCGGCACGGGCGCGATCGCCCGCTTCGCCGAGATCGCCGACCGAAGCGCCGCGGAGGGGCTTCGCGGCGCGCTCGTCACGGTGCCCCGTGACGCTTTGCCGCCGCTGGGCGAGGGCGAATATTACCATGTCGACCTGATCGATCTTCCCTGCGTCGACGCGGAGGGCGAGGCGCTGGGCAAGGTCGTCGCGGTCGAGAATTTCGGCGCCGGAGACCTGCTCGAGATCGAGCGTCCGGACGGCAAGCGCTCGATGGTGCCGCTGCGCGCGGGGATCGCCGATCCGGAAGATGGCCGGATCGTCGTCGATCCGCTCTTCCTTACCTAGCGGCTTTTTCCGCCAGTTTCTCCCGCTTGAGCGGCCTCAGCTTGGCGAGGTCGTTGCGGATCGTCGTCGCCGCGACTCCGCCTTCGCCCATCGCGTGGCTGATCTGGTCGAGCCCCAGGACGACGTCGCCGGCGGCATAGGCGCCCGGCACGCTGGTGCGCTGGTGGCTGTCGACGACGATGCATCCTGTCTCGCCCGAGAGCCCGGCGCCGATCTGCTCCGCGAGCTCGGTCCGCGTGTCGGAGCCTAGCGCTGGGTAGACGCTGTCGAACGTATGGTGCCCCTCCGCCGTATCCACGACGATGCAATCCTCGTGGATCGCGACGGCGTGGCAGGGCCCATCCACGGCGGGAATGCCATATTCCTCGAGCCGGCGCCGGTCCTCCGCGGCGAGCATGTGCGCCTTGTCCGGCGCGATCAGGGTGATGTCCTCGGTATAGCTGCGGAGGAAGACGGCCTCGGCGACGCCATGTCGGCCGCTGCCGATCACGCCGACCTTGCGATCGGTCACCTCATAGCCGTCGCAAATCGGGCAGTAGCGGATAAGGCCGCGGGCGAGCGCCTGCTCGTGAAGCTCCTCGTCCATCGGCGGCCGGCGGTTCTTGACCCCGGTGGCAAGGAGCACGGTGCGCGCCGTGACCGAGCCTTCGCCCCACTCGGCGCGGAAGCCGCCCTCGACCCGGTCGAGCCGGGTGACGCGGCCGGTGACGATCGAAGCGCCATATTTCTGCGCCTGCTCCCGCATCCGCGAGAGCAGCTCCTTGCCGGAGATGCCGTCGGGATAGCCGGCATGATTGTGGGTGCACGGGATCCAGCCCGCCCGACTCTCGCCCGAATCCACTACCTGGAGGGAAAGGTGGAAGCGGGTGAGGTAGATGGCGGCGGTGAGGCCGGCCGGACCGGCGCCGACGATCAGGCAATCGAAATCGGGTTCCTCGCTCACAATCGCTCCAGCGTCGCCGGCGGCCGATTGTTCCCCCAACGACGCCGGCTTTCAATCGTCCGCCGTGGCGCGTATATACGCACCGTATATACGGAGTCTGTGATGGCGCGAACACGGACGTTCAAATCGGGAAATTCGGTCGCTGTGCGTCTGCCCAAGAGCCTTGGCATCGGTGCCGGCGTCGATGTCAGCGTGCGCGAGGAGCGCGGGCGCTATATCGTCGAGCCGGTGATCGTCGAAGCGAAACCCGGAAAGATCGACCTGACGGGACTCTACGAGTCCGAAGAGGGGGGGGCGTCGATGAGCCGCGAGGCCGACGATTACGAGGACCTTCCGCGCGAATGGCATCTGCTGGGGATCGAGCCGAGGTGACGCCGCCGCATTATCTCCTCGACACGAATAGCTGTATCTACCTTCTCGCCCGAGCGAAGCCTGAGCTAACCTCTAGGATCGCCGACTGCGACGCCGGAAGCGTAGGGCTGTCTGCGGTGGTCTGTGCCGAACTCGCACTGCGGTTCGACGCTGCCTCCGAGAGGCTGAAGGATATGCTTGAGCGCTTTCTGCTGAGGTTCCCGGTGCTGCCGTTCGACGAAGCGGCTGCGAGGGCCTATGCACGGGTGCCGTTCAGACGCGGCAAGTTCGATCGCCTGATCGCCGCCCACGCTCTCGCACTGGATGCCACATTGATCACCAGCAATGCCAAGGACTTCTCCGACGTCCCCGGTCTCAAGCTTGAAGACTGGACCAAGCCATGAGCTGGGCCGCGACGATCCTGACTCTCTATCCGGACATGTTTCCGGGGCCGCTCGGCCAGAGCCTCGCCGGGCGGGCGCTGGCGGAGGGGATCTGGTCGCTGGAGACTATCCAGATCCGTGATTTCGCGACCGACAAGCACCGGTCGGTCGACGACACGCCGGCCGGGGGCGGGGCGGGGATGGTGATGCGCGCCGACGTGCTCGCGGCGGCGGTGGACCATGCGCTGGAGCGGCGTCCGGAGGCGCCGCTGCTTGCGATGACTCCGCGGGGCCGGCCGCTCGACCAGGCGCTGGTGCGGGAGCTCGCCGCAGGGCCGGGAGTGTCGATCCTCTGCGGCCGGTTCGAGGGGATCGACGAGCGGCTGTTCGAGGCGCGGCCGATCCTTCCGGTCTCGATCGGCGACTATATCCTCTCCGGCGGCGAGGTGGCGGCGACGGTACTGCTCGACGCTTGCGTTCGCCTCCTCCCCGGGGTAATGGGCGCGCCGACAAGCGGTGAAGAGGAGAGCTTCGAAACGGGCCTCCTCGAATATCCGCATTATACCCGACCTTTTGAATGGGAAGGGCGCACGATCCCTGAAGTGCTGCGGTCGGGGGATCATGCGAAGATCGCCGCTTGGCGCAAGGCCAGGTCGGTCGAGGATACACGGTCAAGGCGGCCGGACCTGATGGAGCGCCACGGGGGCGCGCCCAGGCAGTCGCCCTCTGGCGCGCAGCACGAAGACGAAGGCAAGACAAGATGAACCTCATCCAGCAGCTCGAGGCCGAGCAGATCCAGGCCCTCACCGAGAACAAGAAGATCCCCGAATTCCGCCCGGGCGACACGCTCCGCGTCGGCGTTCGCGTGGTCGAGGGCGACCGCACCCGAATCCAGAATTTCGAAGGCGTCTGCATCGCCCGCGCCAACAAGGGCGTCGGCAGCTCCTTCACCGTCCGCAAGATCAGCTTCGGCGAGGGCGTCGAGCGCGTCTTCCCGCTCTACTCGCCGAACGTCGATTCGATCGAGGTCGTGCGCCGCGGCGCCGTCCGTCGCGCCAAGCTCTATTATCTGCGCGGCCGCACCGGCAAGGCCGCCCGTATCGCCGAGCGCCGCGACACCCGCGGCGACAAGCCGCAGGTCGCCGCGACGGCGACCCCGGAGACCGAGACCGCCGAGGGCTGAGATTCCTTCCGCAAGGGGAACAGGAGAAGGGCGGTCGCCGATGCGGCCGCCCTTTTTCGTTTGAGGCTCAGAAGCGGGCCTTGGCGGTGACGACGCTGAGGTCCGGCGAATATTGCGGGCGTGCGTTGGCGGGCCGGGCGGCACGAAGCGGCCGCGCGTGGACCGGCAGTGCGTAGCGGGTGCCGATCACGGTCCATTCGGCCGGCTCCCGCCCATCGACATAGAGATCGAAGATGGCGCCGTCACAGCTCCGGCCGTGGCAGCGGAGGATCGAGCGTATGTCGGACTCGGCGGGGATCAGCTCGCTCAGCTGCCCGCCGGCGCGGACGGCGCGAACCCGGGTGTCCGAGGCTCCGCGCAGCGTCACCAGGTCGAGCGCCGGCGCTTCGATCCTGACCCTGACGGCGCGACCCTGCGGAGTCTCGCGGGTCTCGAGCACATGGACGCGCGGCGGGGCCAGCGGCAGCGCGGGCGCGTCGGCCACCGGTCGCGGCCCGAGGGACCAGGGCACCTCTTCGGACCGCCAGGGGCCGAGCGCCTCGATCGCCTCGGGCAGCGGCGCGCCGTCATGGGCGATCACCCAGCGTCCCCGCCGCGTCTCCGGATCCCAGCCATATTCGATCGCGAAGCGCTGCTGGCGGTCGGCGGAATAAGCCGGCTGCAGCGCCGCCCAGAGCCACGCGCCGAGAAGAGCGGCGGCGAGCGCCACGACGACGAGCCTCGGCCGGGCCGCGGCGAAGAGCGGGCGAAGCTCGATCAGCCACGGCCAGAGGATGATCGCGGCGAGCGGCGCGAAGGTCCAGGTCGAGCCGTGGCCGAGCAATGTCTCGACCAGCGACAGCAAAGGCGCGAACAGCTGGAAGAGCAGGGTGGCGGCCGCGATCGATGCAGCACGCTCCCAGCGCCGCCCGATGCCGATCGCGGCGACGAGGGGAGGGAGCACGAACAGCAATGCCCCGCCCGGCGCGGCCAGCGAGATCAGGACCGCGAGCAGCAGGAAGACGAGCCAGAAGGCGGCGCGGAGCGTTTCTGTCGGCCGAGTCCGTACGAGCAGAATCGCCGCGGCGCAGGCGGCGAGCGCCGAGAGGGTCATGGCGAGCGCCACCGCCTCGGGATGCGCGCGCCACCATTGGCCGGCGCGGAAGAGGCCGATCAGCCACTGCCCGAGCCAGGTGAGGATCGCGGCGTCGATGAGGCCGGCGGCGACGACCGCGAGGGCGAGGCCGAGGCCGGCGCGGCGGCGCCAGGCCGTCCAGGCGAAGAAGATGGTAACGATCGCAAGCAGCAGGAAGCTGAGCAGCGCCGGGACCGCCAGCAGGGTGCGGCCGCCGATGTCGAGATAGTGGCGCTCGCCGGTTGCCTCGGGCGTGCCTCGGGTCGCGAGCTGCTGGACGGTGTCGAGGACCTGCGCACCCATATGCTGGACGCTGCGCGGATCGAGCGCGCCCAGCGTGTCGCCGGCGCTGTGGTAGCGGGTCTCGTTGCCGATGATCGCGAAGTTGAGGATCGTCCACGGGCGCGCATCGAAGACGGCGACGTCGGTCGAATTGGGGATCAGCCGGTAGAAATCGGCCGTCAGCGAATTGGCGACCGGGCGCTCGGAGCGGAAGGCGGCGAGCGCCGAGCCGTTGGGCCGGCTGGTCTCGAACATGATCGCCGGGCCGGTCGTGCCGCGCGCCTCGATGTTGACGATGGCGTCGACCCGCGCGGCGAGCGGATTGCGCTCGAGGAAGGCGCGGGCGCCGATCAGCCCTGCCTCCTCGCCGTCGGTGACGAGGAAGGTGACGGGGCGTGCGAGCTCGACGCCGTTGAGCAAGGCTGCGGTCTCCAGCAAAGCCGCAATTCCGATGCCGTCGTCCGCCGCGCCCGGCCCGACGGGGCTGGAATCGTAATGGGCGACGACGAGCAGATGCGGTCCGCTGCGTCCGGCGCCCATCGTCGCGACGACGTTGCGCACCCGCGCGCAGGCGACGGTGGGGGCGCGGTCGAACGAATTGCAGGCAAAATCGTCGCTGACCTGCGGATCGAGGCCGACGCCGCGCATCTCGGCCATCAGCCGGTTGCGGGTCGCATCGCTCGCCGCGCTGTCGACCGGGTGGGGCGCGCCGTCGCCGAGGATCCGGGCCAGGCGCCGCATCGCGCGATCCGTATCGAAGCCGCCGTCGGTCGCCGCTTGCACCGGCGGGGGTTCGACCGGGACATGCCTGAAGCCCAGCGCGACGATGAGCAGCGCCAGCGCGCCGGCAAGCAGCAGGAATGGGCTGTGCTTCATCTTGTCCCCCGTCCGCGCGATGCCATATCGCTTTCCCGCCGCCGGTGCGATAGCCGGCCGCGCGAGCATCTTGGAGATTTGGAATGGGTTATCGGGTGGTGGTGGTCGGCGCGACCGGCAATGTCGGGCGCGAGATCCTGAATATCCTCGCCGAGCGCCAGTTCCCGCTCGCCGAGATCGCCGCGGTCGCCTCGCCGCGCTCGACCGGCGACGTGATCGATTTCGGCGATTCAGGAGAGGAGCTCAAGGTCCGCAACATCGAGCATTTCGATTTTACCGGCTGGGACATCGCCCTGTTCGCCGCCGGCTCCGAGGTCTCGAAAGTCTATGCGCCGCGCGCCGCCGCCGCGGGCTGCACGGTCATCGACAACAGCTCGCTCTACCGGATGGACCCGGACGTGCCGCTGATCGTGCCGGAGGTGAACCCGGAGGCGATCACCGACTATCGCCGCAAGAACATCGTCGCCAACCCGAACTGCTCGACCGCGCAGATGGTGGTGGCGCTCAAGCCCCTGCACGACGCCGCCCGGATCAAGCGCGTCGTCGTCGCCACCTATCAGTCGGTCTCGGGCGCCGGGAAGGCGGGGATGGACGAATTGTTCGAGCAGAGCCGCAACATCTTCGTCGGCGATGCCAACGAGCCCAAGAAGTTCACCAAGCAGATCGCCTTCAACGTCATCCCGCACATCGATTCCTTCCTCGACGACGGCTCGACCAAGGAGGAGTGGAAGATGGTGGTCGAGACCAAGAAGATCCTCGACTCCAAGATCAAGGTGACCGCGACCTGCGTCCGCGTGCCCGTCTTCGTCGGCCATTCGGAGGCGATCAACATCGAGTTCGAGGACGAGATTTCCGCCGAGGAGGCGCGCCGGATCCTGCGCGAGGCGCCGGGGATCATGCTCGTCGACAAGCAGGAGGACGGGGGATACGTCACCCCCGTCGAAGCGGTCGGCGAATATGCGACTTATGTCAGCCGCGTGCGGGAGGATCCGACCGTCGAGAACGGCCTGTCGCTCTGGTGCGTCTCGGACAATCTGCGAAAGGGCGCCGCCCTCAACGCCGTCCAGATCGCCGAGCTGCTCGGAAGAAAGCACCTCCAGAAGGCGGCTTGAGCTCCGGCTGCACTCGTAGGATGATCGCTGTCCGATGAGAGCGAGGAGCTTCCGATAATGGCGGACACGATGACGGGCGGCTGCGCGTGTGCCCGGGTGCGCTATTCCGTCGGCGTCGAGAATGACGACGCTTATCTGTGCCATTGCCGGATGTGCCAGAAGGCAACCGGGGGCGTGTCGATCGCGTTCAAGCAGGTGCTGAAGACGGACGTCGTGTGGGAGGGGGAGCCCGATTGGTATCAGAGCTCGCCGATCGCGCGGCGGCCTTATTGCAGTCATTGCGGCACCTCGCTCGGCTTCGAATTCTCGGACAGCGAGAAAATGGACCTGACCGTGGGCTCGTTCGACGATCCGTCGCGTTTCGTGCCAAAGCATCATTTCGGCGCGGAGAGCCTTCACCGCGCCTGGCTCAACACCGAAGGCCTGCCGGAATATCGCACCGATGAATATCAAGCCCTCGTCGACCGCTGGATCAAGGCCACCGGAAGCTTCCCCGGCTGAGCATCGCTTCACCGCGTCCGATGGCGTCGAGCTCGCCTGGTCTGAGCTTGGCGAGGGGCGGCCGGTGGTTCTGCTCCACGGCCTCTTCTCCAATGCTGAGACCAACTGGCTGAAATTCGGCCACGCCCGCGAGATCGCTTCGCGCGGCTTCCGGGTGATCATGCCGGACCTTCGCGGCCACGGGCGGAGCGAGGCGCCGCACGATCCCGCCGCTTACCCGCCGGACGTGCTCGCCCGCGACGGGATGGAGCTGATCGCCCATCTCGGCCTCAAAGATTACGATCTCGGCGGCTATTCGCTCGGCGCGCGCACCTCCGCGCGGATGGCGATCATGGGCGCCCGGCCGCGCAAGCTGGTGATCAGCGGCATGGGCCTTCGCGGAATGCTCGACGTCAGCCGACGCGCGGAGGCCTTCCGCAAGGTGCTGACCGGTCTCGGCACACACGAGCGCGGCTCGCCGGCCTGGATGGCCGAGGCGTTCCTGAAGACGACCGGCGTGGACCCCAAGGCGATGCTTCCGCTGCTGGACAGCTTCGTGGATTCGACGGAGGACGAGCTTCGGCGGCTGACAATGCCAACCTTGGTCGTGTCGGGCGCCGAGGACGACGATAACGGCCCCGCCCAGGAGCTCGCCGAAATTCTTCCGAACGGTCGCTACGAGTCGGTACCGGGCAATCATATGAGCGCCGTGACCCGGCCCGAACTCGGCGCGGCAATCGCCCACTTTCTGGCCTCTTGACCGGCTGAAGGGGGCGGGCGCAAAGGGCGCGCAGAAAAGACCAGAGAGGATGCGCCCGATGAAGTCTCCCGTCTCCCTCCTCGCACTCTTGACCTCGACCGCTTTGGTCGCCGCCTGCACCACCGCTGCCGCCGACACCGAGGCGCCGGCGACAACCGCCGCCGCGACCGAGCAGACCCCGCCGGCCGCAGCGGTCACCGAGCCGACCGCCGCCGATGCGGACGCTTTCGTCGCCCGGGCCGAGCGCGAGCTGGCGGAATTCTCCGTCCACAACAGCCGCGCCCAATGGGTCAATTCGACCTACATCACGCCGGACACCGATGCGCTCGCCGCCTATTTCGGGACGATCGGCACCGAGACTGCGGTCCGCCTCGCCAAGGAGGCCGCGCGCTACCAGAACGTCCCGGGCCTGAGCTACGACACGCGCCGCAAGCTCGATATCCTGCGGACCAGCATCACCCTTCCGGCGCCGGGAACTGAAGGCGCAGCGGCCGAGCTCAACGAGATCGCGACCCGCCTCCAATCTCAGTACGGCCGCGGCCGGGGCACGATGAACGGCGAGACCCTGACCGGCAACGAGATCGAGGCCCGGATGGGCACCGTCCGCAACCCGGCCCAGCTCCAGGAGATGTGGACGAGCTGGAACAACAATGTCGGCGCGCCGATGCGCCGCGACTATACGCGGCTGGTCGAGATCGCCAACCAGGGCGCGCGCGAGCTCGGCTTCCGCGACACCGGCGCGATGTGGCGCTCGGTCTACGACATGCCGCCGGACGAGTTCGCTGCGCTGACCGACCGGCTCTGGAACCAGGTCCGCCCGCTCTACGAGGAGATCCACTGCTTCACCCGCGCCGGCCTCAATCGCACCTATGGCGACCAGGTCCAGCCCGCCACCGGTCCGATCCGCGCCGACCTGCTCGGCAATCTCTGGGCGCAGGAATGGGGCAATATCTACGATGTCGTGGTTCCGCGCACCGGCAACAGCCGGCCGAGCTACGACCTCACTCAGCTCCTCACCCGCGCCGGCTACACACCCGAGCGGATCGTCCGCACCGGCGAGGGCTTCTTCAGCTCTCTCGGCTTCGCGCCGCTTCCCCAGACCTTTTGGGAGCGCTCGATGATCACCCAGCCGCGCGACCGCGAGGTCGTCTGCCACGCCTCGGCCTGGGACATCGACAATGTCGACGATCTGCGCATCAAGATGTGCACGCGGGTCAATGCCGACGATTTCGTGACCGTCCACCACGAGCTCGGCCACAATTATTACCAGCGCGCCTACAACCGGCAGCCCTTCCTCTACCTCAACAGCGCGAATGACGGCTTCCACGAGGCGATCGGCGACATGATCGCGCTCTCGATCACGCCGGAATATCTGGTCCAGATCGGGCTGCTCAACCGCAACCAACTGCCGACCCCCGAGCAGGACCGCGACCTGCTGCTCCGCCAGGCGCTGGACAAGATCGCCTTCCTGCCCTTCGGCCTGCTCGTCGACCGCTGGCGCTGGGGCGTGTTCTCGGGCGAGACCCCACCGGACCAGTATCAGGCGTCGTGGGATCGCCTCAGGCTGCAATATCAGGGCATCGTTCCGCCGGTCGCGCGCACCGAGGCGGCGTTCGATCCGGGCGGCAAATATCACGTGCCGGCGAGTGTCCCCTACACGCGTTACTTCCTCGCCCGGATCCTCCAGTTCCAATTCTACCAGGCGGCGTGCCGCCAGGCGGGTTGGACTGGGCCGCTTCACCGCTGCTCCTTCTACGGCAACCGCGAGGTCGGCCGGCGTTTGAACGAGATGCTCGAAATGGGCGCCTCGCGGCCCTGGCCGGACGCGCTCGAAGCCTTCACCGGCAGCCGCGAAATGTCCGGCGACGCGATGATCGCCTATTTCCAGCCTCTGCTCACCTGGCTCCGCGAGCAGAATCGCGGCCGCCAGTGCGGCTGGTCGGGCGCCGCCGCGAGCTGATCATGATCCCTAGCCGAGCCGCGCCATGATGCTATGGTGCGGCTCGGCCGGCCGGTTTTGGAACCGCCGGGGGGGGGTTGATTTAT
>JAEWCW010000005.1 GCA_023390415.1 Pseudomonadota bacterium | reverse complement strand
CGCCATGCTTCGGGTACACAACATAATCGCCAACGTCGAAGCTCAACGCTTTCGCTGCCATTTACCGACCTTCCTGTTGGAACGCCGCATATGAGGCTTCAACAGCTTCGCCCCCCAGCGACGCCCTTGGCTTCATGATGTGCGGCGATTCTCTCTAAGACCACCATTGAGCGGACGCACGTAGGCGCCGCTGCGACGGGCGCGCTTATAATCCAAAACGCCGCGAAAAGCTACCCTTTCGGAGGTACACGAAACGGTCCGCCGCGCGAGGCAGCGGAATCGGCGGATTCCCGCGGGCGGCGCGGGGCGCGCTGGTGTGCGTCAGTCGCCGTCGCCGGGTGCCGCCGAGAAATATTTGTCGAACTTGCCGTCCTCGCCCTTGTGCTCGTCGGCGTCGGGCGGCGAATCCTTCTTACGGGTGATGTTCGGCCATTCCGCCGAATAGGTCGCGTTGACCTCCAGCCACTTTTCCAGGCCGGATTCGGTGTCGGGCACGATCGCCTCGGCCGGGCATTCGGGCTCGCAGACGCCGCAATCGATGCATTCGCTGGGATTGATCACCAGCATGTTCTCGCCCTCGTAGAAGCAGTCGACCGGGCAGACCTCGACGCAATCCATGTATTTGCAGCGAATGCAGGCGTCGGTGACCACGTACGTCATTTGAGGACTCTCTCCTGAAGGCCGAGAATCCCTAGTCCCCGCCGCCTTCGCTCGTCAACTTCCCGTCGCTCGGGCCTTGCGAAACTTCGGTGTAGAGCGTGCGCGCCTCGGCGGCCGGGCCGCGGCGGACTGGCAGGGCCTCGACTCGGAGGACCCGAACGCTGCCGTGGACCGCGAAGGCGAGGACATCGCCGACGCGGACGGGCGCATGGGCGCGATCGACGACCCGGCCGGAGATCCGCAGGCGTCCGCCCTCAGCGAGGGACTGGGCGAGGGCGCGCGTCTTCACGATCCGCGCGAACCACAGGAAGCGATCGAGCCGGATCGATTCAGCCACGCCGGAGCTCGGCGAGCGCCGCGAAGGCGCCGCTGGAGGGAGCCGGCGGGCCCTTGCCTTCGCCGCGCGACCTGCCGCGGCCGCGGCCCTTCCAGACCCAGGCGGCCTCGCCTTCGGACGGACGGAAGCCGAGATCGCGCATCAGCCGCGCCACCGCCGGCGGCTGCAGCCCGAGCGAGGTGGCGAGCGCCTCGTCGACATGGCTGCCTTCCTTGCCGGTGCGCACGTCATGGGCGTGGCGGGCGAGCCGCTCGACCATGTCGACTCGGAGGAGCTGCGGGCCGAGCGCACGGAAGCCAAGGCGGGCGAGCCGTGCGCGCTCCGCCGGTAGCTCGGGCGAGGGAAGGACGGCGCTCGACGGCGGCGGAAGCGCCGGCATCGGCTCGCCGCAGGCGGCCGCGCGCAGCGCGCTGCGCCAGCGCATCGCCTCGGGCTTCAGAACCGCGGGCATGAACAGGTCGAGCGCGCCGATCCGGATGCCGAGCGCCGTCACCGCCTTGCGCTCCCCCCGTTCGATCTGGCCGAGCGCGCTCGCCACCTCCTCCCGGGCGACGATCCCGCCTTCGTCGACGAGCAAGGCGAGGAGGGCGCGGACCGGGGCCGGGCTTGCCGGATCGTGGGCGGCGTCGCCGGCGCGGCGGAGCGGCGCCAGCCAGCGCTCGACCTGGTGGCGGAGCCAGGATTCGAGCCGCGCGACGACGGCCTGGCGGCCGGCGTCCGAAACCCGGTCGATGCGGCGGTCGAGCTTGACCCGGGGCGAGAGCAGATTCTTGCCGGGGCCGAGGCGGGCGACCTCGTGGCCGCGCCAGAGGATGGCGACCGGCGCGCCCGCTTCGCCGCCGAGCGTGAAATGCGGGTCGGTGTCGGCGACGAGAGCCGCGGCGCGCTTCTCATATTCGCCGCCCAATCGCCGTTCCGCGGTGGCGAGCAGCATCTTGCGGTCGGAATGGCGGGCGGCGGGATCGACCTGGAAGTCGAAGCCATTGAGGCGCCCGATCGGGTAGGAGCCGACGCTGACCTCACCCTCCGCGTCGACGATGACCGGGAAGCCGGCCGTGCCCTTGCCGCCGAGATCGCGCATCAGCACCGAGGTGCGGCGATCCACGAAGCGCTGGGTGAGCCGCTCGTGGAGCGCGTCGGAGAGCTTCTCCTCCACCTCCATCGCCCGCGCCGCCATCGTCTCCGGATCCTTCAGCCAGTCGGCGCGGTGGGCGATATAGGCCCAGGTGCGCACGCCCGCGATCCGGTCCGCGATCGTCTCGATGTCGCCGCCGGTCTGGTCGAGCCGGGCGAGCTGCTCGGCATACCAGGCCTGCGGGATCCGGCCATCGCCCTCGGACAGGTGCAGGTAGATGCGCGCGACCAGGCGCGCGTGGAAATCGGCGCCTGTCTTGCGGAAGTCGGGCAGACCGCAGGCGGCCCAGAGCCGGCGGACCAGCGCCTCGCCTTTGGCCCGCGCCGCAACCTCGGGATCCTCGGCCAGGCGCTTGAGGACGGCGAGGTCGACCGCCTCCGGCGCGGCGCGGAGCTCCGGCCGGTTCGGCCGCCGCTCGAGCGAGCGCACCAAGGCCTCGACGCTTCGGAAATCGGGGTCGCCCTCGCGCCAGTAGAGATGATCGAGCGGCGCGAAGCGATGCTCCTCGATCGCCTCGATCTCCTCGGGGCGGAATTCGGAGATCGGATCGCCCTCAAGAGTCAGCGAGCCGAAGGTGCCGTCGCGCTGGTGGCGGCCGGCGCGGCCGGCGATCTGCGCCATCTCGGCGGGCGTGAGCCGCCGGCGGCGGTGGCCGTCGAACTTGGAGAGGCCGGCGAAAGCGACATGGGCGACGTCCATGTTGAGGCCCATGCCGATCGCGTCGGTGGCGACGAGATAATCGACCTCGCCCGCCTGGTACATCGCGACCTGGGCGTTGCGGGTGCGCGGGGACAGCGCGCCCATCACCACCGCGGCGCCGCCGCGCATCCGCCGCAGCATCTCGGCAACGGCGTAGACCTGCTCGGCCGAGAAAGCGACGATCGCCGAGCGCGGCGGAAGCCGCGAGAGCTTGGACGGGCCGGCATAGCTGAGCGTCGAGAAGCGCGGGCGGCCGATGATCTCGGCCTTGGGCAGAAGAGCGCGGACCATCGGCGCGAGCGCTGCCGAGCCGAGGATCATCGTCTCCTCGCGGCCGCGGGCATGGAGCATGCGATCGGTGAAGACGTGGCCGCGCTCGCGGTCCGCGCCGAGCTGGGCCTCGTCCAGGGCGACGAAGGCGAAGTCCCGCTCCATCGGCATCGATTCAGCGGTGCAGAGGAACCAGCGCGCCTTGTCCGGGAGAATCTTCTCCTCGCCGGTGAGCAAAGCGACCTGGCTCGGGCCCTTGAGCTTCACCATCCGGTCGTAGACCTCGCGCGCCAGCAGGCGCAGCGGGAAGCCGATCATGCCCGAACTATGGGCGGCCATGCGCTCGACGGCGAGGTGCGTCTTGCCCGTATTGGTCGGCCCGAGAATGGCCGTCAGCGGCGCGCGGGCGAAGTCGCTCATGAGGGATAAATTGGCGCGGGCGCGCGCGAACGCAAGCACATGGGCAAGGTTGGGCTCGGCTCGTCGGAACCAGCGGGCGGTTCGTCTCCAGATACCGTATCCGCACGGAGGACGTAATTTGACTTTAACCCTTTTTCTTCACAGTCCTCGACGCCTGCTGGGGAGCAGCGGGGCAGTTTTTCGTAAGGGCGCGAGGGGGCTTTTCCAGCCTTGTACCAGTTCCAGGACATCCGGCCTGCCGGCGGCGGCGCGATCGCGCACGAGCCCGGCTTTCGCCGTCAGACCATCGCCCGCGGCTTCGGCCGCAAGGGCGAACCCGCCCGGCGCGCGCTGGGCGACGTCGAGCTCGTCGTGGACCTCGGCGTCCGCATCGGGTCGCGCCAATGGTTCCGCGGGGCGGCGACCTGCGTCGGCCTCTGCGCGATCGCCTGGATGCTCGCGCCGACCGCCCAGGCGATGCCCGGCGGCGCCCCCAATCCGCTTCCCTCCGCCCAGCGCGCAGAGGCGCGCGCGCTCGCCTTCGCACCGCTCGCGCTCGGCGCCGGTACCGGCAAGAGGATGGCCCCGACCGATGCAGTGGAGCCGCTCGCGGTCGCGCCCGAACGCCCGCGCATCGAGCTCAGCGCCACCCTCAATGACGGCAATGCCCTCGCCCAGGTCCTCGCCGCCCGCGGCGCCGATCCGGCCGACGCCGCTTCGGTCGCGGAGCTGGTCGGCGCCGAGGTGCCGCTGGAGACGATCCGGCCAGGCACGGTCGTCAATATCGTCCTCGGCCGGCGCGCCAACCCGAACATGCCGCGGCCGATCGAGAGCATCGCCTTCCGCGCCTCGCTCGATCTCCGTCTGACCGTCTCGCGCGCCGGCGGCGCCTTTGCGGTCAGCCGCACCGACATCTCGATCGACGAGACCCCGCTCAGAATCCAGGGCCAGGTCGGCGCCAGCCTCTACCGCTCGGCGCGCGCCGCCGGAGTCCCGGGCCGCGCCGTGCAGGCCTATATCCGGGCGCTCACCACCCAGATCGACATCGGCGACCTCAATTCGTCCGACCGCTTCGACATCGTCATCGAGCATCGCCGCGCGGCGACCGGCGAGAGCGAGTCCGGACAGCTCCTCTATGCGGGCCTCGACCGCGCCCGCGGGCGCGATCTCCAGCTGATGCAATGGACGATCGGCGGCGAGGCCCAATGGTTCGAGGCCTCGGGCGTCGGCCGCTCGACCGGCGGGCTCACCCAGCCCGTGCCCGGCCGGATGAGCTCGGGCTACGGCTACCGCACCCATCCGATCCTCGGCTATCGCCGCTTCCACCGCGGCCTCGACATCGCCGCCCGCTCCGGCACGCCGATCCTCGCCCCCACCGACGGCCAGGTCGCACGCGCCGGCTGGGGCGGCGGCTACGGCAATGTCGTCGAGCTCCGCCACGCCGGCGGCCTTTCGACCCGCTTCGGCCATATGAGCCGGATCGCCGTCTCGGGCGGCCAGCGCGTCCGCCAGGGCCAGGTGATCGGCTATGTCGGCTCGACCGGCCTCTCGACCGGCCCGCATCTCCATTACGAGATGTACCGCAACGGCCAGCTCATCGACCCGCGCTCGGTGCGCTTCGCCAGCCGCTCGCAGCTCGAGGGCCGCGAGCTCGCCGGCTTCCGGACCCGCCTGCGCAGCTACCTCGCGCTGTCCGTGGGCGCCCCCGCCCAGCCCGGCGCAACCCCGGTCCGCAACGCGCCCTGACCGGCCAAGGCCGTCATCCCAGCGCAGGCTGGGATCTCATCGGGTGAGGGGTGCGGGCGTCGATGGAGCGCTCCACGAACACCCGCGACTTCTCGTCCTGAGATGCCAGCCTTCGCTGGCATGACGGTCTGGGATCAGCGGCCCTGGGCGCGCCAGCGCTTGACGACGCGCTGGACCATCTGGTCCTCGTCGCCGGTCTGCATCCAGAGCTGGGAGAAGAGCGGATCGGACGAGGCCGGGCGGCGCTCGCGCTCGAGATCGTCGAACGACACCCGGATCGGGATCGCGACGCCCTCACCGCAGACGATGCATTCGCGGTTGCGGAGCGCCGGGATGACGTCGAGGAAGCCGCGCGAGCCTTCCGGCATCGCATTCTTCACGAACTGCTGGTCGCGATCGTTGTTGAGGCGCATCGCGATGATCGTGCCGCATTGCGAGAGCACGCCCTCGGCGAGGTCGGACGGGCGCTGGGTGATGAGGCCCAGGGCGACGCCGTACTTACGGCCCTCTTTGGCGATCCGCTCGAGGATCTTGCGCACCGCCTGGCCGGACGAGGTCTTGTCGGCGGGGACGTAGCGGTGCGCCTCCTCGCAGATCAGCAGGACGGGGCGCTGCTTCTCGCTGCGCGACCAGATGGCGTAATCGAAGACCAGCCGCGAGAGCACGGCGACGACGACCGAGACGATGTCGGAAGGCACGCCCGAGACGTCGATGATCGAGATCGGCTTGCCCTTGGCGGGCAGGCGGAAGATCTTCGAGATGAAGGTCGACATCGTGTCGGCGACGAGCATTCCCGAGAACATGAAGCTGTAGCGCGGATCGCTCTTCAGCTCCTCGATCTTGGTCTTGAGCCGCATGTAGGGCGCGGTGTCGCCGGCCTTGTTGAGCAGCCCCATCTCATTGGCGATGGCCGTGGTCAGATCCGACAATGTGTAGGGGATCGGCGAATCCACGGTGAGCTTGGTGAGCCCGTCGGCGGCGCGGTTCTTGGAGCGCGCTGCGAGCAGGCACTTGGCGAGGATGTCCGCGTCGCGCTGCCGCTCGGAGCCCGAGGTGGTGATGAAGACCTCGCAATGCTCCTCGAAGTTCATCAGCCAGTAGGGCATTGCGAGATTGTCGACGTTGAACAGCTCGCCATGGCCCTTGAAGGCGGCGCTATATTCGCCGTGCGGATCGACCATGACGATGTGACCCTCGGGCGAGAGGTCGCAGATCCGGTGCATGATGAGCGCCGCCGAGGTGGATTTGCCGGTGCCGGTCGAGCCGAGCAAGGCGAAGTGCTTGCCGAGCAGCGCATCGACATAAAGCGCGCCGCGCACGTCCTTGGTCGGATAGACGGTGCCGATCTCGATATGGGCGCGCTCGTCGGCCGCATACATCTGCTTCAGATCGTCGCCGGTGACCGGGAAGACCCGGTGGCCCGGGATCGGATAGGAGGTGATGCCGCGCTTGAAGTTGACGATCCGGCCGCTGTGGACGTCCTCGTCGCCCTCGCCGAGGAAATCGATCTCGGCGAGCACCTTGGCGGACGGGCCTTCGAGCACCTTGAGCGTGCGCACGTTGGCGAGCAGCCAGTGCTTGCCGGATTCCAGCTTCACCTGGCTGCCGACCTGGCCGGACATGGCGACGCTCGGATCGGAATGACCGGCGAGAGCGGCGAGCCTGCCCTGATCGATCTCGATCCGCGCCCCACCGCCCGAAATCTCGGTCACTCGGCCGATCGCCTCATGCCGAGCCGGCGCCTCGTCCGAAGCCGAGCGCAGTCGCGGCCCCGCCGAATCGTCGGTGGGGTTGAAGGTGCGCAAATGAATGGCGTCGGTCATTCTCGCTCGTCTCGGCCGTTGGTCCGGGAGCGATCCTTAACGACGATGCGTAAAGAAGTGCTTTCTGAGCGGGTTCGCTCATCCGCGGCGGAAGATCGCGCTCGCCCCCCAGCCGAGCAGCAGCGAGACCGCGACCGCGACGATACCATAGGTGAAGGACCAGCGCTCGGCGGCGCGCGCGACGAAGCCCTCGAACCCCAATTTCTCGATCCTTATCTCGCGCACCGCCCCGGCGATGACCCGCCCGCGCTGGATGAGGAAGGTCTCGGCCGTGTAGGTGCCGACTGGAACGCTCGCCGGGATCGGGATCCGCGCCTGGTAGAGCACACCCTCGACGATATCGACCCCGTCCGGATCCTCCTGATAGAGCCGGCCGCGCCGCATCAGATCGATAAGCCCCGCCTCGAAGCGCTGGAGCTCGGCCGGCTGGATCGTTCCCCCGGGCGAGAGCTGAAGATTGCCGAGGCCGAGCTCATAGATGGCGGCGGTGCGCTGGTCGATGATCCGGCGCAGGGGGCGTGACGAGGCGACCGCGTAGAAGCTCGGCGCAGAGCGGAAGCGCGCGCGGCCGACATTCATCCAGATGCCCGCAACGCGCTGGCGCTCGCGCACCACGATCGGCTCCATCGGACCCTTCAGCACCACCGCAACGTCGGTCTGCTCGTCGGGGAGGCGTCCGCGCGGATAGAGAATCGCGCCGAACAGGAGCAGCTCCGCGCCAGTGAAGCTGTAGCGGATCTCGATGTTGCGATGCGAGACCTCGGGGACGAGCCGGGGCTGGTTGGCGGGGCGGTCCTGCGCCGCGGCAGGGCCGAGCGCCAGCGGCAAGAGGAGGAGCAGGAGGAGGGCGCGCAGCCGGATCACAGGAACTGCACCGTGTAGATCTCGTCCGGCCGCCAGGTCAGCTGGAGCCCCATGCGCAGGGCGACGAGCAGGACGACGATGGCGAGGCCGAGTCGCAGCCATTCCGGGCGCATCTTCTGGGCGAAGCGCGCTCCATATTGGGCGCCGACCACCGAGCCGAGCAGCAGGAGAACGGCGAGGACGATGTCGACCGAGCGCGTCGTGGTGGCGTGGATCATCGTCGTCGCGGCGGTGACCGCCAGGATCTGGAGGAGCGAGGTTCCGACCACCACCTGCGCCGACATGCCGAGCAGGTAGATCATCGCCGGGACCATGATGAAGCCGCCCCCGACCCCGAGCAGCACGGTGAGCATGCCCGAGAAGATTCCGAGCCCGAACGGCGCGAGCGGCGAGATGTAGAGGCCGGAGCGGTAGAAGCGCCAGCGCATCGGCAGCGCCGCGATCATCGGATTGTGGCGGCGGAGCGGCTTGGGCGCGGCACCCGCCTTCGACTTGACCAGGCCGAGCGTGGTCGCCGATTCCTTCGCCATCAGGAAGCCGATGCTCGAAAGCAGGATGACGTAGAGGAGCGCGATCACCGTATCGATCTGGCCCATCTGCTGGAGCAGCCGGAACAGGAAGCCGCCGGCGAGCGATCCGAGCACGCCGCCGGCGATGATCACAGCGCCCATTCGGTAATCGACGCCATTGCGGCGGGTGTGGGCGAGGACGCCGGAGATGCTGGTGCCGGTGATCTGGGTGGTCGAGGAGGCGACCGCGACCGCTGGCGGAATCCCGAAGAAGATCAGGATCGGGGTCGTCAGGAAGCCGCCGCCGACGCCGATCATTCCGGTGAGCAGGCCGACGACGCCGCCGAGGGCGACGATGACCAGCGCGTTCACGGAGAGGCCGGCGATCGGCAGGTAGATGTCCATGGGCGGCGGAGCCTAGCCGGTGGCGCCGCGCCGGGGAAGGCTAGGCGAGACGCGCCGCCAAGAGCTCGATGACGGCTGCGAAATCGGTGCCGGGATTGGCGCGCAGGTGGAGCGGATGCTCGTCGGAATCGAGGGCGATCTTGAGCTCGGTCCGGCCGGCCCCGTCGACGGGCGCGTTGAGCGCGAAGCTGCGCACCGCGCGATAGGAATAAGAGACGGTCTCGAGCCGCTCGTTGATCAGCACGAGCAGCTGGATGGTGACGATCCGGCGGTCGGTGAACAGGATGGTGCCGCGCTCGCCGCCATAAGCGGCGTCGATACGCTCGCCGGGCAGGAGATGACCGGAGAGCTCGCGCTCGTCGGCGCCGCCGAGCCGGTCGACATCGAAGG
>JAEWCW010000111.1 GCA_023390415.1 Pseudomonadota bacterium | reverse complement strand
TCGTCGACGCGCCGTTCGACGATGCACTGTCCCAGCGTTATCTCGTCTACGCGCTTTCGACGATCACCGCGCGCTCGCTGCCCGACGTCCGCGACGGGCTGAAGCCGGTCCACCGCCGTTTGCTCTGGGCGATGCGGCTGCTCCGGCTCGATCCCGCGAGCGCCTACAAGAAATGCGCCCGCGTCGTCGGCGACGTGATCGGCAAATATCACCCGCACGGCGACCAGTCGGTCTACGACGCGATGGTCCGCCTGGCCCAGACCTTCTCGCTGCGCTACCCGCTCGTCGACGGCCAGGGCAATTTCGGCAATGTCGACGGCGATAACGCCGCGGCGATGCGCTACACCGAGGCGCGGCTGACCGCTGCCGCCGGCGAATTGATGGCCGGGCTCGACGAGGGCACGGTCGATTTCCGCGCCACCTACAACGGCGAGGAAGAGGAGCCGGAGGTCTTCCCCGGCCTGTTCCCCAACCTGCTCGCCAACGGCGCCAGCGGGATCGCGGTCGGCATGGCCACCTCGATCCCGCCGCACAATGTCGCCGAGCTGATCGACGCCGCCACCCACCTGATCGACGATCCCAAGGCCGAGGAGCGGACCTTGATGGATTTCGTCGCCGGGCCGGACTTCCCGACCGGCGGCGTGATCGTCGACAGCGGCGATGCGATCGCGCTTGCCTACGCCACCGGCCGCGGCGCCTTCCGGGTCCGTGCGCGCTGGTCGATCGAGGATCAGGGCCGTGGCACCTGGCAGGCCGTCGTCACCGAAATCCCGTATCAAGTGCCGAAATCGAAGCTGATCGAGCAGATCGCGGCTTTGATCTCCGAGAAGAGGCTGCCGATCCTCGCCGACGTCCGCGACGAATCCGACGAGCAGATCCGGATCGTGCTCGAGCCGCGCGCGCGCACGGTCGAGCCGCAGATGCTGATGGACAGCCTGTTCCGGCTGACCGACCTCGAAACCCGGGTGGCGCTCAACCTCAACGTGCTCGACGCCAATCGGACTCCGCGGGTGATGAGCCTCGGCGAGGCCCTTCGCGCCTGGCTCGACTTCCAGCTCGAGGTGCTGGTCAAGCGCTCGCAGCACCGGATCGGCAAGATCGACGACCGCCTGGAGCTGGTCGAAGGCTTCATCGCCGCCTTCCTCAATCTCGACCGGGTGATCGAGATCATCCGCACCGAGGATGAGCCCAAGCCGGTGATGATGGCGGAGTTCGAACTCACCGACCGCCAGGCCGAGGCGATCCTCAACATGCGCCTGCGCTCCCTGCGCAAGCTCGAGGAGATGCAGCTCAGGAAGGAGCGCGAGGCGCTGATCAAGGAGCGCGAGGAGCTCCAGAAGCTGGTCGATTCGCCGGCGCGCCAGCGCACCCGCCTCAAGAAGGACCTTGCCGCGCTTCGGGAGCGCTATGCGCCCGAAACCGAGCTCGGCCGGCGCCGCACCCTGATCGAGGAAGCAGCGCCGGCGCGGGAAATTCCGCTCGAAGCGATGATCGAGCGCGAGCCGATCACCGTGATCATGTCCAAGCGCGGCTGGATCCGGGCGATGAAGGGCCATGTCGAGCTCTCCAATCCCGAGGCGCTGAAGTTCAAGGAGGGCGACGGCCCGCGCTTCATCTTCCACGCCCAGACGACGGACAAGCTCCTGCTCGCGGCCGAGAATGGGCGCTTCTACACGCTCGCCGCCGACAAGCTTCCGGGTGGCCGCGGCTTCGGCGAGCCGGTGCGGCTGATGATCGACGTCGAGGGGGAGGGGAGCTTCGTCGCCTTGATGCCGGCGGTGGCGGGCGCCAAGCTCCTGCTCGCTTCCTCGGACGGGCGCGGCTTCGTCACCGCCGCCTCCGGTGCCGTCGCCGAGACCCGCAAGGGCAAGCAGGTCGTCAATCTCCGCCCCGGCGCCAGGCTCGCGCTCGTCCGCCAGATCGGCGGCGACCACGATTATGTCGCGGCGGTGGGCGAGAACAGGAAGATGGTCGCCTTCCCGCTCTCCGATCTTCCCGAAATGGCGCGCGGCCAGGGCGTCCAGCTCCAGCGCTACCGCGACGGCGGCCTCGCCGATGCGACCAGCTTCAAGTTCGCCGAGGGCCTGTCCTGGCCGATGGGCGGCGAGAGCGGCCGGATGCGGACCGAGCCCGACCTCAACCCCTGGCGCGCCGCCCGCGGCGCTGCCGGCAGGATGGCCCCCAACGGCTTCCCGCGCTCGAACAGGTTTGCCGGCGGCTGATGGAACGCATCGTTTATGATCGCATGGCGGAGCTCGACAGCCGCCACTGGTGGTACCGCGCGCGGCGCGAGGTGCTTGCGGCTTTGATCGAGCGCGAGGCGAAGCCGCCGGCGGGCGCCCGGATCCTCGAGATCGGCTGCGGCACCGGGCACAATCTCGACATGCTCGGCCGCTTCGGAACGGTCGACGCGGTCGAGATGGACGATGCCGCGCGCGCAGTGGCGTCGGAGCGGCTGGGGCGGCCGGCGAAGATGGCGACACTTCCAGCGCTGGAGGGGGTCGATGAGCGTGCCTACGATCTCGTCGCTTTGCTCGACGTGCTCGAGCATGTCGAAGAGGACCGGGCGTCGCTGGAGAGCATCGCGCGGCGGCTGAAGCCGGGCGGCAAGATCCTGCTCACCGTTCCGGCGCATCCGTGGATGTGGAGCGCCCACGACGTCGTCAACCACCACAAGCGCCGCTACACCAAGACGGGCTTCCGCGACGTGATCGAGGCCGCTGGCCTGAAGATCGAGACGCTGAGCTACTTCAATTCCCTGCTCTTCCCGCTCGCCGCGGCGGCGCGGCTCGCCGGGCGAGTAACCGGCAAGGAGGATAGCGACGACAAGCTTCCGCCTGCGCCCGTGAACACCTTGTTTGAGAAGCTGTTCGCGCTCGAGCGCTACGCCGTCGGCAGGGTGCCGCTTCCGCCCGGAGTCTCGCTGGTCGCGATCGCCTCGGCTTCGTGAGCGATGTGGCCGAGATGCGGCCGGCCGTGCGCCTGGCCCGCAATCTCCTGGACGATGTAGAGCGGCCGGCGCTTCGATTCGATGTAGAGCCGGCCGAGATATTCGCCGATCATTCCGAGCACGAACATCTGCACCGCGCCGAGCAGGACGACGACCAGCATCAGCGAGGTCCAGCCCTGCGACACGTTTCCGCTGAGCCAGCCCCAGGCGATATAGGCGAGAAGCAGCACCGAGCCGAGCACCAGCCACAGCCCGAAATGGCTGGCGAAGCGTAAGGGCGCGGTCGAGAAGCCGGTCACCGCGTCGAGCGCGAAGCGCACCATCTTGCCGAGCGGATAGTTGGAGCGGCCGGCATGGCGCTCGGCGCGGTCGTAGACCAGGGGGACCTGGCGGAAGCCCACCCAGGCGACCATGCCGCGGATGAAGCGCGCCTGCTCGGGCAGGCTGAGGAACGCGTCGAGAGCGCGCCTGCTCATCAGCCGGAAGTCGCCGGTGTCGCGCGGAATGTCGATCTCGGCGAGCCGCGAGAGGCCGCGATAGAAGATCTTGGCGGTCGAGCGCTTGAACGCCGTCTCGCCGGCGCGGGCGCGGCGGAGGCCGTAGACCACGTCCGCCTTCTGCCGCTCCATCTCCGCGATCATCGCGCCGAGCAGTTCGGGCGGATCCTGGAGATCGGCGTCGATGATCAGAATCCGCTCGCCCGCGCAGAGATCGAGCCCGGCGGTGAGGGCGAGCTGGTGGCCGTGGTTGCGCGAGAGGTTGATCGCGACCACCCGCCCGTCGCGCTCGGCGAGGGCGCGCATGATCTCCCAGGTCCGGTCGCGCGAGCCGTCGTTCACGAGGACGATCTCGAAGCTCGGTCCGACCGCGGCTTCGGCCGCAGCGGCCACGCGGCGGTAGAGCTCCTCGAGCGAGCCCTCCTCATTGTAACAGGGGGCGACGACGGAAAGTGCGGGCGCGGTCATTCGTTCCTCGGCAGAGGGAAAGCGGCCGCTCTCCTAAACCGCGCGCCGCCCGTGCGCCAGACCGGACGCGTCACGAACGGCAACCGCCGCGCCTCCCGGTGGAGACGCGGCGGCCGGCCCGCAAACTGCGAAGTGCATCAGTAGGTGACGGTGACCGAGACTGTGTCGGCATAGGCGCCGGCCGGGGTCGAGCCCTGGCTGCCGGGGATTCGGCCGTAGATGGTGACATTCTGCGCGGCGCCGGTGCCGGTGTTGCCGATCGTCACCGTCGAGCCGGTGCCGTCGCCCCAGACGTTGGTCCGCGCCGCATTGGTGTACAGGCTGTAGCTCAGCACGTTGGCGCCCTGCGACATGCGCCGCGACGCGAAGGTCGCGCCGCTGCCGGTGCCGACGTCCGCGGCTGCGGTCCAGCCGGTGCCGTTGGTGCAGGTCACGCTGATGCCACCGGTGCCGTCGACCGCGGAGGCGCTCATCGTATCGACGGAGCCGAAGTTGAGCGCGCTGGTCGAGATCGTACAATTGGCGGTGACGGTCGCGTTGACCGACAGGTTCGAGCTCACCGTGCCGGCCTGGGCCGGGGCGGCGAAGGGCAGAAGGATCGCAATCGCGATTCCGACCCGGATGGAGGTGGTCTTCAGCACTTTCGAAACTCCCCAAAGTATCGGAAGGCGAATGTCCCCCCGTCACGCTGCGGCCTATACGGCATGCGCAGTTAACGAATCGCTAGCGACGTTTCGGGCCGCGTTCGCCAATTCTGCCGGCGGCTTGCACCCTCGCCTGGGAGCGGGCATTGCCCCTCCACGGCCGCGGCAGGCCTGGCAGCGAGCGAGGGATTGGTGAAGGACGCCGATTTCAGACGCCTGTTCGAATGCGCCGGCGCGGCCATCTGCACCGTCTCGACCGAGGGCCGCTTCCTGCTGGTCAACGACGCCTTCTGCGCGCTGACCGGCTATCAGCGCGACGAGCTTGTCGGCACCTGCTTCGAGGCGACCACGCATGAAGCCGATCTGGCCGCCGACCGTGAGGCGATGCGTGACCTGCTCGCCGGCGCGGCCGAGCGCTACACGCACGACAAGCGCTATATCCGCAAGAACGGCAGCGAGCTCTGGGTCCGTCTCACCGTCTCGCTGGTGCGAGACCATAAGGGCGCACCGGACCACTTCATCCTGGTCGCGCAGAATATCGACGCCGAGCGGCGCGCCGAGATGGGCCTGGTCGCGCGCGAGGAGCAGCTTCGGACGATCATCGAGACCGTGCCGGTGGGCGTCGTCGTCGCCGAGTTTCCGACGGGCCGGATCGTCGAGGGCAATTCCTATGTCGAGCAATTGCTCCGTCACCCCGTTTTCTATTCGGAGAATGTCAGCGCCTATGGTGAGTGGGTATCCTTCCACGCCGACGGAACCCGGGTGACTCCCGAGGAATATCCGATCGCACGCATGATCAGGGGCGAGGAGCGGCCGACGATCGACGCCAATTACAGGCGCGGCGACGGCACCTTCGCCTGGATCCGAATATCCGGCAGGCCGATCCGGAATGCGGCGGGCAAGGCAACGGGCGGAGTCGTCGCGATCGTGGACATCGACGAGGAACGGCGCGCGCGCGACCATGCCGCGGAGCAGCTCGAAGCTGTGCGCGCGCAACTCATCCATACATCAAGGATCAGCGCGATGGGGACCATGGCCTCCACCATCGCCCACGAGATCAACCAGCCTCTCGCCGCGGTTTCCGCCTGCCTCAGCGGCACGATCGCGCGGCTCAAGAAAGGCGGCGAGGAGGCGGTGCCGGACGCGATCGTCTGGCTGGAACGCGGCGCTGCGATCACCCAGCAGGCCGGCGAGACCATTCAGCGCCTGCGCGCGATGCTGTCGCGCGGCGAGGCGAAGCGCGAGCCGACCGCGCTCACTCCATTGATCGCGGACGCCAAGGGGATTGCGATGGCCGGCGGGGCAGGGGCGGGCATCGCCTACCGCCAGGACGTCGAGCCCCAACTCGCGGTCGATGCCGATCCGGTCCAAATCCAGCAGGTGCTGGTCAATCTGATGCGAAACGCGATTGAGGCGATGGCGGACAGCGCAGAGCGCAGACTCCTGGTTTCCGCCAAGCGGAAGGGGAGCCAGGTTGAGATGGCGGTCTCCGACAGCGGGCCGGGAATCCCGGCAGCTGTGCGGCCGAGCCTGTTCGAGCCTTTCTTCTCGTCCAAGCCGAGCGGGATGGGGATCGGCCTTTCGATCTGCCGGACGATCGTCGAAGCGCATGGCGGCAGGATCGCCGCCAGTGACGCGCCGGGCGGAGGCGCGACCTTCACCTTCACCATCCCGGCCGCATGAACGGCGACGAGGAGACCAAGCAGCGCGACGCGGCTTTGCGCGAGATGGCGCGCCACCGCGGCTTCCGCCTGGTCAAGTCGCGCCGCCGAAAGCCGGGCGGCGATTTCGGGCTTTACGGGCTGGTCGATGCCGACACCGGGCAGGATTGCTTCGGAATCGGCAAAGCTGGGCTCGAGGCGACCGCCGAGGAGATCGCGACCTATTTGCGCGCCGGCGCGCAATCCGACTGGAAGCGCTCGCTCGGGACTGCTGGACGGCGGGTCGAGGCGGCGCGGCCCAAGGCCCGCCCGAAGCCCGCGAAAGCCGAGGTGGCGCCGCCGCCCGAGCCGGAGCCGCCGCGTCTGGAAATTCGCGAGGCCGAAGCGGCGGACGCAAAGGCGATCGGCGCGCTTCTGGGTGTCGAACGCGTCGGTGCGGCGCTGAAGCGAATGATCTCCGCGGGCGAGCCGCCGCTGGTGGCGGTGAAGGGGGATGTGGTCGGCTGTGCCGCCTATCATGTCATGCCGATGCTCCAGCACGGGCCGGTGGGGCGGATCAGCCTCCTGTTCGTCGCCCCTGGCGCGCGGCGACAAGGGGTCGGCACGGCGCTGATCGAGGCCGCGGGGGCGGCGCTGGCGAAACGGGGCTGCACGACGATCGAAGCGGTGGAGGACATCGACGCGGCGGGCGCGCAGCCTTTCTTCCGCAAATCGGGCTATGCGCGGGCCGGATATCGATACGTCGAGCAAACGAACGCTTAACCTTGTCTCTCTAGGAAAACGGCCGATGGAGGCCGCCAAGAACCTGCCGACGCCCGGTGCGGACGACGCCGCGGAGCCGCGCGCGCGCGCCGGCGGCGTCGGCGACGAGCTCGAGCGGCTGATCCTCGCCGCGCGGCAGGACTATCTCGACGCCTTGCCGATCGCTGCGGCGACCCTCGCCGTCGGGCCTGACGGCGGCACCTATATCGATTGCGCCAACGAGCATTTCCGCCACCTTGCCGAATGGGACGAGCGCGTCGGCGACCGGAGCATCGGCCGGATCAAATTGCTGAGCGGCGGAACGATCGGGACGCGAGTCGCCGATTTCCTGGCCGGCGACGAGCCCGCGCTCCAGTTCGAGAGCAATGACGGCCGCCCGATCGGCGGTCATCACTTCACCATCCGCCTGGCGCGGCTGCGCGCGGCGAACGGCGGGGCGCGGCGCTGCCTCGTCTCGCTGATCGACAAGACGGCGCAGGTCGAGACCGAGAAGAATCTGCGCTCCGAGATGCTTCGCGACAGCCTGACCGGGCTCCCGAACCGGCTCGCGTTCAACGAGCATGTCGAGCGGGTGATCGGGGACTCAGGCTTCAAGGAGGGCAGCCACGCCGTCCTGGTGGTCGACATGGCGCGGTTCAGCCGGGTCAACGAGTGCATGGGCGCGCTCGCCGGCGACGAGCTCCTGATCACCTTCGCGCGGCGCCTGTTCTCCGCGCTTCGGCCCAGCGACATCCTCGCCCGGACCTCCGGCGACGAATTCGCGATCCTGCTGCGCCTCGATCGCGGCACGGCCGACGCGATGCGTGCGGCAGAGCGCATCAAGGCGGTTCTCACCTTGCCCTTCCGCCTTTCCGACCTGGAGATCCGGATCGACTGCGCGATCGGCTGCGCGATCCTGACCAGCGCCGTGGCGAGCGCCGACGAGGTGCTGCGCAACGCCCAGTTCGCCCTGAAGCGCGCCAAGCGCACCGGCGCTACCAAGATCTACGAGCCGACCCAGGCACAGGCCGTGCGGCGGCGATTCATCATCGAGACCGAGCTTCGCCACGCGATCGAGGGCGGCGATCTCACGCTCGCCTTCCAGCCGCTGATCGAGCTCGACAGCGGCCGGGTCTCCGGCTTCGAGGCGCTGGCGCGCTGGGAGCATGCCGAGGAAGGCACGATCTCGCCGACCGAGTTCATCCCGGTGGCCGAGGAATCCGGGCTGATCGTCCAGCTCGGCCGCTGGGCGCTCGATGCTGCGGCACGGACCCTTGCCAGCTGGGACGCCCAGGCAGGACAGGCGCTCCCGTTCGGGGTCAGCGTCAACATGTCGCCGATCCAGATCGCGCGGGACGACGTTGCCGGGGCGGTCTCGGCGGCCCTGGGCTCGGCGCGGCTTGCCGGCAACCGCCTGACGCTCGAACTCACCGAGAGCGCGATCATCCAGGACCCGGACCGCGCGACCAAGGTTCTCCAAGGCCTCAAGGACCTCGACGTCCGCATCGCGATGGACGATTTCGGCACCGGCTACACGTCCCTCGCCTATCTCCAGCGCCTGCCGATCGACGTGCTCAAGATCGACCGCAGCTTCGTCTCGGAGATGCTCGCCGGCGGCGATTCTGCGGCAATCGTCCGCGCGATCCTGTCGCTCGCCAACGCGCTCGGGCTCGAGACGACGGCGGAAGGGATTGACGAACGGGCGCTCGAGGAGGCGGTCGGGGCGCTCGGCTGCACCTACGGCCAGGGCTATCTCTATGCGCCGCCCCTCGCCCCGGGCGAGGCGCTCGCTTATTATTTCTCGCGCAAAGCCTGATCGATCGCTGCGCGGGCGATCGCGCGCACGGCCTCGCGGTCTTCGGGAAAGCCCGATTCTTCCCACTCCTTCTCGACGTCGCGCAATGTGCGCGCGACCAGCGGCCCCGCGATCATCCCCATAGCGATCAGGTCGCCGCCCGAAATGGGTAGCCGCGGCGGCTGCCAGGCGGCCAGCGCGGCGACCTCACCGCCGGTCTCGCCTGCCAGGAGAAGCCGGTCGATCGCGCTCTCGGTGCCGATCCGGAAGGCGAGGCGCTGCGGCGCGGCGACGGTCCGGTCCGCGGCGAGCGCAAGCCGTTTGGCCGCTTTCTTGGAGAGGCGGAGCCGGGCGGCGACGTCTGCGGCGAGCATCGGGTCGGGGGGAAGAAGCGCGGCGAGGCGGCGCAGCGGTGCCGGCGGAACGCCGGCGATGCGCTCGGCATCGACCAGGCGCTCCAGGGAATCGACGTTGGACGCTTCCGGGAGGAAGGGGCGGAGGATGGCGCGCTCCACCATCAGCCGCACCGCCGCTACCGGCTCCGGAAGCGCGAGCAGCTTCAACAGCTCGTCGGCGATGCGCTCGCGAGAGAGGGCCATCAGATCGTTTGCGCGCGCAGTGCAGGCCTCAAGCGCCGCCGAGTCCGGCGCGCCGCGGCCGAAACGGGCGTGGAAGCGGAAGAAGCGCAGGATCCGCAGGTGATCCTCGGCGATGCGGGTCAGTGGATCGCCGATGAAGCGGACTCGCCGCGCTCCGAGATCGGCGAGGCCCTCGAAATAATCGTGGACGAGCCCGTCCCCCGCTTCGGCCGAAAGGGCGTTGATCGTGAAATCGCGGCGCGACGCATCCTCCCGCCAGTCGTCCGTATAGGCGATGGTCGCGCGGCGGCCGTCGGTCGAGACGTCGCGGCGCAGGGTCGTCACCTCCACGGGCTTGCCGGCAATGACGGCGGTGACGGTGCCGTGGGCGATTCCGGTCGGCACCGCCTTGATCCGCGCGGCCTTCAGCCGTTCGAGCACCTCCTCGGGCCGGAGCCGGGTCGCGAGATCGACGTCGTTGACGGGGAGGCGGAGAAGGCTGTCGCGGACACAGCCGCCGACGAAGCGCGTCTCGCCGTCGCCCGCGCCGAGCACGTCGAGCAACTGAACGAGTTCGCGCTCGCGCCGCCATTTTACGTCGGGAAGCCGGGTGCCGCTCATGCCAGAACCAGCCGGCGGCCGAGATTGACGATCATCGCCGCGGTCGCCCCCCAGATCCGGCGACCCTCATAGTCGATCTCGTAATAGCTGCGCTCGCGCCCGCGATAGACGGCGGTGCGCACCTGCTGGTGGGCAGGATCGAGCAGATAGCGGAGCGGCGCTTCGAACACCGCAGCGACCTCGCCCGGATGCGGCGTCAGTTCAAGCCCCGGAGGCACAACGCCGATGACGGGCGTGACCTCGAAGCCGGTGATGGTGCGATAGCGATCTGCGATCCCGACCAGCTCCACCGCGCTCGGCGGAAGCCCGATCTCCTCCTCCGCCTCGCGGAGCGCAGCCTCGACGACGCCAGCATCGGAGGGATCGAGCCGGCCGCCGGGAAAGCTGATCTGGCCCGGATGCTTGCGCATCGTCTCGGGGCGGAGCGTCAGGATCACGCCGGGGTCGGCCTGCTCTGTGACTGCGACCAGGACCGCTGCCGGGACTCCCGCGCCTTCCTCGCCCTCGAGCACGTCGCCGATCAGCAGCTCGGGTTCGGATCGGTGCCCCGCCTCGAGTGCTGCACGAAGCTGGTCGGCGAGGCTCATTGGTCGAACTCGAAGCGCGCGCCGTCGCTCCACAGCCCTTCGGGGTCGGCGAGGGCGATCTCGGCGAGCTCGTAATAGACCGGCCGCGCGAGGCGCGCGGTGAGTCCGCGGGGCACGTCGAGATAGGGCGGATGGAGCACATGATCGGGGCCAGCGACGACCAGGTCTCCGGTATTGAGCCGGAAGGCGAGGCGGCGCACGCGGCCTTCGCCCTCGCTCTTGAGCTCGACGGCGACGAACGGTGCGTCCTCGACCGCGATCGTCAGCTTCTCGGCCGGGGTCACCAGCACATAGGTGTCGTCAGGCTCGCGGCGGAGAATGGTCGAGAAGAGCCTGACCATCGCCGGCCGGCCGATCGGCCGTCCCTCATGATACCAGCTCCCGTCGCTGGCGATGCGCATCGCGCTGTCGCCGCAATGCGCTGGATTCCAGCTTTCCACGGGCGGCAGCTTCTTTGCCTCCGCCAGGGAAGCGATCTCGGCGAGGCTGAGGCCAGCGAGGTCGGCAGGGGGCTCGGGCGCGGGCATGGCGGGGATGTAGCTTCTGGCCTTGCGGTGCGCAAAGGTTGGGGCCTATCGCCGCTGCCATGGAGCGGACCGCGATCGTCACCGGGGGCGCGAAGCGCATCGGCGCCGCGATTTCGCGTGCTCTCGCCGCCGACGGCTGGCACGTGCTCATCCACTATAACCGATCGAGGGCCGAGGCGGAGAGGCTGGCCGAGGAAATCGGCGGGAGCATCGTCCAGGCGGAGCTCGCCGATCCCGGCGCTGCGGAGCGGATCGTCGGCGCTGCGTCCATGCCGCTCGGGCTGCTCGTCAACAATGCCTCCCGCTTCGTCTACGATAGCGCCGAAGACTTCAGCGTTTCGGATTGGGACGTCCATCTGGACGTGAACCTGCGCGCGCCCGCTTTGCTCAGCCGCGCCTTCGCTGCGCGGGCGGAGGAGGGGATGATCGTCAACCTGCTCGATTCCAAGCTGGCTGCGCCCAATCCGGACTTCTTCACCTACACACTCTCGAAGATCGGCCTGGCAGGGCTCACCGAGCTCACCGCGCGCGCCTTCGCGCCGCGGATCAGGGTCAACGCCATCGCGCCTTCGGTGACGATGGTCTCAGGGCCCCAGAGCCGCGACAATTTCGAGAAGGTGCATGCGCTCAACGCGCTCGAGCGCGGGATCGACGTCGCCGACATCGTCCGCGCGCTGCGCTTCCTGATCGACACGCCGGTGATCACCGGCCAGACCATCACTCTCGACGGCGGCCAGCGCTTCCTCGGCCTCGCCCGCGACGTCCAGTTCCTGGAGAATGACCGATGAAAGGCCTCGACGGCCTCGTGCCCGGGCGGCTTGCGCCCAAGACGCGCAAGATCGCGCTCGAAGATTACGCGATCGAACTCGATATCGGATTCCATGATTTCGAGATCGGCCGCCCCCAGCGGCTGATGCTCACCGTCGAGGTCTGGCTGGAAGAGGGGCATTTCGCCGAAGGCGACGATCCAGCCAACGCCTGGGACTATGACTTCCTCCGCCGCGAGATTGCGAGCATGGTCGCGGGACGGCGGTTCAACCTGCAGGAGACCCTCGTCCGCGAGATCTACGACCTCGTCGCCGCCCGGCGCGGGGTCGCGGGCCTCAGCGTTCGCTCCCGCAAGCCGGACATCTATCCGGATTGCGGCGGCGTTGGAGTGGAGCTTTCCTCTTTCTAGCGCCGCACGCGGTTGCGCGTGCAGGGCCCGAGGTCGCGGACAATCAGATCGTAATCCGCGCTGATCGCGGCGCGCTCGCGAGGCTCGGCGCCGGCCAGGGCATGGGCGGGGACAGTGGGCGGCAGCGTGCAGGCGAGCCGGTACCAGAGCAGGGTGTCGCGGCGCGGCGCCTCGGCGGCCTCGTCGACGATCTCGGCGAGCGAGACCGCCCAGCGCGGAGTCTCTCCCGGACGGCGAAGGACGCTGATCGAGACCGGCCGGCCCTCGGCGGTCTGCAGGAAGAACTGGGTCTCGCTCTCGCCCGGGATCGCGCCGGGGACGTGGAAGGCACGGCCGATTCCGGCGATGCGCGGCGCCGCGTCCGCAGCCGCCGCCTCGGTCAGGATCGCGCGCAGCCGGCTCGCGGTCCCGGCATCGTAAGGCAGCATCGCATCCGGTGCGATCAAGCGAATGTCGCCCGGCAGGCCGGCCGCCGCCTCCGCAAGCACGATATGCTCGCTGCGCTTGGGAAGCCTGGCCGCGCGGCCGCGCGAATCGTTTGGAAGGTCGACCAGGAATCGGACTCGCGTCGGCAAGGTGTCCGGACTGCGAATCAGCGCCACCATCTGGGCCTCGACGAGGAATCTACGGTAGCCCGGAGCGACCCCCGCAGCGTCGCGCGGCCGCAGCGCGGAAGCCTTCTGAACCCGGACGTGCGCAACCACCGGCGCGGCCAGAGCAAGATCGGCGGAATCCGCGTAGGTGAGGGCGCTCGTCGACGTTACCGGCTGCGAAACAGCTTGTGTATCAATGAGATACCCTGACGAAGACGCGATCAGGCCAGCAGCTGCGAACTCGATGAAACCCATGTTAGAACCATCTCCTCTTGCTCGCCCCTCGGGCTAGTGCGGCCTTGGTTAACCCCAGATTGCCGCCGGATATGCGCCTTTCGTTACGCAGCCTCACCGAGGGATTGCGTCGCCCCCTGTGGCGCATTAGAGGATCGAGCCTTGTCCCGCTCTCACGGGCGGGGTGAACCGAAGCTTGATCGCTGCGTTTCGCGTTTGCCGGTCTTGTCTAATCATAAGTGGGAGTGTGGCTGATTAATGGCATATGCTGATCAACGGATGAGCGCCGGTCGGATCTGGGCGATCGCAATCGTCGCTCTCATCCACGCCCTTCTCGGCTACGCTTTCGTGACCGGCCTCGCCACGTCGGTCATCGAGCGGGTCAAGGAAGACCT
>JAEWCW010000097.1 GCA_023390415.1 Pseudomonadota bacterium | reverse complement strand
CTCTTCGTCCTCTGCGAATCCTCGGAGCATACCCACGCCAACCATCCGGACCTCGTCCGCAAGGCGCAGATGTTCAACGAAAGGCGCTACCTGACTCTCGACCTGACCGTCGGCAGGCGGGTTAATTCGGGCATGTACGTCTATCTGATGGATAACGGCATGACCAACGAGGAATATACCTATTTCCTCCGCCACGACCTTCGCGAGCATTTCATCATCGGCCACGATTATTACGTGACCAACGAGCATCTGCTGGTCGACGACGAGATCCGCCACGGATCGGGCGAGATTTTCGGCTATTATGTCGTCGCCCGCGCCTATCACGAGCGCTACCATCTGCCCATCATGCACACCGAGACCAATGAGCGCGACGGACGCGCCGTGGACTGGCTGTGGAAGACCTGGGCGAGCATCCAGCAGCTTCGCCACGACGGCGTGCCGGTCTGCGGGATGACCTGGTATTCGCTGACCGACCAGGTCGATTGGGACGTCGCGCTGCGCGAGAAGAACGACCGGGTCCATCCCGTCGGCCTCTACGATCTCGAGCGGAAGGAGCGCGCCGTCGCCCGCGCCTACAAGAGGCTGATCCAGCAATGGCGCGAGACCCCGCTCATGCCGCACGGGCCGCTGTCGCTGGTCGGCGGCGTGATGCCCGAGGACATGGCCTGGCAGGAGGCCGAGGCGGAGGACGTCAGTCCTCGAAAGCTCCAACGCTGACCCGGCGCCCGACCAGGAAGGCGTCGGCGGCGAGCCGCAGCGGCGCCACGTCGACTAGGCTCGAACGCTGGTCGATGAGGTCGGCGAAGCGCGCATAGATACGCGGATATTCGTCGCGCGGGGCCTCGACGGTCTCCCCACCCTCCACTTCGAGCCGTGCGCCGCCGCCGAGCAGGTCCAGCCGCAGGCCGTCCTCGGTTTCGACCGCGATCGTCCAGCATTCGTCCGCTTCCTCGCGCCAATCGAACCCGGCCGAGAGCTGGCCGTCCGAGACCGGGCTGGAAAAGACGATCGAGGCGGCGATCGGCATGTCGCGGTTCGACGGAATCTCCAGCTCGGCCTCGCGCACGAACAGCGGCCCGGGAAAGATTTTCGTCGCGATCGAGAGCGCGTTGATCCCCGGATCGAACACGCCGAAGCCGCCCGGCTGCCAGATCCAGGCCTGGCCCGGATGCCATTTGCGCACGCTCTCCCGCCAGTCGATCCGCAGCCGCCGGATGCGCTTGCCCGCGAGCAGCTCCGCAGCGCGGTCCACGGCCGGATTGTACTGCGAATGCCAGGTGGTGAAGCAGGTGCGCTGCACGCCCTCGGCCACGCAGGCGATGTCGTCAATCTCCGCGAGCGTCTGGGTCGGCGGCTTTTCGAGAAGGCAGTGGAGCCCGGCCTCGAGGCAGTCGCGGGCGATCTCGGTGCGCGGACCGGGCGGCGTGCAGATCGCCACCGCATCGAGATCGCGCACCGCCTCCAGCATCTCGCGGTGGCGGCGGAAGGCGGGGACGGCGCCGTCCTTCGGCGCGCGCGAGCCCACCGTCGCCGCAAGCTCGAAGCGCTTATTGCCGGCGATGGAGGGGACATGCTCGTCCTCGGCGATCTTGCCGTAGCCGATGATCGCGATCCTCAGCGGCTTCATCTCTGCGCGTCCCGGACTGCCGCGACATAGGCTTCGGCCTGGGCGCGGACCGCGGCGCCGTCCTGGCCGGGCTTATACACTCCCGAGCCAAGGCCAAACCCGTCGGCGCCGCAGGCCATCCAGGATGCGACGTCGTCGGGCGTCACGCCACCGACGACGAGGAAGGGCACGCTCGGCGGGAGCACCGCCTTCATCGCCTTCACCACCCGCGGAGTCGCGGCTTCCGCCGGGAAGAACTTGAGCGCATGGGCGCCGTGGCGGAGCGCAGTGAAGGCTTCGGAGGGCGTGTAGAAGCCGGGCGAGGACACCATGCCAGCTGCCACGGTCGCGTCGATCACGTCAGTGAAGGTGTTCGGCGAAACGACCAGCTTGCCCCCCGCATCCCCCACCCGGCGCACGTCCTCGGTCGTGAGCACGGTACCGGCGCCGATCAGCGCCTCGTCGCCGAAGCGCGCCGCAAGACGCTCGATGCTCGCGATCGGATCGGGCGAGTTGAGCGGCACCTCGATGATCCGGATGCCGCTCTCAACCAGAGCCTCGCCGACCTCGATCGCATCGTCCGGGGTGACGCCGCGGATGATCGCCACCAGCGGGCATTGCCTGAGGTAGAATTTGAACATTTCGCCGGCGTCCATCACAGCGCCTCCGCAATCTTGTTGATCCCCGCCAGGAAGGCGGCCTCGCCGTCGACTTGCCGGCTCCGATAGCCCGCCGCCGCAAGCGCTGCGGCGTAGAGGGCGGTGAGATCCGGGCGGCCCATGATGGCAATCTCGGCCTCGCCGGCCTGGCGAAGGCCCGTCCGCAGATCCGCGCCGATCAGCAGGCCGCTGCAATAGGCCGCGGCATCGCCGCGCTCGGCGACCCCGAGCAGAACACGCGCGCGGATCGTGAACAATTCCGCGGTGACATCCTCGTCGGAAAGTCCGTGCATCACGCCGCGCTCGAAGGCATCGCCCGGCCTGATCTCGCCCTGGAGCAGATCGGACAGGATCGAATGCTCCTTGAGCAAGCTGAACATCTCGCCCGTCATCACGGTGCGGAAACGGGTCACACGGCCGCCGGCGAGCAGCACCCATTTGTTGTGCGTGCCCGGGTGGCAGACGAGGCCGTCCGCCGGGATCAGGCCGGCTGCGAGCGCGCCGAACATCTGCACCTCCTCGCCGCGCATCACGTCGGCGCGCCGGTCGTCGAGGAATGAGAGGCCGGGGACGATCGCGGTCCGCCCCTCCTCGGCCCAGATGACATGCGCGGCGAGCTCGTCCGCGCCTGCCGGACAGGGCACATAGGGGGCCTCGATCCAGCCGCGATTGGAGCCGATCATCCCGGCCATCAGCATCGGCAGATCGCCGAGCGCGGCACGGATCTCGGCCACCGCCGCCGGGAATCCGCCGGCCTCGACCGCGAGGATGCCCTTGGGGTCCTCCATCTCGCGGACGACCGCGCCGTCCGGTCCGAGCCGCCACGCCCGCCGGTTGGTCGTCCCCCAATCGACCGCGATCAGGCCTTCGCTCCAGCGCATCCTCACCTCTCGCTTGCCCCGCCGCGCGCGGGGGTAGATGATGCGGCGTCTACGAAGCAAGCGGGGCACGGTTGCAATGGCGAATTTCACCCTGCTCCTGCTCGTCCTGGCGGCGGCGCAGGCTCCGGGCGCCGCCGAGCCGCTCGCCGGCCGCTGCCACATGGGCGAATGCAGCTGGTCGCGCGAGCTCGCCCGCGAGACGGTGCGCGAGACCCCGGACGGCCGGCTGCTTCGCCTGCGCCTGCTCGGCGGCGGCTCGGTCGTGACCGAGGAGGGCGATTACGAATCCGCCTATGACGAGCGCCGCCGGATCGAGTGGAACGAGGAGCCGCACGAGGTGTTCGTCTTCTGCTCGACCCGCCTCCCGGCGGTCCTCTTCGAGATCGACGGCGGCCTTCAGGTCGACGTGCTCGATTTCGTCGGGGGCAATCCCGGCTATCTCGAAAGCAGCGCGACTCTCTACATCGCGACGTGTCACGGCCGCGCCGCGCTCGAGGAGACCGACTTCGCCGAGCGCCACGGATATCGAAGCGCGCCGCCGGTCCGCGAACTCGAACTTTCGAGCGCGGAAGAGATTTTCGACCGTCTGCGCTAAGCCGAATCTTGCATTTCCCTCGTCGAACCGCTTGCGTGGCATGGCGGCGCGCCGGCCGACGCGCTAGGCGGTCCCAAACCCGATTTTTAGGAGCTTCGTCATCGCTAACTTCATGTTCGCGACCGGGATCGAGAACAGCATCCCGACCATCCACAACGGCCGGACCCGCGTCGACCAGATGGACGCCAGCGACCATTACCGGCGCTGGCGCGAGGATTTCGACTGCATCGAGGAGATCGGGATCCAATATCTGCGCTACGGGCCGCCGCTCTACCGTACCTGGCTCGGCCCGGGCCTCTACGATTGGGATTTCGCTGACGAGACGTTCGCCGAGCTGAAGCAGCGCGACATCACGCCGATCGTGGACCTCTGCCATTTCGGCGTTCCGGACTGGATCGGCAATTTCCAGAATACCGATTTCCCGGCCTTGTTCGCGGCCTATGCGGGCGTCTTCGCCGAGCGCTTCCCCTGGGTCCAGCTCTACACGCCGATCAACGAGATGTTCATCTGCGCGGTCTTCTCGGCCAAATATGGCTGGTGGAACGAGCAGGCCAAGGACGACCGCTCGTTCGTCACTGCGCTCAAGAACATCGTCAAGGCGAACGTCCTCGCCATGATCGAGATATTGAAGCGGCGCCACGACGCCATCTTCATCCAGAGCGAATCGTCGGAATATTTCCACGCCGACAGCCCTGCCGCGATCCACAAGGCCGAGATCCTCAATTCGCAGCGCTTCCTGACGCTCGATCTCAATTACGGCCGGCGCGTCGACAGCGAGATGTACGAATATCTGATGGATAACGGGATGACGCGCGAGGAGTATCATTTCTTCCTCTCGCACCGGCTGAAGCAGCACTGCATCCTCGGCAACGATTATTACCGGACGAACGAGCATCGCGTGTTCGCGGACGGGCACACCGTCGCCGCCGGCGAGACGTTCGGCTATTCCGAGATCACCCGGCAATATTTCAACCGCTACCGCCTGCCGGTGATGCACACCGAGACCAACTTCCGCGAGGGGCCTGAAGGCGACGAGGCGGTGAAGTGGCTATGGAAGGAATGGGCGAACGTGCTCCGCCTCCGCAACGTCGGAATCCCGACGGTCGGCTTCACCTGGTATTCGCTCACCGACCAGGTCGACTGGGACACGGCGCTCCGCGAGCAGAACGGCAACGTCAATCCGCTCGGCCTGTTCGATCTCGATCGCAACATCCGCAACGTCGGCAAGGCCTACAAGCAGCTGATCAAGGACTGGCGCAACGTCCTGCCCTCTTCGAGCGTCTGCCTCGTTGTACCGATCAAGAAGCTCGACGAATATAGCGAGCGCGACGCCGCCGGCCGGCGCTACGAGCTCGTGCGAGGAGAATGAGATGAAGATCGCGCGGATCGAGACCTTCTATGTGCCGCCGCGCTGGCTGTTCGTGCGCGTCGAGAGCGACGAGGGTGCGGTCGGCTGGGGCGAGGCGAGCCTGGAAGGCTGGGCCGAGGCGGTGGACGGCGCGTTCGAGGCGCTGAAGGACCGCTTCGTCGGCGCCGACCCCTATCGGATCGAGGACGTCTTCCAGGTCGGCTATCGCGGCGGATTCTACCGTGGCGGGCCGGTGCTCATGTCGGCTCTGGCAGGCCTCGAGCAGGCCTTGTGGGACCTCAAGGGCAAGGCGCTCGGCCTCCCCGCCTGGGAGATGCTCGGCGGCAAGGTCCGCGACCATATCCGCGCCTATGCCTGGATCGGCGGCGACCGGCCGGACGACATCGCCAGTGCGGCCGAGGTGCGGCGCGGCCAGGGCTTCACCGCGGTCAAGATGAACGCGACTGCGGAGCTCGACTGGATCGGGACGCCGCGCCTGTTCGACGAGGTCGTCGCCCGCGTCCAGGCGGCGCAGGCGGTCGGGGTCGATGTCGGCCTCGATTTCCACGGCCGGGTCCATCGCCCCCTCGCCAAGCAGCTCGCCAAGGCGCTGGAGCCGCTGGGCCTGTTGTTCATCGAGGAGCCCCTGCTCTCCGAGAATCCGGAAGGTCTGGCACAGCTTTCGAAGCTGGTCTCGACCCCCATCGCGCTCGGCGAAAGGCTCCATTCGCGCTGGGACTTCAAACCCTTCCTGGCTTCCGGCGCGGTCGACATCATCCAGCCAGACCTCAGCCATTGCGGCGGGATCCTGGAGGCGCGGAAGATCGCTGCGATGGCCGAGGCCTATGACGTCGCGGTCGCGCCGCATTGCCCGCTCGGGCCTCTGGCGCTCGCCTCGTGCCTGCAGCTCGCCGCCTGCACCCCGAACCTGGCGATCCAGGAGATGTCGCTGGGCATCCACTACAATGTCGGCCACGATCTCTTGGAATTCTGCTCGGACCCGGCGCCGCTGACGCCGGTGGAGGGAAATCTGCCGATCCCGACCGGGCCGGGGCTTGGAATCGAGATCGACGAGGATCGCGTGCGCGAGGCGCATAAGGACCGCCACCGCTGGCGCAACCCGATCTTCCGCACCGCGGACGGCAATTTCGCCGAATGGTAAGCCGCAAAAGAAACGGCCCGCGCCTCAGGGAGGCGCGGGCCGCGACCTTGCTACGCTACTGAAGGTCGATGATCAGGCGACGGCGCGAAGCCCGCGACCACGCGGGACTCGGCAGACGACGCCAAGCTCTTGCTGCAGCCGCTCCAGCTCGCGCTCGCGCGAACGCCGGTAAGCGTCGGCGTAGCGGGCGTCGAGATCGGCTTCCTCTTCGGTCTGCGAGCGCAGATAGGAGACGCTGAGGTGGCGGCCGAACACGTCGTCGCCCCGCAGCTTCACCTGCGCCTCGGCCGAGTCGGGAAGCTGTCCGCGGAGCGCAGTCAGCTGCTCGATGAGCTCGTCGAGCGTGGTGAAGTCGTTGACTTCAATAAACTCTTTGACAAATTTACTCATAACAACCCCTCCGGTCCCCGGGTTTGATACGCTCGCCGGGAATCTCGACGCAAGCCATTAAGTCGGATTTATCCACAAGCCGCTTTCGGTGCCCTTAACATAGCGGCAGGCCGAGGTTCATGCTGCGCAGCATTTCTACCTATCGGGAGCGCAACGATCAGCCGAGGCGCGCGGCGACCGCGGCGGCGAAAGCGGCGCCCCGCCCGGGGTCGTAGCCGAGATAGAGATCGGGCTCGATCGCCTCCAGTTCGATCAGCTCCGGCGCGCCGCTGCGGCCGAAGACGAGGTCGATCCGGGCGTAAAGCAGATCCTCCTCGACCGCGCGCATCACCGCGTCTGCAGCGGCGCGCTCGGCGCCGCTCGGGACGTGGGCGGTGATGATGCCGTCATATTCCGGCTGGACCCGGAAATCGTCGGGCTGCGGCACCTTGCGCACCGCATGGCTGAACCGTCCCCCGAAATAGATGAGCGAGAGCTCGCCGGCCGACTCGATGCTGTCCAGATAGGGCTGGATCATCGCCGCGCCGGGCGGACCGGACTCGACGGAATCGGCAGGCCAGCGGATCGTCCGGAAGGCCGAGGCCGAGACCACCGGCTTGGCGACCAGCGTGCTCGCGCCCAGTCGCTCGGCCGCGTCGGAAAGCACCGCCTCGTCGACGCGGTCGACATAAAGGGTGGGGACGACCGGGGCGCCGCGTTCGGCGAGGCGACCGAGATAGGATTTGTCCGCGTTCCAGCGCATCACGCTCGCGGGATTGCCGAGCGGTACGCCGTCGCGTGTCCATTCCTCGATCCGGCCGAGCCATTGCGCCTGCGCGCGATGATAGCCCCACACGAGCAGCGGCAGGACGAGGTCGAACCCCTCGAGCGTTCCGCCCTCCGTCCAGGCGCGCCCCTCCACCGTGTGGCCGGCGCGGCGCAGCGGCTCGGAATTGCGCTCGAAGACCTGAGGCCAGCGCCCTGAAAAATCCGGGTCGCCCGGATCGGGCGTCAGGATCGCGATCCTGGCCATGGCCTCAGAAGCTCACACGCGCGCTGACCCGGAAATCGCGCCCAGGCAGCGGGGCGAAATCGCGGGTGAAGGAAGCGTGGCGGCGCGCATCGACATCGAAGATGTTGTTCGCCGCAAGGACGATGCTGGTCGGATTGCGCCGTCCCCAGGGGCGGAAGGTCAGCGAGGCGTTGACCAGCGTGAAGCCGTCGGTCGCGGTCTCGCCCTCCGCGACGCGGTTCTGTGCGAAGCTGTGCTCCACCTCGATCCGGCCGTCGAGATTGTTCGACTGCGCCTCGACTCCGCCGAGCAGCCTCAGCGGCGGGATCCGCGGCACCGGTCCGCCGCCTCGGATCGTCGCGCGGACATAATCGGCGACGGCATCGACGAGCAGGTGGAAGCGGTCGCCGTGCCAGACGGTCGCCTGGCCCGCCGCCTCGAAGCCCCAGTGGGTGGCGTCGGCCTGGAAATAGCGGAAGACCGGGAGACCGTCCTCGACCTCGCCGGTCGGCGTCTCGTAGATGAAGTCGTCGAAGCGGTTGTAATAGAAAGTCGCGCTGAGCTGGTGGTCGGCGAGCTGGGCGCGGGCGTAGATCTCGCCGCCCGTGCTGGTCTCCGTGCCGAGTCCGGGATCGCCGATCTCGAAGGCCTGGGTCGCGGCATGCGGGCCGTTCGAGAACAACTCCTCCGGCGACGGCGCGCGCTGGGCGCGCGAGACGTTGGCACCGACGCGGATCAGCGGCGCGACCTCGTAGGAGGCGCCGAGCGCCGCCGAGACCGTATCGAAGCTGCGCTCGAGCCCCGCCGTTGGTGCCCGCGCCTGGCTCCGCTCGTAGCGCAGCGCGCCCTCGAGCTCGAACGGGCCCCGCTCCAGCTCCTGGAGCGTGAACAGGCCGATCTGCTCCAAGCTGTTCGGCGGAAGGAAGGCCTCGGCGCCAACCGCCGAGAGATTGCGCGTGAAGAACTGGCCGCCGATCACGCCGCGCCAGCCGCCGCGCTTGCGCTGGACCAACTCGAGCCGCCCTTCCATCCCCTCGGTCAGGAAGCGCGTGCCGACCTCGTCACCCTCGAACTCGGTATGCTCGTAATCGGCATAGCCGAGGCGGAGGCGCAGCGAATCGAGGAATCCCTCGCCGAGATCGACCTCGCCGCGCAGGTCGGCGCGGACCTGGCGCAGGTCGATCGAGACCGCGCTATGGTCATGATCGTCCTCATGGTCGTCATGCTCGTCGTCGCCGACATGGACGGCGCCGGGCCGCTCCGGGACGCCGTAGCGGCTGTCGTAGATCCCGACCGAGAAGCCGAGGCTGCCGCCGTCGCGGATCAGGGAAAGGCCGGCGCCCGCGGTCGCAGTCTCGGTGAAGCTGTTGGGCAGGCGCCCGCGCTGCCCGGCCAGGGCGCGCGCCTCGGCTGCGGCCTCGGCATGGCCCTCCGCATCCTCCTCGGCCGCGATCTCGAGCTGCGCCGCGCGCGCTGCGGGCGAAAGCACGAAGCCGCCGACCCGGACGTCGTCGCTGTTGCGGTAGCTGCCGTCGACATGGAAGACGAGACCGGGCGCCAGCGGCACGTCGAGACCGGCACCCGCGCTGTAATCGTGCGCCGCAGAACCGTAGCCGGCGATCGCATCGATGTGGACAGCCTCGTCGGGCACGCGGCGCGGGATCCGCCGATCGAAGACGTTGACGGCACCGCCGATCGCCTGGCTTCCGAAGAGGAGCACGGCCGGTCCGTGAAGCACCTCGATTCGATCGGCGGTGAGCGGATCGACCGTCACCGCATGGTCCGCCGACGTGTTGGAGGCGTCGATCGATCCGATTCCGTCGACCAGCACGCGCACCCGCTCGCCCTGGAACCCGCGCAGCACCGGGCGCGACGCGCCCGGACTGAACGAGGTCGCAGACACACCCGGCTGGCGCGCGAGCGTGTCGCCGAGCTGCGCCCGCATGTCGCGGACGAGTTCGGCGCCGCTCAGTATCTCGGTCCCGGCAAGGACGTTGAGGTTGCGGACGAAGCTGCCCGTCACGACGATGTCCTGCTGCATCGTCTCATGGACATGGTCGTCGGGCTGCACCGGCTCCTGGTGGGCGCCGGCCGGCGCCTGCGCCCAGGCGGGCATCGCGAAGAGGAAGGTGGAAGCGAGCAGAAAGGGTGAACGCGGCATCAGGAACTCCGGAAGGTCGGCCCGGCCCTTAGGCGCGATGTTACATTATCACAATATGAATATGGCGGCAGCGACTCGTTCCGCCGCGCCTCCGCCACGGCTCGTCCATATGGTTTACAGTTTAAGCTGACAGTTAATTTTTCCCGTTTAAGCACGGATTTTCAGGCGAGTTTGTAATGCGTTAGGGAGGGCGGGATGAAGTCTGCGATGGTCAAGGGCCTCGAAGGGGCAAGGCTTAGGGCGCGCCCGATCACGCTCTCGGCGGTCCTCGCTTTGCTCGCTTTGACCTACGGCACCGCCCCGGGGCCCACCGCTGCCGACGCCCAGGCGCCGACCGGACGGCTGGCGGACCTGCAGATCCCCGCCGAGCGCGATTCGAACGCCGCCGAGCAAGCGCTCGCCGCGCGCATCCGCGAGCTCGGACGCGCCTTCGACGGCGATGTCGGGATCGCCGTGCGCGACGTCCAGACCGGCTTCACAACCGCCTATGACGGCCACACCCTCTTCCCGCAGCAGAGCGTCAGCAAATTCTGGGTTGCGATCACGGCGCTCGACGCCGCCGACCGCGGCGAGCTCAGCCTCGATCAGAGCGTCACCCTGACTCGCGCCGACCTCACGCTCTTCCACCAGCCGATCGCCGCCCAAATCGGCCCGAACGGCTATACCACCACGCTCAACAGCCTGATGTTCCGGGCGATGACCCAGAGCGACAATACCTGCAACGACTTCGTCCTTCGCCGCGCCGGCGGCCCCGACGCGGTGCGCGCCATGTTCCGCCGCAAGGGCATCGAGGGCATCCGCTTCGGCCCCGGCGAGCGGCTGATGCAGAGCCGGCTCGCCGGCATGGACTGGCGGTCCGAATATTCGGTCGGCCGCGCTTTCTACACCGCGCGCGCGCAGGTTCCGCTGTCGACCCGCACCACCGCGTTCAACGCCTATGTCGCCGATCCCGTCGACGGCGCGACCCCGGCCGGAATCGTCGATGCGCTGGCCCGGCTCCGCCGCGGCGAGCTGCTCTCGCCGCGCTCCACCGACCGACTGCTCTCGATCATGTCGCAGACCCGCACCGGCCCGCAGCGGCTGACCGGCGGCCTCGCGCCGGGCTGGCGGATCGCGCACAAGACCGGGACGGGCCAGGTGCTTGGCAGCGTCCAGACCGGCTATAACGACATCGGAATCATCACCGCGCCGGACGGCCGCCACTATGCGCTTGCCGTGATGATCCGCCGCACCTCGGCCTCCATCCCGTCGCGCATGCAGCTGATGCAGGCGACGACGCGCTCCGTGATCGCCTATCACAACAGCCTGGCGGGGGGCGGCGGCAGCCGGGTCACGCGCTAGCGCCCCCGCGCTCAGGCGTCGTAATCGATCTCGACGCCTTCGCCCTTGGGGACGGATTGGCAGGTGAGCACGTAGCCGGCGGCGATCTCCTCGTCGGTGAGGCCGTAGCGCGCGGCCATCTCGACCTCGCCTGCAACGACGCGTGCGCGGCAGGTCGCGCAGACCCCAGCCTTGCAGGCGAAGGGCGCAGGAAGGCCCGCCAGCCGCGCGCTGTCGAGAATGTTCCCGGCGCGGGCGTCGAACGCCACCCGGCGCTTGCTCCCGTCGAGCGTCACCAGCATCTGCTGGCCCGCGGCCTCCTGCTGCAGCGCCTGGATCTGGGCGGCGACCGCGGCGTCCGGCCGGCCCGCGGTGAAGCGCTCGATCAGAATCCGCTCGTGGCCGACCCCGCGCGCCTGGAGCGCCGCCTCGGCCGCGTCCATCATCGGGCCGGGGCCGCAGATGAAGAAGGCGGCGACCCCGGCCAGATCGACCAGCTCGCCCAGCACCTCGTCGCACTTGGCGCGGTCGAGAATGCCGTTGAACAGATCGATCTCGCCCGCTTCCTCGGCGAGGAAATGGTGGATCTCGAGCCGGTCCATGAAGCGGTTCTTGAGCCGCGCAAGCTCCTCCAGGAAGATCACCGACTGGCTGTCGCGATTGCCGTAGAAGAGCGTGAAGCGGCTCCCGGGCTCGGTCGTCATGGCCGTCCGGATCAGCGACAGGATCGGCGTGATCCCGCTTCCGCCGGCGAAGGCGACATAATGGTTCGCCGCACCTGGCTCGAACGCCCAGGTGAAGCTGCCGTGCGGCGGCATCACCGCGAGCGCGTCGCCCGGCTTCAGAGTGTCGTTCGCCCAGTTGGAGAAGATTCCCCCGGCAATCCGCTTCACGGTAACCTTGAGCTCGCCGTCCTGGGGCGCGACGCAGAGCGAATAATTGCGCCTCACCTCCTCGCCGCCAATCTCCGCCAGCAAGGTCAGGTGCTGGCCGGGCGCGAAGCGGAAGGTCTCGCGCAGTTCCGCGGGCACGGCGAAGCGGATCGACTTCGCCTCGGCCGTCTCCTCGACGATCCGGTCAATCGTCAGACTGTGGAAGCCCGCGCTCATCTCAATGGCATTTGAACAGGTCGAACGGCTCGGCGCAGGACCGGCAGCGCCACAGCGACTTGCACGGCGTGGAGCCGAAGCGGCTGATCTCTTCCGTCTGGGTCGAGCCGCATTGTGGGCAGGCGACCGGGCCGCGGGTCGGGGGCGCGATGCCGTAGGCGCGCAGCTTGTCGCGGCCCTCCGGCGTGATCCAGTCGGTCGTCCAGGCCGGAGTCAGCACCGTCTCGATCGCGACGTCGCGATAGCCGGCGGAGTCCAGCGCGGCGCGGATGTCGCGCTCGATCACCTGCGTGGCAGGGCAGCCGGTATAGGTCGGGGTGATCGTCACCCGCTCCGGCGTGACATCGCGGACGATTCCGAGGTCGACGATCGAAAGCACCGGGATTTCCGGATCGGGGACCTCGCCGAGCACCTGCCAGATCAAGGAGTCGATCTGATGATCCCGCACAGCCATTGCCGCCCTCACCATGTCGCGTCCGGGTAGGTGCGCTGGAGGAACTGCATCGGCGCGAGGATATGGCCGAGATGCTCGCTGTGATGACCGCGGCGGCCGCCGAGGATCGGGCGCTGGTCCTTCGGGGCTTCGAGCGTGGCTTCGGCCAGGACCGCGCGGATTTGCCGGTCATAATCCTCGCGCAAGAGCGTGACGTCCACCCCGATGCCGCAGCGGACGGCCGCCGCCGCCACAGCGTCCATCTCGAACAGCTCCGGCACGAAGCGCCACATCCAGTCGAGGCCGTCCGCCATCCGCCGCCGGCTCTCGTCGGTGCCGTCCCCAAGGCGGATCACCCATTCGCTGGCCAGCTCCTGGTGATAGGCGACCTCCTTGGCCGCCTTCTCCGCGACTGCCGCGATGGTCTCGTCGGCCGAGCCCGCGAGCCGGTCGAACAGCATCTTCTGCCAGGTCGAGAACAGGAATTGCCGCGCCATGGTCTGGGCGAAGTCGCCGTTCGGCTGCTCGACCAGCCAGCAATTGCGGAAATCGAGCACGTCGCGGCGGAAGGCGAGCGCGTCGCCGTCCCTCCCCTGCCCTTCCGCCTCGCCGGCGGCGTTCAGGAACCAGGTCGCCTGGCCGATCAGATCGAGCGCCATGTTGGCGAGGCTGAGATCGACCTCCACCGAGGGCGCGTGCCCGCACCATTCGGAGAGGCGCTGGCCGAGGATCAGCGAATCGTCGCCGAGCCGGAGCAGATAATCGAAGCGCACGGCGCGCACGTCAGCGTCGGCGGGCGCATCGAACGCCCCGGTCCCGGTCGCGCCCGGCGGCAGGTCGATTGGCGGGAGCGAGGCCATCAGATGTGCTTCACGTCGTCCGGGATCGAATAGAAAGTCGGGTGGCGGTAAATCTTGTCCGCCGCCGGATCGAAATTCTGGGCATCGTCGGCCGGGTCGGACGCAACGATCTGCGCCGAGGGCACGACCCAGAGGCTGACCCCCTCCATCCGCCGCGTATAGGTGTCGCGGGCGTGGCGGAGCGCGATCTCCGGGTCCGGCGCGTGGACCGAGCCGACATGGCGGTGCGACATGCCGCCCTTGGCGCGCACGAACACCTCCCAGAGCGGCCAATCGGCGGACATCATGCGGCCTCCGCCCTGCGCGCGCGCTTCTCGGCATAAGCGGCAGCTGCCTCGCGGACCCAGGCATTGGTCTCCCAGGCGTCGCGCCGGGCCTTCATCCGCTCCTTGGCGACGGGGCCCTCGCCCTTCACCACCGCGTAGAATTCCTCCCAGTCGACCTCGCCGAAATCGTGGCCGCTTTTCTCCACGTTCCAGCGCAATTCCGGATCGGGGATGGTGAGGCCGAGCGCGTCGGCCTGCGGCTTGGTGATGTCGACGAATTTCTGGCGAAGCTCGTCATTGGTGTCGCGCTTGATCCGCCAGCGCATCGATTGCGCCGTGTTCGGGCTGTCCGCGTCGGGCGGGCCGAACATCATCAGGCTCGGCCACCACCAGCGGTTGAGCGCGTCCTGGGCCATGCGCTTCTGCTCGGGCGTGCCGGCGGCGAGATGGATCATGATCTCGTAGCCCTGGCGCTGGTGGAAGCTCTCCTCCTTGCAGACCCGGACCATGGCGCGGGCATAGGGGCCATAGGAGGTGCGCTGCAGCGGCACCTGGTTCATGATCGCGGCGCCGTCGACCAGCCAGCCGATCGCGCCGATGTCCGCCCAGGTCAGCGTCGGATAGTTGAAGATGGTGCTGTACTTGGCCTTGCCCGAATGCAGCGCCTCGATCATCTCCTCGCGGCTGGTGCCGAGAGTCTCGGCGGCGCTGTAGAGATAGAGGCCGTGCCCGGCTTCGTCCTGGACCTTGGCGAGCAGGATCGCCTTGCGGCGGAGCGAGGGCGCGCGGGTGATCCAATTGCCCTCCGGAAGCATGCCGACGATCTCGCTATGCGCATGCTGGGAGATCTGGCGGACCAGCGTCCGGCGATAGGCCTCGGGCATCCAGTCCTTGGGCTCGATGAACTCGTCCGCCGCCACCCGCGCCTCGAAGGCGGCAAGCTTCTCCGGATCCTCGGTCGAGGCGATTCTGGCGCCCTTCTGGAGCTCGGTCGTGTACATGTCTCTCTCCTGCGCGCGGCACTAGCAGCACGCGCCCTGCGCTTCAATCAACGCGCAAAGGGCCGGAGAGGATCAGGCCGCCGGAATCGCCACTGGCTCGTCGACGATCCGCACGGTGGCGCCGAGCTGGGTCACCGCGAACAGCTGCCGCGCGAACGCCATCGGCAGGCGGACGCAGCCATGGCTCGCCGGCCGGCCAGGGATCTCGCCGGCATGGAGGGCGATCCCGTCCCATGTCAGACGCTGCATGAACGGCATCGGCGCATTGTCGTAGAGGTTCGAATAATGCTCGCGGCGCTTCTGCAAGATCTCGAAGGTGCCGGTCGGGGTGTCGTGGCCGGGCTTGCCGGTCGACACGGTCGAGACGCCGATCAAAGTTCCCCCGCGGAAGACGTAGGCGATCTGCTGGGGAATGCTCACCACCACCTCGACCGCGCCCGAGGTGGAGCGCTCGGGCTGCCAGACATAATCGCCCGGCTCCAGAGACGCGGCGCTGGATTCGATGGTCGATGCAAGGGCGGATTCGACGAGGACAGGGGCCGTCCCAAGCGCAAGCGCAATCAATGCGCCGCGCAGAAACGCGGATTTACTGCGAAACATGACACTCCACTCACGCTACCGAAGAAGAATAGGAGCAGGCGCCCTTTTTCTTCTTGACTTGCGCGCCCAACGCACTGGCCTTGGGTTTGGTGCCACGATTCGTCGCAGACTGGCCTCAGACCCGTTCGATCACCATCGCGATGCCCTGGCCGACGCCGATGCACATGGCGCACAGCGCATAGCGGCCGCCGGTGCGGTGGAGCTCTTCGGTGGCGGTGAGCGCCAGGCGCGCGCCGGACATGCCGAGTGGATGGCCGAGCGCGATCGCGCCGCCGTTCGGGTTGACGTTCGGCGCGTCGTCCGGGAGGCCGAGCTGGCGCAGGACGGGGAGCGCCTGGGCGGCGAAGGCCTCGTTGATCTCGATCACGTCCATGTCGGCGATCGAGAGGCCGAGGCGCTTCAAGAGCTTCTGCGAGGCCGGCGCCGGGCCGATGCCCATGATCCGCGGCGGCACGCCGGCGACCGCGCCGCCGAGGATCCGCGCGCGCGGGGTGAGGCCGTGGCGCTTTGCCGCTTCCTCCGAAGCGACGATCATCGCCGCGGCGCCGTCATTGACGCCCGAGGCGTTGCCGGCGGTGACGGTGCCGTCGGGGCGGACGATCGGGCGCAGCTTGGCGAGCGCCTCGACGCTCGTCAGCCGCGGATGCTCGTCGCGATCCACCAGGATAGGATCGCCCTTGCGCTGCGGGATCTCGACCGCAACGATCTCGGCGGCGAAGCGGCCGCTCGCCTGCGCCGCGGCTGCCTTCTCCTGGCTGCGGACGGCGAAAAGGTCCTGGTCCTCGCGGCTTACGCGGAAGTCCTCAGCCACGTTCTCGGCGGTGGAGGGCATGGTGTCGTCGCCATAGGCGTTCTTCATCTTCGGATTGACGAAGCGCCAGCCGATGGTCGTGTCGTAAATCTCGGCGTTGCGGTCGAAGGCGCTGGTCGCCTTGGCCATGACGAAGGGCGCGCGGCTCATGCTCTTCGAGCCGCCGGCGATCATCAGCTCGGCCTCCGAGCCGCGGATCACCCGCGCCGCCATCAGCACCGCGTCCATGCCGGAGCCGCAGAGGCGGTTGAGGGTCACGCCGCCCGACGTGTCCGGAAGGCCGGCGAGAAGCCCGGCCATGCGCGCGAGGTTGCGATTGTCCTCGCCGGCCTGGTTGGCGCAGCCGAGGATGATGTCGTCGAGCGCGCCCCAGTCGACGCCGGTGTTGCGCTCGGTCAGCGCGCGGATCGGGATCGCCGCGAGATCGTCGGCGCGGACGTGGGCGAGACTGCCGCCATAGCGCCCGATCGGGGTCCGGACGGCGTCGCAGATGAAGGCTTCGGTCATTCAGTCTCTCCAATCACCGCGCCGCCGACGCTGCGCGAGAAGCCGGTGAATTCGGCGATGGCGCGGCCGTCGTGGGCGCGAACCGCCACGCGGTAAACGCCCGAGCGGCCGACCAGCGCCTGCTCCTCGGCCTCGGCGATAAGGACGTCCCCCTCCCGCGCCGGCTCGAGATAGACGATCGACGCCTGCGCGGCGACGGTGCGGGTGTTGCGGCTGTTGCAGGCGTAAGCGAAGGCGGTGTCGGCGAGGGCGAAGATCATGCCACCATGGGCGGTGCCGTGGCCGTTCAGCATGTCTGCGGTCAGCGCCATCCGGATCCGCGCATAGCCCTCGCGCGCCTCCTCGATCTCGATGCCCCAGGCAGGGCCGGTCCCCTCCGCCGCGAGCATCGAGCGGGCGACCTTGTCGGCAAGCGCATTTGGTCCCATGGATCGCCGCATGGCTTACGAGACAATCGAGTTCAAGCAGGAGGGCGCGATCGCCCGCCTCACTTTGAACCGGCCGGACCGGCTCAACAGCTTCACCGTCCAGATGCACGAGGAGGTGGCCGACGCGCTCGGGCGGCTGGGGGACGCACGCGTCCTGGTGCTGACCGGCGCGGGGCGGGGCTTCTGCGCCGGGCAGGACCTCAATGACCGAGCGGTGGCGCCGGGGGAGGCGGTGGACCTCGGGGAGTCGGTCGAGCAGCGCTACAATCCGCTGATCCGCAAGCTGGTGTCGCTTCCCTTTCCGGTGATCGCGCGGGTCAACGGGGTCGCGGCCGGCGCGGGCGCGAATATCGCGCTCGCCTGCGACATCGTCATCGCGGCCCACTCGGCCAAATTCATCCAGTCTTTCGCCTCGATCGGCCTCATTCCGGACAGCGGCGGCACCTGGGTGCTTCCGCGGCTCGTCGGCCAGGCCCGCGCGCTAGGCCTTGCGCTGACCGCGGAGCCGCTCCCGGCGGAGAAAGCGGCGGAGTGGGGCCTGATCTGGAAGGCCGTGCCCGACGAGGCGCTGGATTCGGAGGTCGATGCCCTTGCCGCGCGCTTCGCCGCCGCGCCGACCCGCGGCCTCGCCCGGATCAAGAAGATGATCCGCGAAAGCTGGGGCCACAGCCTCGACGAGGAGCTCGGCCTCCAGCGCGACGCGATGCGCGAGCTCGGCTTCTCCGACGATTATCGCGAGGGCGTGGCCGCCTTCATGGCCAAGCGCCCGCCCAATTTCACCGGAAAGTGACCGAATGAAACCGACCAAGCTGCTCAATTACGCCCAGGACCGCTGGTACGGCGCCGAAAGCGGGCTCGCGCCGGTCGAGAGCGCGGTGACCGGCGAGGTGATCGCCGAAACCGGCTCCGGCGGCCTCGATTTCAAGGCGATGCTCGATCACGCGCGCGAGGTCGGCGGGCCGGCGCTCCGCAAGATGACCTTCCACCAGCGCGCCTGGATGCTGAAGGACCTCGCCAACGCGATCATGGCGCGCAAGGAGGAGCTGTACGAGCTCAACTACGCCACCGGCGCGACCCGGACCGACGGCTGGATCGACATCGAGGGCGGCGCCGGCACCCTGTTCTCCTTCTCCTCCAAGGGCCGCCGCGAGCTCCCCAACGGGCGGATCCTGGTCGACGGGCAGATGGAGCAATTGTCGCGCGGCGGAAGCTTCGTCGGGCAGCACGTCTTCACCCCGCTCCAGGGCGTCGCGGTCCATATCAACGCCTTCAACTTCCCGGTCTGGGGGATGCTCGAGAAGCTTGGGCCGACGCTTCTCGCCGGGGTGCCGGCCATCGTGAAGCCGGCCTCGGCGACCGGCTATCTCGCCGAGGCCGCGTTCCGGATCATGATCGAATCCGGCGTTTTGCCGCCCGGCGCGCTGCAGCTGATCATGGGCGGGGTCGGCGACCTGCTCGATCATCTCACTTTGCAGGACGTGGTCAGCTTCACCGGCTCGGCGGCGACCGCGATGAAGCTCCAGACCCATCCGGTCATCGCCCGCGAGAGCGTGCGCTTCATCGCCGAGCGCGACAGCCTCAACGCCTCGGTGCTCGGCCCCGACGCTGGCCCGGGAACCCCGGAATTCGACCTGTTCGTCAAGGAGGTGGCGCGCGAGATGACGGTCAAGGCGGGGCAGAAATGCACCGCCATCCGCCGCGCAATGGCGCCGGCCGAGCATCTGGACGCGGTCCAGGAAGCGCTTGCCCAGCGCCTCGCCAAGGTCCGCATCGGCGACCCGCGCGAGGAGGGCGTCCAGATGGGCGCGCTCGCCAGCCGCTCCCAGCTCCAGTCGGTGCGCGAGGCTGTCCAGCGACTGGTCGACAGCGAGGCGCGGATCGTCTCCGGAGACCCCTCGGCGGACCCGGTCGGAAACGGCTTCTTCCTTCAGCCGATCCTGCTCCGCACCGACGATCCCTGGGGCATGGACGCGGTCCACGACGTCGAGCCGTTCGGCCCGGTCTCGACGATCATGCCCTATCGCGACCTCGACGACGCGATCGCGCTCGCCAATCGCGGGATGGGCAGCCTGGCGCTGTCGCTCTTCACCTACGACACGGCGGTCGCCGAGGAGTTCGTGCTCGGCGCCGGCGCCTATCACGGCCGGATGCTGATCCTCGACCGGACCAGCGCCAAGGAATCGACCGGCCACGGCTCCCCACTCCCCGTCCTCGTCCATGGCGGCCCCGGCCGGGCCGGCGGCGGCGAGGAGATGGGCGGGATCCGCGGGGTCACCCACTACATGCAGCGCACCGCCCTCCAGGGCGCGCCCGAGATGCTGTCCGCGGTGGTCAGGCAATGGCTTCCGGGCGCGGACAAGCCGACCGGCGACGTCCACCCGTTCAGGAAGCGCATCGCCGAGCTCGACATCGGCTTTACGCTGAAGACTGAAAGCCGCGTCGTAACCCTCGAGGATATCGAGCATTTCGCCGAATTCACCGGCGATACTTTCTACGCCCATATGGACGAGGAAGCGGCCAGGGCGAACCCGATCTTCGAAGGGCGGGTCGCGCACGGCTATCTCATCCTGAGCTTCGCCGCCGGCCTGTTCGTCGATCCCGCGCCGGGCCCGGTCCTCGCCAATTACGGCCTGGAGAACCTCCGTTTCCTGACCCCGCTCTATCCCGGCGACAGCATGCGCGTGGAGCTGACCGTGAAAACCAAATCCGTCCGCAACGAGGAGATGGGCGAGGTCCGCTGGGCAGTCTATGTGTTCAACCAGAAGGACGAGGTGGTCGCCTCCTACGATCTCCTCACGATGAACCAGCCTTGAGGTCCCGGATGACCGATTACCGTCTCGGCGCTGCCCTGTTCCTCTCGCTCGCCGCCTGCGCCGAGGCGCCGGCCACCCGCCAGCAGGCGGTGACGGATGCGATACCGGTCCAGTCCTACCGGGTGATCGCGACCTACCCGCACGATCCCGGCGCGTTCACCCAGGGCCTGCTCTGGCGCGACGGCAAGCTCTATGAATCGACGGGACTGATCGGCCAATCGACGATCCGCGAGGTCGACCTCGCGACAGGCCGCGTTCTTCGCCAGACCGATATCCCGACGGGCCTGTTCGGCGAGGGCCTCGTGGATTGGGGCGACGAGCTGCTTTCAATCACCTGGATGGACGGAATGGGCTTTCGCTGGGACCGCGCGACCTTCCGCCGCACCGGCGAGTGGCGCTACGCCCACGAAGGCTGGGGCCTCACCCGCGACCAAAGCCATATCATCATGAGCGACGGGACGCCCGCCTTGCGCTTCCTCGATCCGGCGACGATGCGCGAGGTCCGGCGCATCATGGTCACCGCCGCCGGCCAGCCCGTCATGCGGCTCAACGAGCTCGAATATGTGAACGGCGAAATCTTCGCGAATGTCTGGATGACCAGCCGGATCGCGCGCATCGATCCGGCCAGCGGGCGCGTTACCGGCTGGATCGAGCTGGCGCCGCTGGTCCGCGAGAATGGCGGCGGTGCCGAGGACAATGTCCTCAACGGAATCGCCTGGGATCCGGCCGCCCGCCGCCTCTTCGTCACCGGCAAGAACTGGCCGCGCCTCTATCAGATCGAGCTCGTGAATCCGTGAAGCTCGGAGCCGATCCCCAATACGAACCCGCCGAGATCATGGGCGGGCTCTACGGCGAGGGAATCATCGGCCTGAAGGGGGCCTTCTCCACCGATTTCGCGGACACGATGTACCGCGAGATCATGGCGCTCTACGAGGAGGCACGGAAGGTCCCCGGCGGCGCTCTGCCGCGCGGGCCCGAGCGCTGGTATGTCGAGGTCCAGCCCGAGCGCATCTCCGGCTTCGTCGAGATCGTCACCCATCCCTGGTTCGTTGCCGTCTGCGAGGCGGTCCTGACCCGCGACTATCGCATCGTCGAGATCGGCTTCGACATCCCCTTCCCCGGCGCCGCCGACCAGCCCTGGCACCGCGATTTCGCCGTTCCGGAGGCGATGACGAGGGACCGGCGGCTGAACTCGCTCGCCTTCAACCTGACGACAGTGGACACGCGCCAGGAGCACGGCCCGTTCGAGGTCGCGCCCGGCACCCAGTGGGACGAGTTCGAAGGCTGCGCCAAGGGCATGTTCCCGCCGCGCGACCTCTGGGGCCGATACATCGAACGCGCGGTCCAGAAGCTGCCCCAGCGCGGCGACATCTCGGCGCGCTCGGCGCTCACCATCCACCGCGGCACGGCCAACCGATCGAACGAGGCCCGGCCCGTCCTGGTCGTCGGAGTCGACGCGCCCGACGCGACCAATGCCGCGCACCACGACCTCCAGGTCACCCGCGCCTATCACGAGTCACTGCCGCCGCGAATCCGCGACCACCTCACCTGCCGCGTCGTCGACCGGCTGGAGCCGGTGATCCAGCACCACGTGATCGAAGGCTTGCTCGAGCCGGATTATTAGGACGCCCGGTGACGCTCAGTCGAGCGGCCAGCCCTCCAAGGTCTCCACGAAGCGGCTTAGCCAGGCGTTGGTCTGGTGGCCGTCGAGGACCCGGTGGTCGATGGTCAGCGAGACATAGGCCATTGGCCGGATCTGGATCGTGTCCACTCCGCCGACCTCGCGCACGACGACGCGCTTCTCGAGCTTGCCGATGCCGAGGATCGCCGATTGCGGCTGGGCGATGATGATCGGGCTGGCGAAGAGCGAGCCGGAGACTCCGTGGTTCGAGATGGTGAAGGTACCGCCCGACACGTCCTTCGCCGTGAGCTGCTCGGCACGCGCCTTCTCGATCATCTCGTCCAGCCCGGCGGCGATGCCCTTCAGGCTCAGCTTCTGGACCTCGCGCAGCACCGGCACGATCAGCCCCTTGTCGCCGAGCGCGGTGCCGACGCCGATATTGACGTCGTCGAAGACCTCCAGCCGGTCCTGGTGCCAGCGGCTGTTGACCGCCGGCGCCGCCTTCATCGCTTCGGCGGCGGCGGCCACGAAATAAGCGGTGTAGGTAAGCTTCACGCCCTTCTTGGCGAAGGCCGCCTTGTGGCGCTCGCGATGCGCGATGATCGCCGAGAAATCGGCCTCGAAGACGGCGGTGACGTGGGGCGCCTGCGTGACCGAGGCGAGCATGTTCTCGGCGATCCTGAGGCGCATCCGGTCGTGCGGCACGTCGTGCGAGCGGGCGCCGCCAGTGCTTTCGGCGCTGCGGGGGAGCACGCCCTCGACCGGCTGGACCTTTGTCGCCTGCTCGACGGCACGATCGACGTCGGCGCGGGTGATCCGCCCGTCGCGCCCGGTGCCTTGGATCAAAGCCGGATCGATATCATGCTGCACCAGCGCCCGCTTCACCGCGGGCGAGAGGCGGAGCTCGGGATCGAGCTGCTTGCGCGAACCGCCCTCGTTCGTCCCGAGCGAAGTCGAGGGGCGCGAGCTCGGACTCTCTGCAGGCGCCCCTCTACTACGCTCGGGACGAACGGATTCTTCTTCAGTGGATATCCGGGCCAACACCGCGCCCGGCACGGCCTCCGCGTCCGTCTCGAGCAAGATCTCCGTCAGCACACCCGCCGCGGGCGCCGGCACTTCCACCGCGACCTTGTCGGTCTCGAGCTCGACGAGGGGATCGTTGATCTCCACCCGGTCGCCGATCTGGCGCAGCCAGGCGCGGACCACCGCCTTGGTCCCTTCCTGCTCGACGGGAACGATGACGTCGATCATCAGAACCCCACCAGCTCTTCGATCTTGTCCCGGATGCGCTCGACCGAGGGCACCGCCCAGTCGAGCAGCAGCGGATTATGCGGGCTCGGAATGTCCGGCATCGTCACCCGGGCGACCGGTGCATCGAGATCGAGGAAGGCCTCGTCGGCGACGATCGCCGCGATCTCGGCGCCGAAGCCGCCGGTCTTCAAGTCCTCGTGGACGATCAGGCAGCGGCGAGTGCGGCGGACGCTATCGAGCACCGTCTCCTTGTCGAACGGCACGAGCGTGCGCAGGTCGATCACGTCCGCGGAGAAATCCTTCGCCGCTTCCTCGCAGCGCGGCACCATCGCGCCCCAGGTGACGATGGTGATGTCGTCGCCTTGTCGCGTCGTCTTCGCCCGGCCGAAGGGCAGGACGTAATCGTCGCCCGGATAGGGCCGGCGGGCCCAGGCATCGTCGAGCATCGCGCGATGTTCGAAGAAGATCACGGGATCGTTGCCGCGAAGCGCCGTGCGCAACAGGCCGACCGCGTCCTCGGCATTCGAGGGCACGGCGACGATCCAGCCCGGATTGTGGACGAAGGCGACCTCGTTGGTCTGGCTGTGCCAGGGATCGCCGCATTTGAAGAAGCCGCCGGGGATCCGCACCACCATCGGCGCCGCGAAGCGGTTGTTGGTCCGCCAGCGCATCGTCCCGCAATCGTTGATCTGCTCGGTCGCGGGCTCGGCATATTTGCGGAACTGGATCTCGGGCACCGGCATCAGCCCGGCCAGCGCCATGCCGACCG
>JAEWCW010000073.1 GCA_023390415.1 Pseudomonadota bacterium | reverse complement strand
CGTCATAATCGGAAAGCGGACGGATTTCCGGCGTCACTCCGAACAGGCCCTGGGCCTCCTCGACGAAGCTCAGTCGCTCGCCCTGGAGCATGCGCAGGCGGGTGTCGGCCGCGCGGAGGTTGGCGAGCAGGAAGGGCGCGCGCCGCGCCTCGACCGAGCCGGCGAGATAGGACGCCGCCGCCTCGACCGCGTTGATCCTGGCGATCAGGCCGGCCACCCGGGTGCGAAGCTGGGGCAGGCTGACCGACGGCGCCTCGGCGCGGGCGCGCTCGCGCCATTCGGCCGGGCCGTAATAAGCGTCGACATAGCCCTCCTCCTTCTCGCCGATGATGAGCTGGAGGCGGACATAATCGCGGGCGATCGCATCGAGGCTGTCGGCACGCTCGGGGACGACGGTCGCGCATGCGGCGAGCAGGAAGGCCGTGAGCAAGGCAAGCAGGTTCTTCATCATCTTCCCTCATGTGCGGCGACGTCGCCGTCGCTGTCGATCTCGTCGCGCTGGCGCGCTTCCTCTCCCGCCTGGTCCGGGTGGAGCGGGGCCAGGCGGAGGATCGTGTAACCCAGGATGGCGCTGAGGAGCGAGCCCACCAGCACACCGAGCTTGGCTTCCTCGATCAGCGCCGGCCGGTCCGGGAATGCGAGCGCGCCGATGAAGAGGCTCATCGTGAAGCCGATCCCGCACAGGGCAGCGATTCCGTAGACCTGGAGCCATGTCGCGCCGCGCAGCCGGCCGGCAAGGCCGAGCTTCACCGTCAGCCAGACCGCGGCGAAGATCCCGATTTGCTTGCCGAGGAACAGGCCTGCGGCGATTGCGAGCGGCAGCGGCGCCAGCAGGTCGGGGAGGCCGAGCCCGGCGAGGCCGACCCCGGCATTGGCGAAGCCGAACAGGGGCACGATCAGGAAGGCGACCCAAGGGGCGAGCGCGTGCTCGAGCCGGTGGAGCGGCGAGTGGGCGGAATCCGGGGTGCCGGGGGTCGCGACGATCGGAATCGCCATAGCGGCGAGCACGCCGGCGACCGTCGCATGGACGCCCGACAGCAGGACCGCATACCAGAGCGCGGCGGCGGCGATGAGGAAGGGCCAGAGTGCGCCTATGCCCAGCCGACCCATGGCGAACATGACGGCGAGGATCGCGGCCGCGGCGGCGAGCGCGGCGACATCGATCGAGTCCGTATAGGCGAGCGCGATGATCGCCACCGCGCCGAGATCGTCCGCGATGGCGACGGTCGTGAGGAACAGTTTGAGCGAGGTCGGAGCACGGCTGCCGAGCAAGGCAAGGACGCCGATCGCGAATGCGATGTCGGTCGCGGCGGGTATCGCCCAGCCCCGCCCCAGGCCCTCAGCACTGCCAGCGATCGCGAGATAAGCCAGCGCCGGAAGCGCCATTCCTGCTGCTGCTGCAATCACCGGCAGGCGCCGCTGGCTCCAGGTGGACAGCCGCCCGTCGACGAACTCTCGTTTGATCTCGAGCCCCACGAGCAGGAAAAAGACCGCCATCAGCGCGTCGTTGATCCAGAGATGGACGGTCATCGGCCCGAGCTTGGGCGCGATGACCGGGCCGGTCTCGGCATGGACGAGGTGAAGATAAAGATCGCCGAGCGGCGAGTTGGCGACGATGAGCGCGAGCGCCGCGGCGCCCATCAGAACGAGCCCGCCGGCCGCCTCGCTGTCGAGGAAAGCGCGCAGGGCGGAGCGTGGGCGGGCCGTCTCGATCGCGGACATCGAGCCGTCCTAGCGGCGACCGCGTCCACCGGGAAGCGATACCGGTTTGGTCCATAATGGAGGTTTGCTTGCGCGGCCTTCCTCCAGATCGGATGAAGCGCGCGGGGGGCTCATCTCATGAGCGACTGGCAGGCGCTTCTGGCGGTGCTCGATCTTGCGTGGCGCGAGATCGCTCTATTCGCAGCGGTCGGTTTCCTCGTGCTCGGTGCCAGCGAGCTCGCCATCGACCTGATCTGGCTGTTCCGCCGCCGCACGCCGGCCAAGAGGCTCACCGACCTTCCGCCGCCGGCCAAGCCCGGGCGGATCGCCGTCTTCGTGCCGGCGTGGGAGGAAGCGGGCGTGATCGCGGACATGCTCAGCCACACGATGGCGCGCTGGAGCGGTGGCGATTTCGTCCTGTATGTCGGCTGCTATCCGAACGACCCGGCGACCGTGGCAGCGGTCCGGAGCGTCCGCGACCCGCGCATCCGGCTCGTCATCGGTGCCGCGCCTGGGCCGACCACCAAGGCCGACTGCCTCAATCAGCTCTTTGAGGCGATGAAGGCGGACGAGGCGGCGCAGGGCGCCGGCTTCAAGGCGGTGCTGCTGCACGATGCCGAGGACGTCGTCCACGGCGCCGAGCTGGACCTGTTCGATAGGCTGACCGAGCGGTTCGATATGGTCCAGATCCCGGTCCTGCCGCTTATCGACATAAAATCACGTTATATTTCCGGACATTACGTTGAGGAATTCCTGGATGCCCATGTCAAAGGGCTGATCGTCCGGCAGGCGATCGGCGCGGCGATCCCGGCGGCGGGCGTCGGCTGCGCGATTTCTCGGGCCGCACTGGAGGAGCTTGCCGGGAACGGACGGCCGTTCGACGATGTGAGCCTGGTCGAGGATTATGAGATGGGCCTGCGGCTCGCCGGCCGCTCCGCCTTCGTCCGCATCGCCACGGCCTCGGGCGGGCTGATCGCGACCAGGGCGCTGTTCCCGAAGACGCTGGACGCGGCGGTCTCGCAAAAGTCGAGGTGGGCGCTCGGGATATCGCTCCAGGGCTGGGACCGGCTCGGCTGGAGCGGCGGCCTGGCCGAGCGCTGGATGCGGATGCGCGACCGCCAGGCGCCCTTCGCCGCCTTGCTGCTGCTCGTCGGCTATCTGTCGGTGATCGTCTACCTGTTGCGGGCCGTGGCCGCCGGGCCGCTCCCGATCGGCGGCGTTCTGGGCCTGCTGCTGCTGGCGAGCGGAGTCCTCGTCTTGTGGCGGCTGGGGTTCCGAGTGGCGCTGACCGCGAGCGCCTATGGGTGGCGAGAGGGTCTTCGCGCGCTTCCCCGAGTGATCGTTGCCAACACGATCGCGATCATGGCCGCACGGCGCGCGCTTGCCCGCTATCTCGGCAAGCGTGACCTCGGCTGGAACAAGACAGACCATGCCTTCCCGGCCGAGGTGCCCGCCGAATGAGCGCCCCGCTGCGCTTCATCGCGGTGATCATCCTCGGATGGGCAGGCGTGCGCGCGTGGATGCTGATGCCGGAGGCGGTGATTCCGGCCGGCGAGGCAGCCGAGGCGCCGACCGCTGTTCCCACCGCACCGCCTCGGGTCGAGACGGAGCGGGCCATCACGACACCTCTGGAGCAGCCGCTCCTTATGCCGAAAGCGACACGGGCTGCGGTTCGGCCCAGCCCGCCGCCGATCGCCGTGGCAGCAATCGTGCAGCATGCGCAGGCGCCACTCGGGCCGGTCACGCCGATCGCACAGGCGCCGCCGATCCAGATCTGGCCACAACCGCGTCCGGCGGCCGCGGCGCCATTGATTGGGCTTCGCGGGGTGGATCGCTGGTCGGCATCCGCCTGGCTGCTCGTCCGCGGCGACCAGCGGGCGACCCTCGCCTCGGCCGGCACGCTCGGCGGAAGCCAGGCAGGCTTCAGGCTCGGCTATCGCCTGACGCGTCCGCTCGCGCTCTCCGCCCGCATCTCGTCGCCGCTCCGCAATCGAGACGCCGCCGAGGCCGCGCTTGGCCTGGAATGGCGGCCGCTGGAGGCGATGCCGGTCGCCCTGCTCGCAGAGCGGCGCCAGGCGATCGGCCGCGACGGGCGAAGCGGGTTCGCGCTACTGCTCCACGGCGGGTCGAGCTGGCGGCTGCCCGAGCGCGCGCGGCTCGACCTCTACGCCCAGGCGGGCGTGGTCGGCACGCGCTCCCGCGATCTGTTCGCGGACGGCGCGGCGCATCTCGGCGTACCCATCCGCGGAATCGAGATCGGCGCGGCGCTGTCGGCTGGTGCGCAGCCCGGGCTAGCGCGGCTGGACGTGGGACCGCAGGTGACGCTGCGCGTGCCCTTCGGGCAGGAAAGGCTGCGGGTGACCGCCGAATGGCGCTTCCGGATCGCCGGCGACGCGCGGCCAGGCTCGGGCCCGGCGCTGACGCTGGCCAGCGATTTCTAGCCGATCAGTGCCCCTTGGCCTCGCCACCACCCGGTGAGGCCTGATTGGCCTCGGTGGGCTGCGGGCTGCCCTGGTCGCCCTGTGCGGGAGCGTCGGCGGCCTGGGCTTCGTTCTCGCCCGGCGCATCGGCGCCGTCGCTGCCGCCGGCCGCGGCGGGCGGCGGCGGAAGCTGCAGGCGGCCGCCCTGGGAGTTCAGATAGACCATCAGGTCGGCGCGATCCTGCGGATTGCTGAGGCCGGCGAAGGTCATCTTGGTGCCCGGGGCGAAGGCGCGCGGGCTGGCCAGCCAGTGGCTCATATTTTCCCAATCCCAGGCGCCGCCACGACTCTTGAGCGCGTCCGAATAGCTGTAGCCCGGGACGTGCGCGATATTGGCGCCCATCGTCGCCCAGAGGTTCGGGCCGAGGCCGTTGGCGCCGCCCTGGTTGACCGTGTGGCAGGCGGCGCACTTGCGGAACTGCGCCTCGCCGCGGGCGGCATCGGCGGTCTGCAGATAATGGGCGATCGGAAGCTCTTCCTCGGCGCCGCCGGCGCCTTCCTCGACGACTCCGGCGATCGGATAACCCATCGTCTCGGGACGGTGCGACTGGAAGATCTGGCCGGTCACGAGCCAGGCACCGAGGAAGACGATGCCGGCGCCCAGCACCCATCCTGCAATCGTGTTCGACCGGTCGTTCATGCGCCTTCATGCCTCCGAGGACCGCCCGCGCGAGCGCGCAGGCGTAAGAATGTCCGCGCCCCTTTAGAGAGGCCGTCGCGGCGGGGCAAGACGGGTCACGCGCCCGCGAGCCACCGCCGCATCAGGCTGTTGGCGATGGCGAAACGCGGCGGCGCGAGGAACGGCGCCGCCGTGTCGCCGGCAAGGGCGGCCTCAACGCCGGCGCGGTCGATCCAGAAGGCGTCTTCGATCTCCGTCTTGTCGAGGGTCAGCGCATCGTCCTGCGCATCGGCGATGCAGGCGATCATCAAAGATCCCGGGAACGGCCAGGGCTGGCTCGCGACGTAGCGGACCGGGCCGGCGGCGAGCCC
>JAEWCW010000070.1 GCA_023390415.1 Pseudomonadota bacterium | reverse complement strand
TGTCATAATCGGCGAACTGGCTGCGGTTGCGGATCGTCAGGCCTTCGCCGAGCTGGTGCTCGATCGAGAAGCTCGCCTGGTGGACGTCCACGTCCGCAAAGCTGTCCTCCGGATCGCCGAAGAAGACATTGTCCGAACCCTCGAGCGGCCGGTCGTTGAAGGCGGGGACTCCGCGGTCGGTGGTCCGCCGGTCGTGGAAGAACTCGTAAGCGAGGTCGATCCGGGTATCGCCGAAGGTCGCCCCGACCGTCGGCGAGATCCCGTAGCGCTCGAGCTCGACTCCGCGGCGGAAGCTCTCGCCATTCTCGTAGACGCCGTTGACGCGCAGGCCCGCGCCCTCGCCGATCGGCGTATCCACGTCGCCGGTGAGGCGGTAGCCGCCCTCGCTGTCGCCGGAGAGGGCGAACTCGCGATAGGCCTGGCCGCTTGTGCGCTTGGTCACGCGGTTGACGACTCCGCCGCCGCCGCCGCGGCCGAAGATCATTGCATTGGGCCCGCGCAGGACCTCGATCCGCTCGGCGGTATAGAGGTCGCGGAAATATTGGGCGTCGTCGCGGATGCCGTCGATGAAGAAGTCGGCGGTCGTGTTGTTGCCGCGGAGCGAGATCTGGTCGCGATTGGCCTCGCCCGTGCCAGGCATCGCGCCGGGGACATAGGTCAGCACGTCGGCGATCGAGCGCAGCTGCTGGTCCTCGATCTGGGCCTCGGAGATGATCGAGATCGCCTGGGGCACGTCGCGGACGTCGGTGTCGGTGCGGGTGCCGGCGCGGGTCGTGCGCGCGCCATATTCGGGGCGCTGGCCGGTGACGACGATGCCCTGGTCGTCGGCGGCGAGGTCGGCCGCATCATAGGCGAGCGGCGCGTCGGCAGCGGCATCGACGATAAGTGCCGGAGCGGCGGACGCCGCGGCGAAAGCGAGAATGGAGATGGACACTGAAACCCCTTACGATCTTTTCTGTATGGGGGGCTACTGCTTTTGAGAATTATTCGCAATAGCAGAAATCAGCGTCTTCGTTCGATCTTCAGGGGGAGGCCGCCGTCTGGCCTAAGGGTCACGGTGCCGTGTGGCGTCACCTTTCGTCCAGGAGAGGGCGCGAACCGCCACGCCGACAGCCACCGCGCGAGGATCGTCATCGCCTCGGACATGGCGAAGCGCTGGCCGACGCAGACCCTCGGCCCGCCGCCGAACGGAAGATATTGGAAGCGGTGCAGCTTCGCCCGGTGCTCGGGCAGGAAGCGGTCGGCGTCGAAGCTGTCCGGCGCCTCCCAGAGCGCCTTGTGCCGCTGGAGCAGCCACGGCCAGATCGAGACGATATCGCCTTTCCTGACCTCCCAGTCTCCGATCTGGTCGGGCCCGATCGCCTCCCGATCGAAGCGCGGGACCGGCGGATAGAGCCTGAGCGATTCCTCGATCACCCGGCGGAGCAGCGGAAGCTTCTCCTCCTCGCCGCCCGCCGCGCGCGCCTCCTCCGCGACGGCCTCCTGCAGCCCGGCCTGTTCGGACAGCAGGTAGAGCGTCCAACTCAAAGCGTTTGCCGTGGTCTCGTGGCCGGCGAGATAGAAAGTCACGGCATTGTCGAGCGCCAGCTCGGCCGCCTCCTTCGGTGGGAAGCGCTGAGCGAGCGCAGCGACGATCCGGCCGAGGAAGTCGGCGCCGCTTCCGTCCATCCGCTCGCGGACCATCGCGCCGAGGGTGGAGCGGAGGAAGCGCCGGCCGCGGTCGCCGCGCCGGATCGTCGGGGTCCAGCCGATCTGCGGCAGGCCCAGGATCGCCGCGACCCTGGCCTGGCTGGCTGATTCGAGCGCCGCAGTGATGTGGGCCGAAGCCTCCTCGGTCTTGAGCCGCGGGTCGCCGGAAAAGAGCGCGTCGGCGATCACGGCCATCGTCGTCGCCGTCGCCTCGGCCGCCATGTCCCGAAGCTCGCCGTCCCGCCAGGCCGCGCTCCGCGCCTCCGCCGCGGCGGTGAAGACCGGGGCCAGCGCACCGACCGCCGGCGGGACGAAGCTCGCCGCGACGATCTTGCGCTGCTCGCGCCAAAGCTCCCCGTCCGATGTCAGCAGCCCGCGCCCGATCATCCGCCCGGTCAGCTTCTTGACGATGTCGGGCTTCACATAATTGGCGGCATTGTCGAGCAGCACATGCTGCACCATGTCCGGATCGAGCGGGATGTGCACCGTGAAGCGCAGCACCTTGAGCTTCAGGTGCTTCTCGTTGAACGCCTGCTCCGACCAGCCATAGACCGCATTGCGCGCCCGTTCCCCCGTCAGCCCGGCCAAGAACCCCCGCGCCGGCGGCACGTCGCGTCGCGGAAAAGGCGGGACGAAAGGCGCGTTCATCGGCGTCAGCTTACTCCGTTGGGCCACCCTCGTCATGCCAGCGAAGGCTGGCATCTCAGGACCAGAAGACGCCGCAAGCAGTGCGGCGCGCCGCCGCCCGGCCCTATTCCGCCGCCAGCAATTTCTCCGCGCCGCCGAGGTCGACGCTGACCAGACGGCTGACGCCTTTCTCGACCATCGTCACCCCGAACAGCCGGTGCATCCGGCTCATCGTCACCGCATTGTGGGTGACTATCAGATAGCGCGTGTCGGTCTCGCCGGTCATCCGGTCGAGCAGGTCGCAGAAGCGCTCGATATTGGCGTCGTCCAGAGGCGCGTCGACCTCGTCGAGGACGCAGATCGGCGCCGGCTTGGTCAGGAACAAGGCGAAGATCAGAGCGACCGCGGTCAGCGCCTGCTCGCCGCCCGAGAGCAGGGTGAGGGTGGCGAGGCGCTTGCCCGGCGGCTGCGCCATGATCTCGAGCCCGGCCTCCAGCGGATCGTCGGACTCGACCAATTCGAGATGCGCCTGGCCGCCCTCGAACAAAGTGGTGAACAGGCTCCGGAAATGGCGGTCGACCTGCTCGAAGGCGGCGAGCAGCCGCAGCCGCCCCTCGCGGTTGAGGCTCCCGATCGAGCCGCGCAGCCGGTTGATCGCCTGGCCAAGCTCCTCGCGCTCGGCCTGCGATCCCTCGCGCCCTTCCTCAAGCTCGGCGAGCTCGCGCTCGGCGACGAGGTTGACCGGGCCGATCCGCTCGCGCTCCAGGGTCAGCCGCTCCATTCGCGCCGACTCGTCGCCTGCGGGTCCGACGCTCGCCGATTCGAAGCCCACTTTCTCGGGAAGGACCGGCGGCGGGCATTCGAAGCGCTCGCCCGAAATCCGGCCCATCCCGATCCGCCGCGCCTCCTGGTTCTCGGCGCGGGCGACTGCGCCGGCGCGGGCCTCGCGGGCGATGCTCAAGGCCTCGCCGACATCGGCGAGCTTGGCCTCGGTCTCGCGCAGCTTCGCCTCGGCCGCGCGTTCGGCGGCCAGCGCAGTCTCGGCGGCGCGCGCCGCCTCGCTGGACCGCGCCTCCATCTCGGACACCTGGCGTGAAAGGGTCTCGGGCGCGTCGGCAAGCCGCTCGGCCTCCTGCTCGGCCTCGGCG
>JAEWCW010000173.1 GCA_023390415.1 Pseudomonadota bacterium | reverse complement strand
GCTTCGCCCGCCGCGGCGCATCGGCGGACGGCTCAGCAACGCCGATTATCCGCCCGGAATCGGCGAGGCCGGGATCAACGGCCGGGTCTGGGTGCGCTACGTGGTGGAGGTGGACGGCCGGGTCACCGGCTGCACCGTCACCGAATCGAGCGGCAGCCGGATCCTCGACGACACCACCTGCCGGTTGATCGAGCAGCGCTACCGCTACCGCCCGGCCCAGGACGGCGCCGGCCGCCCGATCCGCGGCCAGCTCGTCGAATATTATGACTGGATCGTCCAGGACGAGCCGGAAGAGCATGAGGAACCGCGCCGCAGACGCCGGCTTTTCTAGACTTTGCCTTGCCCGGAGCGCCGCCGTTCCCTAGTTGTTCGCAGTGACCGAGATCGCCCCGACCCTCACCGACGAACCTTTCTATCTCAAGGGCCTGAACCCGCCGCAGCGCGAGGCAGTGGAGACCGTGGACGGGCCGGTGCTCGTCCTCGCCGGCGCCGGCACCGGCAAGACCGCGGCGCTGACCGCGCGCCTCGCCCATTTGATCGCCACCCGTCGCGCCTGGCCGTCCGAGCTTCTCGCCGTCACCTTCACCAACAAGGCGGCGCGCGAGATGAAGGAGCGGGTCGGGCGGATCGTCGGCGAGGCGGTGGAGGGCATGCCCTGGCTCGGCACCTTCCACGCCATCTGCGCCAAGATGCTCAGGCGCCACGCCGATCTGGTCGGCCTGCAGTCCAACTTCACCATCCTCGACACGGACGATCAGCTCCGGGTCCTCAAGCAGCTGATCAACGCCGCCGACATCGACGAGAAACGCTGGCCGGCGCGCGCGCTCGCCGGGCTGATCGACCGCTGGAAGAACAAGGGCTGGGCGCCGGCGCAGGTCGATGCCGGCGAGGCGGAAGGCTTCGCCAACGGCAAGGCCGCCGCCCTCTACGCGCAATATCAGGAGCGGCTGAAGACGCTCAACGCCTGCGATTTCGGCGATCTTCTGCTCCACATGCTGGTCATCCTGCGCACCCACCGCGACGTCCTGGAGCAGTACCAGCAGCGCTTCCGCTACATCCTGGTCGACGAATATCAGGACACCAACCAGGCCCAGTATCTCTGGCTGCGGCTGCTCGCCCAGGAGCGGAAGAACATCTGCTGCGTCGGCGACGACGACCAGTCGATCTACTCCTGGCGCGGCGCGGAGGTCGCCAACATCCTGCGCTTCGAGCAGGATTTCCCGGGCGCCAAGATCATCCGCCTGGAGCAGAATTACCGCTCGACCCCGCACATCCTGGGCGCCGCCTCCGGCCTGATCGCCCATAATGGCGGTCGGCTCGGCAAGACGCTCTGGACCGAGGTCGATCAGGGCGACAAGGTCAAGGTCGTCGGCGTCTGGGACGGCCCGGAGGAGGCGCGGCGGATCGGCGAGGAGCTGGAGAGCATCCAACGCCGGGGCTCGCTCGACGACGCCGCCATTCTCGTCCGTGCCCAGTTCCAGACCCGCGAGTTCGAGGACCGTTTCATCGCGATCGGCCTTCCCTACCGCATCGTCGGGGGTTTTCGCTTCTACGAGCGCGCCGAGATCCGCGATGCGCTCGCTTACCTGCGCGTCATCGCCCAGCCGGCCGACGACCTCGCCTTCGAGCGGATCGTCAACACCCCGAAGCGCGGCCTCGGCGACAAGGCGGTCGCCAAGATCCACGCCCTCGCGCGGGCGCAAGGCGTGCCGCTGATGCAGGCGGCGGCGACCATCCTCGACACGGACGAGCTGACCGGCGCCGCGCGGCGCTCCCTGGGCAATCTGGGCGGCGACTTCGCCCGCTGGCGCGCGCGCCTCGCCGAGCTTCCCCATCCCGAACTCGCCCGCCTCGTGCTCGACGAGAGCGGCTACACCGCGATGCTCCAGGCCGACCGCTCGGCCGAGAGCGCCGGGCGCCTCGAAAATCTCGCCGAGCTGACCCGGGCCATGGAAGAATATGAGACGCTCGGCGCCTTCCTCGAGCATGTCGCACTGGTGATGGACAATGACGCGGCGCGCGACGAGGAGAAGGTCACGATCATGACCATCCACGCCGCCAAGGGCCTCGAGTTCGAGACCGTCTTCCTCGCCGGCTGGGAGGAAGGCGTCTTCCCGTCGCAGCGCGCTTTGGACGAGGGCGGGCATGCGTCACTGGAGGAGGAGCGCCGCCTCGCTTACGTCGCGATCACCCGGGCGCGCCGCAAGGCCTTCATCTTCCACGCCGCCAACCGCCGAATCTACGGCCAGTGGACCTCTTCCATCCCGTCGCGCTTCGTCGCCGAGCTTCCCGACGCCCATGTCGAGACCGAGACGACGATGACCGGCGGCGAGAGCCTGTGGCGCGCCAATTGGTTGGAGCGGGCCGACCCCTTCTCGAACGTCGAGCGCGGGACCGGCCGCGGCCCGGGCTGGCAGCGCGCCGTCGGCGGCGGCTTCGAGCGCACCCCGCCCCGCATCGTCGAAGGCCGCGCCAGCGCCGTCAGCCTCGGCAATCCCGGCCGAACCGACCTCGCCTTGGGAATGCGCGTCTTCCACTCCAAGTTCGGCTACGGCGCGATCGCCGAGATCGAAGGCAACAAGCTCGAAATAGATTTCGAGCATGCGGGGCGGAAGCGGGTGCTCGACAGCTTCGTGACGATCGCCTGACGCCGCCGTTGAAGCCGCGCGCCCGCCGCCTTAAGCCGCAGCGGCAATGACCGCGCCGCACCCGCTTCGAATCCCCAATTTCCGCGCTTATTGGGCGGCGCGCTTGACCGCGACTCTCGGCCAGTCCGCGATGATGCTGATCATCGGCTGGCAGGTCTACAATCTCGCCCGCGCCGACGGGATGGGCGTTGGCGCGGCCTCGGCCCAGCTCGGCCTGGTCGGCCTGATCCAGTTCGTGCCCCTGTTCGCGCTGACGCCGGTGACCGGCTGGGTCGCGGACCGGTTCGACCGGCGCTTCGTCGCGCGCGGGACGATCGCTCTGCAGATCGGCACCGCCGCATGGCTCGGCTTCCTCACCTGGTCCGGCGACATCTCGATCCTTGCCCTGTTCGTCGCCGCCTTCGCGCTCGGAATCGCCCGCGCCTTCTCAGGCCCGGCGCTCGGCGCGCTTGCGCCGAACCTGGTGCCCCGCGAGGTGCTCCCCAACGCCATCGCCCTCTCCTCCATCTCCTGGCAGGTCGGGATGATCGCCGGGCCGGGGATCGGCGGCTATCTCTACGCCTGGGTGCCGGCGCTCGCTTATGGCGGAAGCGCCGCGCTCTTCGCGCTCTCGCTCCTCTGCCTGTTCCTGATCGGCCCCGTGCCGCGGCCCCCGGTCGACCGCGAGCGCCACCCGATCCGCCAGATGATCGACGGCCTTCATTATGTCCGCACCAACCGGCTGGTGCTCGCCGCGATCACCCTCGATCTGTTCGCCGTCTTCCTCGCCGGCGCGACCGCGCTCCTCCCCGTCTATGCCCGCGACATCCTGCAGGTCGGTCCCGAGGGCCTCGCCCAACTCGGCGCGGCACCCGCCGTCGGGGCGGCCGCGACCGCCCTCCTCTTCTCCTTCCGGCCGCTGAAGACCAATGTCGGCGCCAAGATGCTGTGGGCGGTGGTGATCTTCGGCGGAGCGACCATCGTCTTCGGCCTCTCCACGTCGATGCCGCTGTCGCTCGCGGCCCTGGTCGTGGTCGGAAGCGCCGACATGTTCTCGGTCTATGTCCGCCAGTCGCTGATCCAGCTCCACACGCCCGACGCGATGCGCGGCCGGGTCGGCGCCGTCTCGCAGCTCACCATCTCGGCCTCCAACGAGCTGGGAGAGGCGGAGAGCGGATTCCTCGCGGCTTTGATCGGCCCGGTGGCGGCGGTTGTCGCCGGCGGCGTGGGCGCGGTCGCCATCACCTTGCTCTATGCGCGGCGATTTCCGGAGCTGCGTCTTGCACGAAGCTTCGATCCGCCCGATGTGAAGGCGGACAGCAAAGCCAGGGAGATTTCGGCATGAAAGCCGCCAGCATCCTCGAAACGATCGGCAACACCCCGCACGTCCGCATCAACCGCCTGTTCGGGGACGCCGAGGTCTGGATCAAGCAGGAGCGCGCCAATCCGGGCGGCTCGGTCAAGGACCGGATCGCGCTCGCGATGATCGAGGACGCCGAGCGCTCGGGCAAGCTGAGGCCCGGCGGGACGATCGTCGAGCCGACCTCGGGCAATACCGGCATCGGCCTCGCCATGGTCGCCGCGGTCAAGGGCTACAAGCTCGTCCTGGTCATGCCGGAGAGTATGAGCATCGAGCGCCGCCGCCTGATGCTGGCTTATGGCGCGAGCTTCGATCTCACCCCGCGCGAGAAGGGCATGAAGGGCGCCATCGCCCGCGCCGAGGAGATCGTCGCCGCGACCGAGGGCGCCTGGATGCCCCAGCAGTTCGAGAATCCGGCGAACCTCGAAGTTCATCGCCGCACCACCGCCCAGGAGATCCTCCGAGATTTCGCCGATTCCCCGATCGACGTCCTAGTCACCGGGGTCGGCACCGGCGGCCACATCACCGCCTCGGCCGAGGTGCTGAAGGCGCAATGGCCGGAGCTGAAGGTGTTCGCGGTCGAGCCGACTTTGTCGCCGGTCCTCTCCGGAGGTCAGCCCGGCCCGCACCCGATCCAGGGCATCGGCGCCGGCTTCGTGCCCGCGATCATGAACACCGATCTCCTCGACGGGATCGTCCAGGTCGATCCCGCCGACGCCAAGGACATGGCCCGCCGCGCCGCGCGCGAGGAGGGCATGCTGGTCGGGATCAGCTCGGGCGCGACCCTGGCCGCGATCGCCCAGAAGCTCGGGGACTTCCCGGGCAAGCGCATCCTCGGCTTCAACTACGACACCGGCGAGCGCTACCTCTCGGTCCCGGACTTCCTCCCGGAATAATAGCCGGACGGAGGCGCGCCGGGCTCAGCCCTAGCGCGCCTCCGCCATCGCGTAGAGGAAATCGACATAGCCCATCGTCTGGTCGAGCAGGCCCGCGACCCGCGGGTTGCGCGGCTCGATGACGAAGAACTCGTCCGGCGCATGGGCGCCGCCGCCGGTTCCGAGCCCGAACTGGCCGGCCGGAAGCCGCAGCGGATCGCCGGTGAAGACATAGCCCGGCCACGAGCCGGCGAGGCGCGGGAACAAAGTGAACGGGATTTCGGAGCGGGTGAACACCGCCTGCTGGGCGCGGATCACGCGGCTGTCCTCGGCGGTCTCGGTCGGATCGTAGCCGCCGGACATGTTGACCTCGATATCACCGAAGCCTTGCCGCTCGAGATGGGCGCGTAGCTTGGGGAGGACATCCGCCACCGTCATGTTCGGGACGAGCCGAAAATCGAGCTTGGCGACGCCGCGCGCCGGAAGCACCGTCTTGCCGCCGGGCCCCGTATAGCCGGCGACGAGGCCCTCGATGTTGACCGTCGGCTGCGAGACCAGTCGCTCGAGCGCCTGCTCGTAGGGCAAATCGTCGATCCAGCGCTGGACGCCGAGCGCCTGCTTGACCGCGGCCTCGTCGTCGCGCCGCGCCTTCTCGGCGATCAGCGCACGCTCGCGCTGGGTCAGCGGCCGGACATGGTCCGTCCAGCCGGGAATGGCCGGGCTGTTGCCGTCTGCGGTGACGAGGGTGTGGAGGGCCTGGACGAGGTGCCAGACCGGGCTGTCGACCTGCGCCTTGAGGCTGGAATGGATATCCCGGCGCGGGCCCCTGCCCCAGCGCTCGCCCGAGGCGACCAGCTCGAGTTCGATGATGCCCTTGGCGCCGAGATTGATCGTCGCTTCGCCGTCCGGATTCTGCTGGGCGAAGGGGATGATCACCCCGTCCGCGCGGCGCATCGCGGCGAGCACTTCGGGATCGCGAAGCACGTTGATGAAATTGGGCGATCCGATCTCCTCCTCGCCCTCGGCGAGCAGAACGAGGTTCACCGGGAGCCGGCGGCCCGAGGCGCGGAAGGCGTGGAGCGCGGCGAGGAAGGCGCCTTCCGGGCCCTTCTGGTTGACCGCGCCGCGCCCGCGGATGGCTCGGCCGAGCGGGTGATCGACGATCTCCGCGGCGAGCGGCGGCGAGGACCATTCGGACGAATCGTACTGCTTCACGTCGTACATGAAGTAGATTCCGACGGTACGCGGAGCGCCCGCGTCGAGCACGCCAAACACTGCCGGAACGCCGCCGGTCGGCACCTTGCGCACACGGGTGAAGCCGGCCTCGGTGGCGAGCCGCGCCATATAGTCGGCGCCCTCCTCGACGTTCAGCCGCTCGGCCGCGATCGTGGGCAGCCGGATCCAGTCGCGGATGCGCCCGATCGAGGCCTGCACGCCCTCGGCCGCGGCGGCCCGGATCGCGTCGCGATCGCCGCCGCTGCGTGCCGTGCGGCCGAATGCGGCGCCCGGCGTTGCGAGTGCTGCACCCGCCGCCGCTGCGGCGAGGATTGTGCGACGATCGACGACGAATTCCGGCTGCTTAAGGTTCATGGCCATCCCCTTCTCTTATCGCGGCAGTAGAGCGGGTCCGCCGGGCGCCGTCCAGAGCGCGCAGGAACCGGCGCCGCGCGCCCTGCGTTGATTTTCGAAAGGGAGCCGAAACGATGGTGATCGAACGCGAGGAACGGATCGTGCCGGAGGAGCCGGTGGTCGAGCAGCACCGCACGACCGTGATCAACACGGGCGGCGAACGCGGCAGCGGCGGAGTCACGGTTCTCGCCGTCGTGCTCCTGATCGCTTTGCTGGTCGTGCTCTTCCTGCTCTTCGGGCGCGGGCTGCTCAGCAGCCGAAGCACCGACATCAACGTCAATGTCGATGTGCCGGACGTCGAGCTGCCCAAAGTCGACCCGCCCGCGAAACCCTCGAACTAGCGGTTGATCGTCTGCATCCCCGCGGCGTGGTAGCGGTCGCCGGCCGCCGCGCCGCGCGGGAAGGCACGCTCGATCCGCTCCAGGTCCTCGGACGAGAGGCGGACCTCGAGGGCACCGATATTCTCGTCGAGCCAGCGCCGGCGCTTGGTGCCCGGGATCGGCACGATGTCCTCGCCCTGCGCGAGCACCCAGGCGAGCGCCAGCTGGGCCGCCGTGCAGCCCTTCTCGGCGGCGATCTCCGCGATCTCGCGGACCAGCGCCAGGTTCCGGTCGAAATTCTCGCCGGCGAAGCGCGGGTGAAAGCGGCGGAAATCGTCGTCCGGGAAATCGGCCGTTTTCTTGAACTGGCCGGTCAGGAAGCCGCGGCCGAGCGGGCTGTAGGCGACATAGCCGATCCCAAGCTCGCGCACCGTCGGCAGGATCTCCTCCTCCGGATCGCGGGTCCACAGCGAATATTCGGTCTGAAGCGCGGCGATCGGGTGGACCGCATGGGCGCGGCGCACCGTCTCCGCCGCCGCCTCGCTGAGGCCGAGGAAGCGCACCTTCCCCTCGCGCACCAGCTCGGCCATCGCGCCGACCGTCTCCTCGATCGGCACCTCGGCATCGACCCGATGCTGGTAATAGAGATCGATCGTCTCGACCCCGAGCCGGCGCAGGCTCGCCTCGCAGGCGGAGCGGACATAATCCGGCCGCCCGCAGACTCCGCGGAAGCTGCCGTCCTCGCCGCGCACATTGCCGAACTTGGTGGCGAGGAACACCTCGTCCCGCCGGCCCGCGATAGCGCGGCCGACCAATTCCTCGTTGCGCCCGACTCCGTACATGTCGGCGGTGTCGAGGAAGTCGATCCCGCGATCGAGCGCATGGTGGATGGTGGCGATCGATTCGGCCTCGTCGCCGCTGCCGTAAAACTCGGACATGCCCATGCAGCCGAGGCCGATCGCCGACACTTCGGGTCCGCCGCGGCCGAGCCGCCTTCTACGGATCATGAGACCGCTCCTCTGCTTCGCCGCTGAAGCGGCCCTGCCGTGCTTTGGTTCCGCTTACCGCCGCTTAACCCGCGGCCCTTATGAGGACGCATGAGCGGCCTCGTCGATCTCGTCCAGCTTCTCTTCGTCGTGATAGTGATGATCGGCGTCGGGCTGGTCGTCGGCGCGCCCGAAATCCTCGCCGGATACCTGGGCGAGAAACACTGGGAGCATGAGCGCCGTCAGCACCAGCACGCGGAGCTCGACCGCAAGATCGCCATCGCCGAAGCGGCAAGAGCGGCACGCGCCCGGGGCGAGACCTTCGTCCCCCCGCGCGACTACGACCGCTCGCTTTGAGCCCCAAATGTAGGGCGCCCGCCTTTTTTAGCTGAGCGCCTCGAGGCGCGGCAGCCGCTTTCAGTCAGCAGCCTGCCATCCCTAGCAGCCACTCGCCCCGTCAGGATCGTCCGGATCGACTGGCTTCACGACATCGGCCTTCAAAGTCTTGGCAGGCCAGCGAGATTGCCCTTCGCAGCTAAGGCGTTTGCCCCGCAAAGAGGCAAGCCGCATTATAGATATCTTCCCCGATGGTGTCAGGGACGACGGCGCGGCGCTCTTGTCTGTAGGATTGCACGGTATGGCTATTCGTCACCGAACCATTCGGGGCGTAGTCCACCCATGCCAAAATCGTCCTAGTCCGCTCACCGCATTGCCATTCGTTGTGCTGGCGGACTTCGCGGAGGCGCTCCGTTCGGTCTTGTGAGTGATCGAACTTCGTCCACCCTAGCACTCGTTTCGTCCCGACAACGCGCAAGCTGTCAGCATCGACGTAGACAATTGTCCCCGAAGTGGTCGACGACGCTCGAACCCAATCGGCTGCTAATGCCGGGCTCGAAGCCACCACAAACCCTGCCGACAAACACCCCAACGCTAACGCACGCATACCTGTCTCCCTGTCAGGCGGGCGTCTACCAATTGGAACGGTTCAGGGACAATCTGATTTGCCGCAGTTGACCCTTCAACTGCCTTTCGCGTTTGGATTGAGCCACCCCCAAAACTGAGCCTCAATTGCGGGGCGTCAGCCTTCGGTAGCTCAATGCCTCGGCGACATGGACCCGGCGGACCTCCTCGCTTGCGGCGAGGTCGGCGATGGTCCGCGCGACCCGAAGGACGCGGTGATAGGCGCGGGCCGAGAGCCGCATCGCCTCGGCCGCCTGGCCGAGCAGACGGCGGCCCGGCTCGTCGGGAGTCGCGACTGCATCGAGCAGATCGCCGTCCGCCTCGGCATTGGTGCGCAGCCCGTGCGCCTCGTAGCGGCTGGTCTGCACCTCGCGCGCGGCCGCAACCCGCGCGCGCACCTCGGCCGAGCCTTCGGCGGGCGGCGGCAGGACGAGATCGGCGGCGGCAACGGCCTGGACCTCGACGTGCAAATCGATCCGATCGAGCAAAGGTCCGGAGATCTTGGCCTGATAGTCGGCCGCGCAGCGCGGCGCGCGGGCGCATGCGAGCGCCGGATCGCCGAGATGCCCGCAGCGGCAGGGATTCATGGCCGCGACCAGCTGGAAGCGTGCCGGATAGCTGACATGGGCGTTGGCGCGGGCGACCTGCACCGTCCCGGTCTCGAGCGGCTGACGCAGCGAATCGAGCACGTTGCGCTGGAATTCGGGAAGCTCGTCGAGGAACAGAACACCGAGATGGGCGAGGCTGACTTCGCCCGGCCGCACCTTGAGGCCGCCGCCGACCAAAGCCGGCATCGAGGCAGAATGGTGCGGCGCCCGGAACGGCCGCGCGCGGATCAGCCGTCCGTCCACCAGCCGCCCGGCGACGCTCGCGATCATCGAGACTTCGAGGGTCTCCGACGCGGTGAGTTGCGGCAGGACGCCCGGCAGGCAGGCCGCGAGCAGCGACTTGCCTGCGCCCGGCGGCCCGATCATCACCAGATTGTGCGCGCCCGCCGCGGCGATCTCGAGCGCGCGCTTGGCGGTCTCCTGCCCCTTCACCTGGACGAGATCCGGACCGCCATCGACAATGTCGGCCTCGCCCGGCCCCGGCGGCGACAAGGCGGCGCTTCCGCGCAGATGGTTGAGCAGCGAGATGAGATCCGGCGCAGCGACGACCTCGATCGTCCCTGCCCAGGCCGCCTCCGGCCCCTGCGCGGCCGGGCAGATCAGCCCGAGCCCGCTCGCGGAGGCGTGGAGCGCCGCAAGCAGGACCCCCGGCGAGGGCTGGATCCGCCCATCAAGGCCGAGCTCGCCGACGACCAGGAACGAGGCCAGCGTCTCGCGATCCACCGCGCCCATCGCCGCGAGCAGTCCGAGCGCGATCGGCAGATCGTAATGCGAGCCTTCCTTGGGAAGGTCTGCCGGCGAGAGATTGACCGTGATCCTTTTGGGCGGGAGCGCGAGGCCGATGGCTGCCAGAGCGGCGCGGACCCGCTCCCGGCTTTCCGCGACCGCCTTGTCGGCGAGCCCGACGACGACGAAGGCCGGAAGGCCGCTCGCGATCTGGACCTGGACCTCGACGCTTCGCGCCTCCAGCCCGAGAAACGCCACCGTCGCCACATGCGCGACCATCGACTGCCCCCGCCTTGCCTCGGAACGCTTCAGCATGGGGGGAGGTTTGACGGAAGCCGGCATCGACACCAGATTGGACCTAATGGCGTTGAGAGAGAGATGGGCCGCGCTGTCGAGGACGCGGCCGGTGCGTTACACCCTGGTCGGGATCGGCTGCCTGCTGATCGCGATCACGCCCCTCGTCGGCCCGATCCCGGGCCCCGGCGGTGTCGTCGTTTTCGCGGCGGGGCTCAGCCTCGTCCTCAAATATAGCGGAGTGGCCAAGCGCATCTACGTCCGTTTCAAGAAGAAGCATCCCAACAAGGGGCGCTGGGCGGATTGGGGGCTCAGGCGCCAGAGCGCGCGCCGGCGCGAGGAGATCGCGAAGGCCCGCGCCGAGGCCCATGCCGTCATCGCCGACGATTGACTTTGGGACGTGCTTTCCCTATCCGCGCCCCCGACGAGGCCGCCGGGGACGGTGGCCCTTTTCAATTCAGTTTTCGAGGTATGAGCGATGAAGCGCACTTTCCAGCCGAGCAATCTCGTGCGCAAGCGGCGTCACGGCTTCCGGGCCCGCACGGCGACCGTCGGCGGCCGCAAGGTCCTGGCCGCCCGCCGCGCCCGCGGCCGCAAGACGCTGTCGGCCTAAGCCCCGAGAGCGTCCTGACGACGCTCACCCGGCGCGCCGACTTCCTCGCCGCCAATCGCGGCCGGCGCGCGCCGATGCCCGGCTTCGTCCTTCTCGTCCGCCCGCGCGGCGACGACGATCCGACCATGCGGCTCGGAATCACCGTCACCAAGAAGATCGGCGGCGCCATCGTCCGCAACCGGATGAAGCGCCGCTTCCGGGCGCTTGCCCGCGAGGTTCTGCCGGAGGCCGGCCTGGCCGGCGCCGATCATGTCCTGATCGGCCGCTCCGGCGGGATCGAGCGCGATTTCAGCGCGCTTCGCGACGAGCTCCGCAAGGCGCTCGCAAAGGCGGCACGATGATCGCCAAGCTGCTCATCCTGATCGCGCGCGGCTGGCAGGTCGGCCCGTCCGCAATTCTTCCGCCGAGCTGCCGCTTCCAGCCCAGCTGCTCGGCCTATGCAATCACCGCGCTTCGGCGCTATGGGGCGCTTCGCGGAAGCTGGCTGGCCGCCAGGCGCCTCGCCCGTTGCCACCCCTGGGGGGGTTCTGGCTACGACCCGGTACCTTGAGGGGATTTAGGTGAACGAGCATCGTAACATGATCCTGGCGATCGTCCTGTCGGCGATCGTCCTGTTCGGCTGGAGCGCTCTGACCGAGCGCTATTTCCCGACCGCCAGCGAACCCTCGACGAAGATCATCGACGGCCGCAGCCAGCCGGTCCAGCAGCCGAGCGCCACGCCGGCGGGCCCGCAGCAGCAGGCGCAGACGGCTGCGCAGCGTCAGCCGGCTCCGCGCCTCCGGATCGAGACCCCGCGCCTTCGCGGCTCGGTGAACCTCCGCGGCGCCCGGATCGACGACCTCCTTCTCACCACCCACCGCCAGACCATCGATCCCGACTCGCCGCCCGTGCGCCTGTTCGCGCCGGAGGGCGCGGGCCATGCCTATTTCGGCAGCTTCGGCTGGAGCGGCGAGGGCCTCGCAGCGCCGAACAACGAGACGATCTGGCGCGCCAGCGGCAACGTCCTCTCGCCGGGCAATCCAGTCACTCTGAGCTGGGACAACGGCCAGGGGCAGCTCTTCGAGATCGTGCTCTCGGTCGACGACGGCTACATGTTTACCGCCGAGCAGCGGGTCCACAATCGCGGCGCAGGGCCGATCGCGCTCCGCCCCTACGCGCTGATCAACCGAATCGGCGCTTCGCCGGACCCCGACAGCTGGACCATGCATGTCGGCCCGGTCGGCTTTTTCAACGACACGGCCAATTACGATTCCAACTGGTCCGACGTCGCCGAGGCGGGCAACCAGATCCAGAACTCGACCGGCGGCTGGCTCGGCTTCACCGACAAATATTGGCTCGCGGCGATCGTCCCCGCCCAGAATGGCAGCGTCGAGACCGCTTTCCGCCACAACGCCCAGACCAACAGCTTCCAGGCCGATTTCCAGGCCGCGCCGACCATCGTCCAGCCCGGCCGCGGAATCTCCTACACGTCGCGGCTCTTCGCCGGCGCCAAGGAGATCGAGCTGCTCGAGCGCTACACGGAAGGCGGCGTGCCCCGCCTCGACAAGGCGATCGACTGGGGCTGGTTCGAATGGTTCATGAAGCCGATCTTCTCGCTCTTGAGCTGGCTGTTCCATCTCATCGGCAATTTCGGCTTCGCGATCATCGCCTTGACCTTCATCGTCCGGCTCCTGCTCTTCCCGATCGCGCAGAAGCAGTTCGCCTCGATGGCGGCGATGCGGGTGCTCCAGCCCAAGATCAAGCAGCTGCAGGAGCGCTACAAGGACGACAAGCCGCGCATGCAGCAGGAGATGCTGAAGCTCTACAAGGAGGAGAAGGTGAACCCGATGGCGGGCTGCCTTCCGATCCTGCTCCAGATCCCGATCTGGTATGCGCTCTACAAGGTGCTGATGCTCGCGGTGGAGATGCGCCACGAGCCCTTCGCCTTGTGGCTGCGCGACCTTTCGGCGCCGGATCCGATGACCCCGGTCAACCTGTTCGGCTTCCTGTCCTTCCAGCCGCCGTCGATCATCGCGATCGGAATCCTGCCGATCCTCGTCGCCTTCACCATGTGGCTGCAGATGCGGCTCAATCCGGCCCCGATGGACCCGGTCCAGAAGCAGGTCTTCGCCTTCATGCCGTGGGTGCTGATGGTGGTGATGGCGCCGTTCGCGGCGGGCCTCCAGCTCTACTGGCTGACCGGCAACATCCTCACCATCGCCCAGCAGAAGTGGCTCTATTCCCGCTACCCGGGCCTGAAGAGCGAGCCTGCTTCCGCCGCTGCGGCGGCACCCGCAGCCGCTGCTGCCGAGGTCATCGCGGATGCGACCGGCGGCGGCGGCAAGGGCCGGCGGAAGAAGAAGTGAGCGACGGCGAGGACGCCCTCGACGAGACGGCCCGGAAGGTCTTTTCCGGGCCGATCTCGTTCCTGAAGTCGGCGCCGTCGCTGAAGTTCCTGCCCGATCCGGAGGCGCCGGAGATCGCCTTCGCCGGCCGCTCGAACGTCGGCAAGTCGTCGCTGCTCAACAAGCTCACCAACCGCATCGGCCTGGCGCGGACCTCCAACACGCCCGGCCGCACGCAGGAGCTCAACTTCTTCGACGTCGGCGATCCCCTGCGATTCCGCCTCGTCGACATGCCCGGCTACGGCTTCGCGAAGGCGCCCAAGGACGTCGTCAAGAAGTGGCGCTTCCTGGTGAACGACTATCTGCGCGGCCGCGCCGTTCTGAAGCGGGCGCTCGTCCTCGTCGATGCCCGCCACGGCCTCAAGGACATCGACCGCGAGGTCATGAAGATGCTCGATGACGCCGCCGTCGGCTACCACCTGGTTCTCACCAAGGCGGACAAGATCAAGGCCTCGGAGCTCGAGGCGGTGACGGCGGCCACCGCCGCCGAGGCGCGCAGCCACAGCGCCGCCCATCCCGAAATCGTCGTCACGTCGAGCGAAACCGGTCTGGGTATCGATCAGTTGAGACGGAAGGTGCTGGAGGCCGCGGCCGCCTGACCGTGTGACTGAGGAGGAGGATTGCATTGCTGAAGCTCATCATCGGCAACAAGGCCTATTCCTCCTGGTCGCTGCGCGGCTGGCTGGCCGTGAAGCAGTCCGGCCTGCCGTTCGAGGAGATCACCGTCCCCCTCTTCGACGAGGAGTGGGAGCGGAAGCGCAACGGCGACGAGTTCGCGCCGTCGGGCGGCAAGGTGCCGGTCCTGTGGGACGACAAGGCGGTGATCTGGGACAGCCTCGCCATCATCGAATGGCTCGCCGACAAGACCGACCGCGACCGCTTCTGGCCGGCGGACGACACCGCCCGCGGAATGGCCCGCTCGATGGCGTCGGAAATGCACTCGAGCTTCGAGAACCTCCGCCGCGAATGTCCGATGAACCTCCGCTCCGGCTTCCCCGGCAAGGAGATCAGCGACGCGGTCCGCGCCGAGATCGGCCGGATCATGGAGCTCTGGGCGCAGGCCCGCGCGCGCCACGGCAATGGCGGCCCCTACCTGTTCGGCACCTATAGCGCGGCGGACATCATGTTCGCCCCGGTCGTCACCCGCTTCGTCACTTACTCGATCCCGGTGCCGCGCTTCGCCGCCGCCTATATGGAGGCGGTGCTCGATCACCAATGGATGCGCGACTGGATCGAGGCGGCGCAGCACGAGCCCTGGGTGATCGAGCGCTACGAGCCGCCCGAGGCCGCTCAATAAGGCGTGCCGTCCCTGTGCACATAGGCATTGGTCGCGGCGTCGAGGCGCATGTCGATGTCCGGATAATGGCAGTCGCTGGTCGCCGGCTTGCCGATGGCGACGAAGATGCAGGGGGACGTGCTGCGGTTGACCAAGTGGTGCCCGTCCGCGACGCCCTTCGGGAAGGCGGCGAGGTCGCCGGGACGAAGCACGCTCTCCCGCCCCTCCTCGACGAGAACCGCCTCGCCGGCCAGCATGACGACCAGCTCGTCCTCGCCCTCGTGCCAGTGGCGCTGGCTCGAGATCCCGCCCGGCTCGAGCGTGACATGGCTCACCCCGAAATCCTCGATCCCCGCCGGGCCCGCGAGCCTTCGGTAATGGCGCTTCGCCATCATCTCGGCGAAAGGTGGCGGATAGCCGGTGCGGTTGGTGGATTCGATCGAGTCGAGATCGAGCTTCGGCATGGTCTTTCTCCCGCCTGCGATGCTAGGTCGCCGGGATGAGTGGAGCAATCGATCCCGTTGAGCTGACGAAACGACTCGTCGCCTGTCCGAGCGTGACCCCCGCCACCGGCGCGGTCTTCGACGTGCTTGAGGAGGCGCTGGCCTCGATCGGCTTCTCGGTGGAACGATTCGTCGCTGGCGAGGCGCCGGACGGGCCGGTCGAGAATCTGTTCGCGTCGCGCGGCTCGGGCGGCCCGCATTTCGGGTTCGCCGGCCATCTCGACGTCGTCCCGCCCGGCGAGGGCTGGGCGACCGACCCGTTTGAGCCGGTCGAGCGCGGCGCGCTGCTCCACGGCCGCGGGGTCGTCGACATGAAGGGCGGGATCGCCGCCTTCGTCGCCGCCGCCGCCGAGGTCCGGGACCATCCCGGAACGCTCAGCCTGATCATCACCGGCGATGAGGAAGGCCCGGCGACCTACGGCACGCCCGCCTTGATCGGCTGGATGAAGGAGCGCGGGATCAGGCCGGACATGATCCTGATCGGCGAGCCGACCTCCGAAGCGCGGCTCGGCGACGTCGTGAAGATCGGCCGCCGCGGCTCGGTCAATATGTGGATCGAGGTGCCGGGGACCCAGGGCCACGTCGCCTATCCCCACCGTGCCGACAATCCAGTGCCGAAGCTGGCGCGGGTGATCGCGGCGCTCGACGCGCTCGAGCTGGACCAGGGCAGCGACGCCTTCCAGCCCTCCAACCTCGAGATCACCGCCGTCGACACGTCGAGCCGGGCGACCAACGTCATTCCCGGATTTGCCCGCGCGCAGCTCAACATCCGTTTCAACGACCTCCACAAGGGCGTGGACCTGGTGGAGCTCGTCCGCCGCACGGCCGAGGCGGCGGCTCCGGGAACCAAGGTGGAGGCGAAGATCTCCGGCGAGGCCTTCTTGACGCCGGCGGGACCAATCTACGAGATCGTCAGCAACGCCATCCATGCCGAGACCGGCATCCGCCCCAATCTCTCGACCCATGGCGGGACCTCGGACGGCCGGTTCCTGATCGCGCTCTGCCCGGTCATCGACTTCGGCCTTCCCAACGCCACCATGCACAAGCTCGACGAAGCGGCTGCAATCGAGGACATTCGAGCGCTGGCAAGGATCTACGCGCGAGTCATCGAGAGCGCCCTGGGCAATTCCCGTCATCCCGGCGAAGGCCGGGATCTCAGGGGGTGAAGGGCACAGGCGGACCTGCAGGTCGCCCATTTGGGCCGAGTGTAACCCCGCCGAGATCCCAGCCTTCGCTGGGATGACGGTCTCGGGCGAGGTTCAGCCTCGTCCCCGTCTCAGCACGATGTAGAGCGCGCCCTGGCCGCCGTGGCGGGGATGGGCGTTGCGGACTGCAGCGATGCTCGCCGCGTGGCGCGAGGCGTGGAGCCAGTCGCCGACTGCGGCACGGATCGCCCCGCGCGCGACCGGGCGGCGGTCACTTGTCGGCGGCTTGCCGGTGATCAGAAGCACCACCCGGGCTCCCGACGCGATCGCCTGCTCGAGCCGCCGGTCGAGCAGATCGTAGGCGGTCGCGAGATTGTGGCCGTGGAGGTCGACCGTCACGTCCGGAGCGACGATTCCGCGCGAGATACGCCGATCCCAGCTTCCGTCGAGGGTGGTGCCGGGGACGGGCGGAGGCGCCGGCTTCGGCGCGGGCGGAGCAGCCTTGGCCG